>CAZOZF010000013.1:4332-17032 GCA_964584205.1 uncultured Verrucomicrobiota bacterium
CTGGTGACGGGATGGCTTGTGATCATGGCGGCGGGCGTGATGCTGGCGGTGGACTTCACGGCAGCGCTTTCTAGGGTTATATGACCAATAAGGTTGGTAAACGAGATTGTCTCGGTCAACAGGGAGCCGAAGAGTTTTGACAGAATGTCCAGAATGGCAAGATGGTTTTGCGGTATCGAGCCTCCTCATAATTCCGTAAATTTTGTTCATTCTGGTACGCGTTCTGACATGAATTCTGATGCGTCTGCCCTGAGGGCGGATTACTCCTCAATGGACAGTGATTCTGTCTTGCGATATAAATTCCGGCCTATGTTAAACGACGACACATCACTGGCGGGGGTCGAGCAGAGGTTGATCCGGGAAGTCGCGATCATTCTGTGCAAGGAGCCCGCCTCTATTTCGCCCGGGGTGTCGCTTCCCTCGTTGGGCGTGGATTCGATGGGATTCGTGGAGCTTCTGGTGGTGATCGAGAAGGTGTTCAAGTTGCGCCTGATCGAATCGGGCCTCACCCGTGAGGATTTCGAAACAATTCATGCCCTTGCCTCCCGCATTAGCAAAGGCCTTCAGGGATGAAGGTCAATCTGCCCTACGTTCAAAACCGACGCTACTTGACCGGGATTGACTGGATGATCGGGGCACTGGATCACATGAGCCACCGTGCCACGGGCGGCGGTAACGCCTTCCAGGTTGTCCTCGAACTCAAGGGGGCTTTTGACGATGACCGCTTCAGGCGGGAGGCTGAATCCTTTGTGCAGCAGTTTCCGGTTCTGGGCGGACATCCCGCGCGGGACTGGACGGGAGCGCCGTACTGGAAGATGCCGCCTCCCTCGCAGTCGGTTCCTCTGATTCTGGAATTTTTCCAGATTGAGGAGGACGCCCTTTCAGCGGCCCTGGAGCAAAGCGCCAATACCCGGTTTCCAAAGAGCCGGATTCACCTGGCGGTGCGGGTGTTTCATATCACTGAAACCCGGCACGTTCTCGCCGTCCAGTTCGATCACCGATTATTCGATGCAACCGGGGCGGAGGCGTTTCTCGACCTGTTTCACCGGTGGCTGACGGGCGAGGATTGTCAGGCCCGGATTGATGCGATTTCATTGAAGGAGCCCGCCCACCTTCGTGACTGGATGCAGAAGTTCGAGGCCGGGAAGCAGTTGATCCGGATGGTTCGGAAATTTGCGGAGACGACACTGTGTGTGCTCGCCCGTCCTGCGCCCCTGACGGGGAGGCGCATCAAGTTTGTCGTCATGGAGTTTGATGCCGCTGAATCGCGTGCCATCGCCGAGCGGGCCAGTCGCGAGGCGGGCTTTCTGATGTTCCTGCCCTACACCCTGGCGGTCTCCCTCGAGGCGCTTGCTCCCGCCTTCGCCCGGCATGGCGCGGCAGGGGATGACTTCGTGGTGTCGGTCTCGGTTGACCTGCGAACGCCCGACACCGCCTGTGCCCGTCTTTTTTTTAATCACCTGTCCTTTCTTTTTTTCCAAATTCCAAAGGCCCTGGCCGGTGACCGATCGAAGGTGTTGAGCCTGCTTCGATCCCAGATGTATGAGCAGGTTAAGAGTGGATTTCCCAAGGCGCTTTATGAGTCCAGCATGCTGATGAGGCTGGCGCCGCTTTCGCTGTTGAGCCGGGGCATGCTCAGGCCGCTGCGCGGGGAGTTTGCCTCGCTGGGGTTCACCTGTGTCGGGAAAAGCGGATATCCATTCGACCGGTTTGGAGAGGCTGAACTGGTGAACCTGATTCATATGCCCCTGGTTCCCGTGCCGCCGGGCCTCGGATTCTTCATCAATCAGTTTGGACCCAAAATGAATGCGGTGCTCGCCTATGTGGACGGGATGTTGGACGATGAGGATATCCGGGCGTTCCGTGAAGCGGTGCGGCGGCTTTTATAACCATGAAGTTCCAATGTGATGTATTAGTGGTGGGAGGGGGAGTGGCCGGTGTTCCGGCGGCCCTGGCTTCGGCAAGGGCCGGAGCAGACACGCTTCTGATCGAGAAGCGGGCGTTCCCGGGTGGCGCGGGCGTGGTCGGGTTGCATCGAACCCTGTGCGGACTCTATCCGCTCGGGGGAACAGGCGGGCCGGCGTCAAGCGAGTCGCTGGTCAATGGCGGACTGGTTCGGGAAATTTGCGACCGGCTGGCGATCTTGTCGCCCACCCGGCGTCCGATCCGGCTGGGCAAAGTGGAGGTGCTTCCCTATCTCCCCGACCAACTCCGGATCGTGTACGCTGAGTTGATTCAGGCGGAGAAACGCCTGCGAGTTCTATTTGGGACAGAAATCCAAGGCGCCCGGTTTGAAGGCGGCCGGATTCAATCGGTCACGGCCGGGCCGGCTGAGATTCATGCGGAGCGGGTGGTGGACTGTTCCGGCGATGGTGTGATCATAGGGTGCCATCCCTCGCTTCACGAAGCCATGCCGGTGGACGGGCGTCAGCTTGCCGGACTTGTTCTCCAGTTTGCCGGAATGGCGGGCACGGATGAAATGCTTCCCATCAAGGTTCCCTATGCCATTCGCCAGGGCGTGGAATCAGGGGCGCTTCCTTTCTGGCTGCGGTTCACAACCTTTTTCCCCGGTGAGGGCCGTGATGAGGGCGATTGCAAATTGAGTGTGCCCTCCGGAACGACGGAAGAGGCGGCCGCACAGACGGTCACGCAGCTTCACGATTACCTGAGGGAAGTGCTGCCCGCGTTTCGGGCCGCCAGAATTGTGAACCGTTCGGCAGAGGTTCTGGAGCGGGAAGGGCGCCGGCTCAAGGGGCACTACACGTTAACGGAAGCGGATATACTGGCGTCACGCCGGTTCCCGGATGCCGTGGCGCGAAGCGCCTGGCCCATTGAGTTGTGGGATCCGGAGCGTGGGCCGACCTATCGTTATCCTGAATCCGGCGGGGTGTGCGAGATTCCTTTACGGTGTCTGAAAGCGGCGGCAGCCAGTAATTTGTTCTGTGCAGGACGCTGCATTTCGGCTACGCATGAGGCTTTGGCGGCAACCCGGGTAATGGGAACCTGTATGGCGCTGGGCGAAGCCGCCGGGCGGGAAGCCGCAGGGGAGACTGAAGGGGGAAGGATGAAGGCTGAAGGGGGAAGGCTGAAGGCTGAAGGGGGAAGGCTGAAGACTGAAGGAGGAAGGCTGAAGACTGAAGGGGAAAGAGGGAAGGATGCGTGACCACACAAAACTTCGTGCATTTGAGTTGGCAGATGAAATTGCCCTGTTGGTGTATAAGGTCACGATGGGTTTCCCGAGGGAAGAGATTTATGGGCTGACATCACAAATGAGGCGGGCTGCGGTTTCTGTGCCCTCCAATATTGTTGAAGGTTGCGCGCGTGATACTCAGGCTGATTATCTTCGTTTTCTCTATATTGCCTTTGGATCGGTGAGGGAGTTGCATTATCAAGCGACTTTGGCAAGGCGGCTTGGCTTTTTGATGAACGAGGTTTCCTCCAAGATGGAAACCAAAGTGGTTGAGTGCGAGAAAGTGCTGAATGGATTGATTCAATCGTTGCGTTAGGATGACTGAAGAATGAAATTTGTGGAAAACAAAGAAGACAATCTGAAGCAATCGGCCCCCTTCCCCCTTCAGTCTTCAGCCTTCCCCCTTCAGCCTTCCCTCTCCTGCAATATAGTTGATGTGATCCGGGGTGAGGTGGCTTCGTTCATGACGAAGGCCGCCCTGGTTGATGGTGACATCGAGTTGTCTTACGACCAGTTATTCCGGGCGGTGGATCAGGTGGAGCAGGCGCTTGCCGGTCGCGGGATCCGGCCGCTGGATCGGGTGGCATTCCTGTGTGAGGACTGCGCCGATTATGTTGTGGGGAGCCTGGCTCTGCTCCAACGGGGCGCCGTGATCGTTCCGGTTTCGCCTTCCCTGATGGGCGACGAAGTGAAGACGGTGCTGGATCGAATGGATGCCAATTTCCTGATGGTGGAATCGTCCGTTGATCCCGGGGCGGGTGGGGATCGGTTGGAGCCTTGTGGATTTGTGACCCGCACGTTTTCACTGCGCCGGTGTTCGGCGCGTGACGAATTTCCTCCGGAGTATGCCGCCATGAATCCGGCCTTCATTCGATTCTCCTCCGGCACCACGGGCGACAGCAAGGGAGTCCTTCTGTCGCACCAGACCCTTCTGGAGCGAACGGAGGCGGCGAACCAGGGACTCGGGATCACGTCCCATGACACGGTCATTTGGGTGCTTTCGATGAGTTTTCATTTTGTGGTCACCATTCTGCTGTATTTACGGCGCGGAGCGACGGTGGTAATCTGTAGACAGCCCTTTCCGGAATCCTTTCTGGAGGCCGCCCGGAACCGGCACGGCACGGTTTTTTACGCCGCTCCCTTCCATTTCCATGTGCTGGCCACCTCGCCGCTGGTTTCGTCAGAGTGTCTGGCCCTAACGCGTCTGGCGGTTTCAACAGCGATGAAACTTTCGGATGAAACGGCGGCTGCCTTCCGCGAAAAGTTCGGGTTTGGTCTCACAGAGGCGTACGGGATCATCGAGGTGGGGCTGCCTTTTATCAACGCCGGGCCGGGTGCCATTCCGGGTGCTGTGGGGCGCGCGCAGCCTGGGTATGAGGTCAGGATTGTGGCTCCGGATGCCGAGGGTGTGGGGCGGGTTTTGATCCGCGGGCCCGGCCTGTTCGATGCCTATGTGTCGCCCTGGAAAATCCGGAAGGAGGCTCTGGAAGAGGGCTGGTTTAACACCGGGGATGTTGGACGGCTGGACGGGCAGGGCTGCCTGACGCTCCTGGGGCGCGAGAAGAATGTCATCAACTTTGTCGGCATGAAGATTTTTCCCCATGAGGTGGAAGTCGTTGTGGCGTTGCACCCGGCGGTACAGGAGTGCCGTGTAACGGGAGTGCCGCATCCGTTGTTTGGCCAGATGCCGGTGGTGGAGGTGGTGCTGAAGCCGGATGCCGGGAACCCGGACTCCTCCGAAATCAGGCGGTTCTGTTTTGAGCGGCTGCCTGCACATAAGGTTCCCAAGGAGATCTGGTTTGTCGGGGCCTTGAAGCGGACTGCAAGCGGAAAGATCAGGCGATACTAATGGAGTCCCCTCCCTTCATTCCGCACTGTGATGAGCAACGGTTTACGGCCTGCGAATATGATCGCTGGTTATCCCGCAACAGCCTGAGTGCACGTTGGGTGCGGTTCTGGTTTTCGCCCCGGCGGATCCTCTGGTTGAATACCCCGATCAGTACACTGCCGCAGGCGGCGGGGATTTCACCGTCCGACAGAATTCTGGACATTGGTTGTGGCTATGGGGGAGTTTTGCTTTATTTGCGCCGTAAACTCGGAGGGGTGCCCGGGGGGGCGTCGGGATGGGAAGGACTGGATAACTCATCGCTGATGGTTCAACGGGCCCGGGAGGAGATCCGCCAGCGGAGACTGGAGAAGGATATCCGGGTGACGGAGGGAATCGCCACCAAGTTGCCGTATGACGACGCGACCCTTGATGTTGTTCTCAGTGGCTATGTGGTCAAGCATTTGTCCGATGCCCGGTTGCGCGACATGATTCGTGAGGCGAAACGTGTGTTGAAGCCGGGCGGACGGTTTTGCGTGTGGGAGGCGATTCCCTCCCGTTTTGGCTTCATGAATGTCTGGAACCTCAAACTGCTCAGGGTGGGGGTTTCCGTGATTCACATGCGCACGGCGAAGGAGATCAGGGTGCTTCTTGAGGAGGAAGGATTTGTCATCCGGCAACCCTTCGGGCACGGATTGTATTACTTCTATCCGCCTCTTCCCAGGGCGGGATTTATTGCCGTCAGGCCTTCTTTTTAGCCCCGTATTTTGGCGGGGGCTCGGCGGCCAGAAAATAGTCCTGACGCGGGCGTTGTCGTGAGGAGTGGCTGGTGATGAGCAGGTCGAGTCCTGTGTGGGGATCAAGCCCGATGGCCATGCAGAGATTGATAAATTCCAACAGATCAAGCCTGCGTTCTCCGTTTTCGGTTTTGGCAACCCAGGAGTGGGAGACCTTCAAACGGGCGGCCAGGGTACGCATGGGAATATTCCGGGCTTTCCGGCTTGTTCGAAGCCAGTTTCGTAACGTTTGGAGCGGTTCAGAATATAGTGCCTTCTCCGTCATTGCGAAAAAGATACCCTATTCGCCGTCATGTGGCCAAAACGGAAACGGAAATAAACGGTGTAATCTGCTTGTGCATAACGAGATGCACATTCGATGCTCGTTATTTTCTGTTCCTGTTTCGGGAACAGATTTTATCCCTTACGGGAGGTCTTCTTTTTCACCCAGACGGCGGTTTCCGAAGGCATATTTCAGGAAGCGGCCTGCGCTCAACCAGAATCGGCGCCAACTGTCGGGTGAACGCCAGATCATGGTGGTGTAATCCCAGAGTACCCGGGCCCGCATGAAATGGCGGCGGTAGAATTCCCTGAAGAGCGTCTCGAGCTGGGGGCGGGTCATGCCTTTCGGGATGAACAGGAAGTGCATGCAATCCATCTTCTCCCAGGTCTCGTCGAATTCGCCCTGATCCCGGATGGTCTCATAGATCGGCGAGCCGGGGAACGGGGTGAACTTGGTCAGGTTGAAATCATCAATGGGAAGGGAGTACACATACTTCATGCTGCGCCGGACACTCGTTTCCGATTCTCCAGGGAGCCCCATCATGAGGAGTCCCTTGACCCGGATTCCGGCGCGTTTGATCATCCGGATACGCTCAGCGAGAAGATCCAGGTCGGATCGTTGCCGGTGTTGGGCGAGAAGCTCAGGGTCACCTGTTTCGATGCCCAGGCTGATCATCCAGCAGCCGGAGGCTTTCATCAGGCGCAACAGATCCTCGTCCAGGTGTTCGGCGCGCGCGGCGCAGTTGTAGGTGACGCCCAGCGGGTGGTCGATGAGCTGGCTGGAGAAGGCCTCAACCCGTTTCCGGTTGAAGGTGAACTGGTCATCATAGAAGTTGATGTGCCGGGTTCCGAACCGCTCCTGGAGATGGCGGACGTGCGCCACCATATAGTCGGCGGAATTGAAACGGAAACTGCGTCCGAAAACAGACCGGTCGCAGTAGGTGCAGGCGTAGGGACAGCCGCGGCTGGAGACGCAGCTCGCATTCGGGACGCGCGGGTAGTTGAAAATCGGCAGGGTATAGGCGGAGGGATATCCGTCAAGTTTCTCATAGGCCGGGAAAGGAAGTTCATCGAGAACGAGTTGATGATCCCGGTACCCGTTAAAGACCGGGGTGCCGTCGGGCTCGCGCCAGACCAGGCCCTGGACGGCGCCCGGTTGTTCCCAGCCGCCTGCGGCCAGTTCCCCGAGGGTTTCCTCTCCTTCGCCGACTACTCCGAAATCCAGAGCGGGATATCCGGCGAGCGATTTGGCTTTCAGCGCCGAAACATGGGGGCCGCCCACTACTGTTTTGATGGAGGGCCGGATGGATTTTGCCAGTTCGGCAAGGCGGACACCGTCTCTGAAGCTGGAGGTGGTGCAACTGAGCCCCAGGAAATCCGGTTTTTGGTCCTGAAGAATTTGCCGGATATGCGACAGGGCGTTCGGCTTGGCATAACAGTCAACCAGAGAGGTCTGGAACCCTTTCCGATCCAGCCAGGCGGCAAGCCCGGCGAGGCCGATGGGCGGCATGATGTTCGCGAGCCGGGCGATGTCGGACCCGGCTGCGTCGGCCCGATATCCCAGGGGATGGACCAGAAGGAGTTTGTTCACCACTGTGATCGGTCGTACTCCTTGTAGATCGTTTTCAACGCATGGCCGCAGCGGGCGCCTGAGATGAAAAGCCGCACCAAATCCCGGAGGGGCGCCTTGATGCGGCGGCTTCGCCAGGGATTGTGGCGGAATCCAAAGAGGTACAAGAGCGAGAAATAGCGGTAAAAGGTTTTTAGCGGAAGTTTGGTTGGAAGAATGGTGTGCATGCAGTCATAGAAGGCGTGGGGATCCTTGCAGATGAAGCGATCCTTGTGCTGGTTCCAGAGCGGGGTGCCTGGCGGCGGGGAGAAGACAGTAAAGGAGATTTCCGCTGGAGCCACTTCCTTCAGGCTGTTGCGAAGCCGGACGAAGTCTTCCGCCGTGAAGTCCGGATTCACCATAAGGGCGGCGTGGAGAATGATGTCCAGCTCCCGCAGGATTTCGATGGCGCGCCGGTTGGTGTCGGGCTGGACCCCCTTGTTGTAATCCGTGAGGGTCTTGCTTTCCAGCGACTCGAGGCCGACATAGACCACTTCCAGTCCGGCCTGCTTCCAGAGTTTGAAAAGATCGGGATGCTTGCAGATCGTGTCGCTTCGAGCCCAGCTGATGTAGCGTTTTCGAATGCCCTTCTCCAGCAGGAGCCGACCGATGGCCTCCGCCCGCTTTGCGTTGATGAACATCTCATCGTCCACGAAATAAATGTGAGTTTCGGGGACGGCCTCAATTTCCGCGACGACATCCTCGGGGATTCGCTGCAGATATTTTCCATTGGCAAGGTAGTGGACCACGCAGAAATTGCAGCGATGCGGGCAGCCGGTGCTGGTGCGCAGGGTGGCGACGCGCGGGAAGAGGGTTTTAACGCGCTCGTCACGGGCGCCGGCCCAGACGCAGAAATAACGGGATCGATCCACCAGGTCACGGCGCGGCCAGGGCAGGGAATCGTATTCCGGGAGGGCGGGCGGCGGCATGGCCGCGAGGGCGGCATAGTTGGGGCTCTCGGTGGGGAGAATCCGGTCGCTTTCCGGGACGGCGGTTCCGGCTTCCCAGTGGGTGATCAGTTCCCGGATGGCCGTCGAGCCTTCGCCGCGGACAACCCAGTCGATGGTGCCAGGCAGCTGGAAATCCTCGGGGACAATGGTGGCATGAATACCGCCCACGACGGTTTTAACGCCGGGCTGGATCTGTTTGGCGAGCCGGGCGAGCATCTTGATATTGCCGGCCTGGTTGGAATAACCGCCGAACCCGACGACATCGGGGGCGAACGTTTTCAAGACCGATTCGAAATCGGACATGGCCGAGCGCTGGTTAAGGGTCAGGTCGAGAATCTGGATTTCATGACCGGGCCCGATTCCGGCCGCGACGATTTCAAGGTCAAGCGGCTCCAGATGGAGGAACGCATGAAACCGTTCCGCTACCCGGAGAAAAACCGGTGGCCTGACCAGTAGAAATTTCATTCGAGGTTGTATAAAGAAAGGGCAAGGCTCGGGCAAGGAATTTCGGGGGCTACTGGAACCCGATGCGTTTTCGGGGCTTTCCAGGGCGGCGCACTGAGCGTGAAACGCCAGTGGTTTAGGCGAGGGGCTTCAGCAGCCACTTCCAGGCAGGAACGACATCCACGCTGAGACCGTCAACGGTGATCGTCTCTTCGTCGTTGAATGTGATGATTTGGCTCCGGGTTGCCTTCAGGTGGGCAGCAGACTGGGTGAGCGACCGGAACTCGCGCTTCCGCACTTCGGGATCCTCAAGTGTATAGCACACCTGGTAGAGCTCCCTGTCAACGGAAGGACCCTTCTTTCTCACTGCTACAAAATCCACTTCGTGGCCCTGTTGCGTGCGATAGTACGAAAGTCCATAGCCCCTTCGTCGTAACTCCAGGTAAACAAGATTCTCAAGCTGCCGGGTCGGGTCAACGCCCTCAGCCGGAACGATGGCGTCGGCCAACGCCCAGTCCACCGCGTAAACTTTCCGGTAGTTCTGACTTCGAACCCTCTCCGACGGGGAGAAGAATTCAACCGAAAACAACATGTAGGCTTCCTGCAGATAGTGCATGTACTTGTACAGCGTTTCGGCTGAAAACCTGACGCCATCCTGCCGCAGGTTGACGATGATCTTATTCACTGTTACCGGACAGGCCGTCCTGGCCATCAGGGCTTGAGAGAACCTCGAAAACGTCACAATGTTGATGTTGTCATCAGGATGGGCTTCAATGATGTCCCGAAGCACCATGGTATCCCAGTAACTCTCCAGAAGATCCCGGTGCAATTCCGGGGCAAGGTCAAGCAGTCCCGGGAACCCACCCTGCCGGATATATCGCTGCAGCAACTGGATCAGGCGCGTCACGCCTCCCGTCGAAATCATATCCGGTTCGACTTGATAGTGCCGGGCAAACTCCCTGAACGAGAAGGGAAGCAATTCGCGGGAGAAATTCTTTCCCCGCAGGCCGGAGGCAATATCCCCTTTAAGCAGTTTCGACGTTGAGCCGGTGATCAGGACCTTGTTTCTAGGATCATCGAGAAGATAGAGGACGTAGTCCTCCCAGCCTTCAATCCGATGGATCTCATCAAACACGAAGAAGACCTCCTCCCGCCCGCGTTTATCGGGGAACAATGCGAAAAAGGCCGTGTCAATCAGTGACAATTCGGAGGCGGATAAGGTCCTGAGCCTGGGATCATGGAACTGTATCCGACAAATATTCTGCCGCGACACGCCACGGCTAACCAACTCCCGGATATACTGGTACGTCCGGAACGTCTTGCCGGCACGCCGCGACCCAACCACCGCGAAGGACATGTTCGCGATGGGGGTGATCTCCAGATCGCGCTCCGTCAAAGCAGGGAGCCCTGCCTCCTGAAAATCAAGAATGATGCGTTGCAGAACCTCAATATTCATCACGCGGATCCTTTCAGGACGTCATGCAGACGCCTCTCGTGTCGCGCAAACTAATTTACCTTCCAAAAGAACAGAATATGCAGTTTCTATTCTTTCCGCAAGAAGATAATAAGGGGTCAGCCTCCCAGACCTTCTTGATCAGTTCTCGCCATTTGGCCGACGGAATACGGCGGGGAGGAATTGTCGATTGTTGATTGCCGATCAATGATTGCAGGGAGAATTCACCTTTTTCAATCGATAAGTGGTGACGACCCTCACTTCACGGGCGCGGGAAAGGCCGTATCGAAGGTGACTTCGGCGGGACGCTTGGGGAGCGGGCGATTCTGCTTCATGGCGTCCTTTAGATCGGCGGCGGCATCCTCATCAACCCACCAATACCAGGCGGCACCACTCTCGTTGTTGTATTTCCCGAGGACGGTGGGCGGGGTGCCGAACTTGTTCCAGTAGACAAGGCGCTTGTAGTTGATGTTCCAGAGCAGGACATAGGGGTATTGGGCGAACACGATCCGGTCAATGTCCCGGCAGAGGGCGTGGCGGGTGGCGACATCAAACATGGGCTTCTGCTTTTCAATGAGGGCATCTACGGTGCTGTCCTTGAACCCGCTGATGTTGCTGCTCATTTTCCGGTCGGCTTCCCGGGATGACCAGGGTCCCTCGGGATCCTTGAACAGGGATGACCCGAAGGCGGCCCAGGTCATGTCGAAGTTGAATTCATCCATGTCGCGGGTCCAGGCGGCCTGATCCTTGGAATCAATTTGCATGTCAATTCCCGCATCACGCAGATCCTCGGCAACAATGGACAGGAATTTTCCCGAGGAGGCTTCACGTTCCAGAAAGCGGAAGCGGAAGGGTTTCCCCTCCTTTTCGAGAAGTCCGGTGGCCGGATTGGCTTTCCAGCCCGCCTCGGCAAGAAGTTTCCGCGCCGGCTCCTTGTCGAAGGCCGTCAGGGGGTTCGGGCACGGATGGGTGGAATCGTAGAGATCCTCAACGTACGACCGGTGCAGGAAATACTGGTTGTACATCAGCGTGGCGTTCATGCGTTCGCGGTTGACCAGGTGACAGAGCGCCTTCCGGACGCGGACATCATCAAAAGGAGGCCGACGCATATTCATGGCGAATCCCTGGAACCCGATGGGATCGTAGTTGGATATCTTTTGCCGGACAATCCAGTTGTTGGAGAATTTTTCGCCGCTGGTTTCGTTCATCCAGAGCCGTGCCATATAGACCGGAAACAGATCGAATTCGCCTTTTCTAAACGCTTCAAAGGCGGTTTCCTGGGAGTCAAAGAACTTGTATTTCAGGGTTTGAAAATTGGCGATTCCCCGGGAGGAGGCTGCGTTCCGGTTCCACCAGTCGGCGCGACGCTCGAGGGTGACGGAAAGGCCTTCCCGGACCGTTCCTATCCGGTAGGGACCTGAGACAACGGGGAACTCGAAATTGATTTTGTTGAAGTCCAGCTTCTCGAAAGCGTGGCGAGGCAGGATTGTGAGGGATCCGACGGCACCCAGATTGCGCCAGTGGACTTCCGTGGTGGTGAAGCGGATACACCGGTCATCCACCACGATGGGGCTGGAAAACTTCTCGAGGGCGACCTTGTGGGGGCCGGTGAGATGGGCCGGGTTCATGATTGCGTCGAAGGTCCATTTCACATCGGCGGCGGTGACGGGGCGGCCATCGCTCCACTGGGCTTTCGGGTTCAGCCAGAAGGTGAAGGTGCGCTTGTCATCGGAAATAGACCATTTTTCAGCCAGGCCGGGTTCATAGTCGGGCGAGAGGGGATTCAGGGAGAGCAGCGATTCATAAAGCATGCTGAAGAGGTCGGCGCTGAAGGAGTTGTTGTCGAGATAGGGATTGAAACTCTTGGGGAATTGAAACCCGAAGGTGGATAGTTCTCCGCCGGGCACGGCCTCTGGGGAGGCGAGCGGGTTGGGTTTATCCGTCCAGCCGGGCTTGGGAAAACAGTCTTCCGCGCAGGCAGGAAGGACCGTGGCGAGCAGAAGGCAGAGGAGGAAGGGGTTCATGGGGGTTAAGCGAGGAAGGGGTTAAGGGGTTAAGGGGTTTTCAGAATGTATCAGACTATGCTTATGACCTCAATAATGAAGCTGGATGTTTTCCTATTTTCGCCTTAACCCCTTAACCCCTTAACCCCTATGAACCTCTTAACCCCT
>CAZOZF010000013.1:17132-24980 GCA_964584205.1 uncultured Verrucomicrobiota bacterium
CTTAACCCCTTAACCCCTATGAACCTCTTAACCCCTAGCTCAGTAGGGCGGCGGTGGCTTTCAGGAGGTCGGCAGGATTGTTGGAGGGGATAAACCGGGTTACGTTGACAAATTTATCGCCGGGTTTATGGATACCGCTGGCATCATAGAGAATGATGGAGATGCCCCGGGCCGTGGTGTAGTCGGCGAGGCTTTCGGCGATGGCGCTTCCGGTGGTTCCGGAAAGGAGTGATTTGAGGAGGATCACGGACGGCGAATGGGATTGAAGGGTTTGGGCGAGGGCATGGCCATCGGTGATCGTCAGGGTTTCATAACCGGCGATGGTAAAGGAGGTTTTCAAGCGCATGTTCAGGGTAGGGTCGTCCTCGAGAATGAGGACAATGCGGCGCGACTTGGGTCCCGCCTGAGGCTCTTTTCGGTCTTCTTTCCGGGTTTTGAGGAGGATCCGCTTGACTTCCGCAAGGAGTTGGGTCGGATCGCTTGTTTTCGTGAGAAATCCTTCCACGGCGGTGGTCTTGAAGAATGCCTCCATGTTGGCGCGGGCGGTAAAAACCAGGATCGGGTAGTGGGGTTTCCCGTCGGGGCCGGATATTTTTTTCAAGAGGGCAAGACCGGTCATGCCGGGCATGCTGATATCCAGGATGATGAGGTTCGGGGTCTGGCGCCGCATGGCCAGGAGGGCGTCCTCGCCGGTTTGGGCGGTGGTCACGTCGTATCCCTCAAGTTTCAGGAGATCGCCCACGGTCAGGAGCAGGCTGGGTTCATCGTCAACGAGCAGGATTCGTGCGGGGTTCATGGGTTGGGTTCCTTTCCGGCGGCCGTCTGGAAAACGGTCATACCGAGCAATGCGCTTTCGATGGTTTCGGTGAGTTCCCTTGAATTCCACGGTTTGGGAAGGGTGGGAATGGAAAAGCGGGAGAGGACCTCGGAATTGGATTCATCCAGGGTGGCGCCCGTGATTGCGATGATGGGGATGTAGCGTATGGTGGGAGAGCCGCGCAGGGTGAGAATGACGGTGATGCCGTTGATATCCTCCAGGATCAAGTCGAGAAGAATAAGATCCGGCCGGCTTGCTTCCGCCGTAAGGATGGTTTCCTGTCCGCTTTGGGCGGTGATGACGCGATAGCCGAGGGTGGTCAGGTGGAGCCTCAAAAGGTTTTGTATCACCGGGTCATTATCGGCCACGAGAATGGTGGGCGGCTCACCGAGGGGGAGGGTCAGGCAGATTTCCGTGCCTTTTTCCTGTCCGGGTGGCGGGCTGGCGAGAGTGAGGGTGCCGCCATGGAGGAGGATGATTTCCTTGGAGATGGCAAGTCCCAGGCCTGAGCCTGAGGCGTGGTTGCTGGCCCTGAAATAACGCTGGGTCACCCGGTCCATGGCGTCCGGCGGGATCCCGATGCCCGTATCCGTCACGGTGATCCGGGCAAACGCCTGCTCCGCCTCCGGCCGGACGCTGAGCGTGACGGTGCCGCCCGGCGGGGTGAATTTGACTGCATTCCCCAGGATATTGTACAGCACCCGCTGGATCATGTTGGGATCGCAACGCACGAAACGGGTGCGGGGATCCATGATGGAGGTTATCACGATTCCGGCGGCATCGGCCTGGGGGCGCAGGGTTTCCAGGCAGCGCCTGACCAGATGCCCGAGCGGGGCGGTCATGGGGGAAAGGGTCAGGGACTGGTTATCCAGTTTGCCGAGATCCAGGATGTCGTTGATGGTGGCGACCAGGCGCTGGCACTCGACGTCGAACAGTTTCAGGTAGCGGATCGCATGGTCGGGAAGGGGGCCGGCGATTCCTTTCAGGAGATTGCGGACCCCATACATCATGGAGGTCAGGGGGGTTTTTAATTCATGCGAGACATTGGCGACGAATTCGGATTTGGCCTGGTTGTTTTGCTCCAGCCGGATGACGGCCGAACGCAGGTCATCCTCCGTCTGCTTGCGCTCCGTGAAATCATGAAAGTGGGCCAGGATATATTTCGTACCGCTCAGGAGGATGGGGCGGGCGCTGACCAGGATGTTGCGGATTTGTCCGGAGCGGGTGCGATGGAGGGATTCGAACACCTCTGCGCCCTGACTCAGGATCCTGTCGATATGGTGCCGGGATTGTTCCGGGGTTTCGCGCGCCTCAATATCGCTGAGGGTCAGTTTCAGGAACTCCTCCCGGGTATAATCGAGTTGCCGGAAGGCCTGGCTGTTGAAGTCTACAAAGGCGCCAGCCGGGATGGAAATGAGGATGATGGCATCCATGGCCTCCTCGAAGATGATCCGGTAGCGTTCCTCGGTTTCGCGGAGTTGGCGTTCAATGGTTTCGCGCTGGTCGATTTCCTGCTGCAGGGCGGCGATGGCATCGCACAGTTCGGCGGTCCGTGTTTCGACGCGTTTTTCAAGGGTGTCGCGGGCGGTGCGAAGTTCGTTTTCCAGTCGGAGCCGGTGCAGGGAGTGGCGGATAACGCGCTCGAGCATCTCGGAGTCATATTTCCCCTTTACCAGGTAATCAATGGCACCGGACTCGATGGCGGCGGTGTCAATACTGTCCGTTTCGGTTCCCGTGAGCATAATCATGGCGGCCTTGCTGCCGAGGTGGAGGCTGGTCTGGATCAGGGTCAGGCCGTTTTGTTCATCCAGTGTGTAATCAATCAGGCAGACTTCGTGCTCGCCGGCATGAATCTTGAGAAGGGCCTCCTGATAGGTGGCGGCCCAGTCGGTGAGAAAGGTGGTGGTTGAACTGTGGGCGAGTTGTTGCCGGATAACCAGGGCATCTCCCTCGTTATCATCCACGATCAATACCCTGACAGTTTCCTTGCCCAACAGGTTCTCCCCCACTCGGGTGAAATTTGCACCACGTGCCAGCTCATTAAAGTGGAAGCGGGTGAAAATCAAGCAGAAAGAGAATGGGGAAGGGAGGCGCTCGGGTCGTTTTTTGTTTTGACCTTAATGCGGCGCTCTCTATACTGACATGATTCTGGATGGTGGTGTATTTGTTCCGGCTTATTTTGCATAGGAGTGTCTGATGAAAACCGATTGCATGGCTTGGAAGACCGTGGTGTGTGTGGTGGTGGCATTGGCGTTGGGGGATAGCGCGGCGCTGGCTCAGGCGATTTCCAGCAGGGGAACGCCGGTTAATGCAGGCAAATCAGCCCTGGGTGGTGGCGGAGGTATCCGGTTAAAGCAATTGACGGGGATCGGGCCCCGGAGCATTCTGAAAAGTCCTGATTCCTCAGGCAATCAACGCGGGGATGTCCGGGAGTGGGTGGAACTGGGACTCCAATTTGATACCGAACCGGAGTGGTTGGACGAGGTGGTGTTTCATTTTTTCGCCCTGTTGAAGAATCGTGAAACGATCAAGTTTACCCTGCTCAAAGGAAGCATTACCTATGTTGATGTAGCCCGCGGCCGGAGTCGCAAGGGCGGCGCATACATCCGTCCGGCGGCCTTGGCCCGGTATGGTGACGTGATGGGTGTTGCGGTGGAGGCCGTGATCAAGGGGGAAGTGGTGGGCACACTTTCCGAGGGTAAGCTCGCGCCCGGCAAGTTGCTTCCTCTGGAGTGGTGGAAAAAACCTGAACTGGTTCCCCGGGACGGGTATGTCGTGGACAGATCGAAGACACCGTTTGCCCTGATCAGCTTTGATGATTATGAGGCCTTGAAGTAGGACGCTATGTTTGGATCAGACCGTATTTTGGCGTTGGACATCGGAAACAGCAAGCTGGTGCTTGCTGAATTCAGGATTATTGAGTCGACGAGCCTGGAGCTGGTCAATTATTCCGTGTCTCCCTTGGGATTTGATCCGGAGACGACCCTGGATCCGTCGGCTTACATCGTTTCGGGGATTCGGGACGCGATGCGGAGCAGCGGCATCCGGCCGGGTGCGGTGGCGGTTTCGGTTTCGGGTCAGATGGTTTTTCCGCGGTATGTCAAACTTCCTCCGGTTACGCCCGACAAAATCTCGCAGATTGTAAAATATGAGGCGCAGCAGAATGTGCCCTTCCCGATGGATGAGGTCGTGTGGGACTACCAGCTGGTGGGGCAGGAGACGGGGGAACTGAGCGTCCTGCTGGTGGCGGTCAAGGGGGATCTGGTTAAAAACCTGACCGATTGCGTTGAGGCAGCCGGGCTGGATCCGATTCTTGTGGATGTCTCGCCCCTGGCTCTTTACAACGCGGTTCGGTACAACTATTCCGATCTTCCGGGCTGTACCATGATCCTGGATATGGGTGCCCGCTCCACCAACGTGGTGTTTGTCGAGGGCACGAAAATTTTCAGTCGCAGCATCCCGGTGGCGGGAACGATGATCACCAAGGATGTGATGAAGGAATTTGAGCTCTCCTTTGAGGAGGCTGAGCAGCTCAAGGTGGCTCATGCGTTTGTGGGGTTTGGCGGCGTGTATGAGGGGCATGAGGTGGGGGTGGCGGATCGCACGTCCAAGATTGTCCGGAACATCATGACCCGCCTTCATGCCGAGGTGATCCGAACCATTAATTTTTACCGGAGCCAACAGGGCGGAAACCAGCCGGGCATGGTGTTGTTGACCGGGGGATGTTCCGTGATCCCGCATGTCAACACCTTCCTGAAGGATAAGCTGAAGACCGAGGTTGATTTCCTGAATCCGTTCCGCAATGTGGCGGTCAGTTCCTCGATTGAGTCCGACAAAGTGGCCTCGAACCTTCATCTGCTGGGCGAAGTGGTGGGGTTGGCGTTGCGGCGCACGCTGTCCTGCCCGGTTGAAATCAATCTGATGCCGCCCGCGTTAGCGGCTCGCAAGGTGTTGCAACGGCGCCTTCCGTTTTTCGGATTGGCGGCTGCGGGACTGGTCTTGACGGTGCTCGTGTTCGGGCTGTTCCTGCACCGGATGTCCACCCTGGCTGAAAAGCGGCGGGATATGGTTCAGGGAAAACTGACCGTCCTTGAGTCGCCCAATGTCAGACTGGGTGAATTCTCAAAACAAAAGGAACAGTTGTACGCCAAGGCGGCGGACTTGAATGGACTGATTGTTGCGCGTACCCGCTGGGTGTTTATGATCAATGATCTGCATCAGCGATTGGCTCCTGGGATGTGGCTGACCAGTGTCAGGGTGATGGCGTCCAAGGATGTGAAGTCGACGGCGATACGGCTTGAAGTCAGGGGCATGGCGTTTAGCGACAAGGTGAGCAATCAGGCGATCACCGAGTATGTGGCAAGCCTGAAGGGGGTGGGATATTTTTCCGATGACCTTCAGATCAAGCGGATCAAGCCCGTGGAGGGGACGGATTTCGCCACGGAATTCACGGTTGAAATCGGGCTGAATGCAAAGCCGTGTGAGCGGACGGTTCCCCCGTCGGTCAAGGCGGTCGAGCCGGGGATTGTTCCCCCTGTCCAAAATGAGAAGCTTGGCAAGGAGAAGGCATAACCCATGCAATCTCGTCGAAAAATGATTGTGATTGCGTTGGCGGTGGTGCTCAGTCTCCTTTTTCTGGGAGCGGTGGCGTTGGTGGTGTTGAAATTCCTTCACTTTACCGATGCCGAGGCGGTGTTAAAGGAGAATAAGGGGCGGTTGGAATTCCTGTATGGCCAGAATCCCTTTCCCTCGGCGGGCAACCTGAGTGTGGAGAGGGAGAATATCCAGACGATCAAGCAGGAGGTTCTGGATCTTCAGTCGGCGATGGGAGCGGGGCAGATTGAACCGGTGGTGCAGAGTCCGGCTCGCTTCATCACGCAATTCTTTGATACGCAGCGTAATTTGCTGACCAAGGCGACGGCTGCGGGCATTGCGGTCCCCAAGGCGTTTGACTTCGGGTTTGGGCGCCACATGAAGGGGGATCTTCCCGCACCCCAGGATGTGCCGCGGCTGACCCAGCAGCTCAAGATTGTTGAGGCGCTCTGTCAAGCCCTGTACGCCGGAAATATCGCGTCGCTGGATGCTTTTTCGCGGCAGGAGTTCGAGGTCGATGCCGTGACAAGCACCGGGGGCAAGGCCGCCCCCGCCGCACGTGCGGGTGAAATCGACTTGAAGAACAGTGTGGATGCCACGGCGGGGCTTGTTCCTGAGGGTCAGCTTTATGGACGGTGGCGTTTTTCAGTACAGTTCAAGGGGCGCGAGAGCGGCCTGGTGAAGATTCTCAACGGACTGGCCAACAACTCGATTTTCACGGTGGTGACCCGTCTGGAGATCAAGGGTGATGAAAAGATGTTTGAGCGCAAGGATAATGTGACGGCGAAAGAGGCCGCTGGTGCCGAGGCTGAAAAGGAAGGCCCGAAAACAAGGGATTACCGGGTGGTCTGCGGACGTGAAAGCCTGTTGACCGTTAAAATGGACGTGGACGTGCTTCAGTTCTCAAAGCCCCAGGCCGTTGCGCTGGAGAAACAGCCCGGAGGAGTCAAATAATGGTGACCGGCATAGGAGCTTGGTTTAAAAAGAACTACGACCGGATTGCTGCGGCCGTGGCTTTGGTCGTCCTGTTCGTCTCATTGATTGTCCTCGCGATCATGGCTCAGGGACAGAAAACGGCTGAGACTCTTTTCGACATGGAGTTGAAGGCTTTGAAACCCGCCTTTGAAACGGCGCTCCCGCCGGATCGAATGATTTTCCGCAAAGCACTGACAGAGTTGGGGGCTCCCTTCCAGAATGAGTCCTGGCCTCTGGCTCTGCTGACCCCGGAGCTTCGCGTCAAATGTGTGAACTGTGACCGTCCGATCCCCTATGCCGCGACCAATTGCACCTTTTTTGTATGTGGGGCGGCTCAACCGGTTGATAAGACGGAAATTGTTGACCGGAACCATAACAGTATTCCAGACGACTGGGAGGAGAAGCATGGGGTCTTCGCCTTCGACGGGGAGGCTGTTAATACAGATCCCGACAACGATGGATTTACCACGCGGGAGGAATATGAGTGGAAGACGGACCCCAAGGATATTGAAAACCACCCTCCTTATCTCGCCAAAATCCGGGTCGCCGAAATCAAACCCATCCCGTTCCGGATGATCTTCAAGGGTGTCAGCAAGGCTGGTACCAACCTGATTTTCCAGATCAATCTTCGTTCGGGGGGTCGAACCTACTGGAAAAAGCTCGGGGAGAAAGCCGAGGGAGTGAGGCTTGCGGCCTACGAGGAGAATGCTCAAGAGGGTCCCACGCTTACCTTGGACCATAATGGCAAAAAGATTCCGTTGATCAAGGGGCGCCTGGTGCCCCGTGATGATTATGAAATCAAGCTGATTTCCCTGATTGATGAGGCGGTTTTCGAGGTTCGTCCGGATATCGATTTTGACTTGAAGGGGTCCCGTTACAAGGTCAAAAAAGTTGACACACAAGGGGCCCGTGTACTAATAAACGACCCTTCCCGTAATCTGGATGTGTGGATTGAAAGCAAAGCGCCTGAGTCTCCACCGGTGAAGCAATAGGGTTTCAAGGTGGTTTGGGCTTTTTTTGTTTCGGATAGTAAGGAGATAACTCTATGAGAATCAACGCAATACTCTGTGCTTTGGCCGTTACCTTGATAAGTTCCATGGTGGGAATTCAGGGATTTTCACAAGGGCAGGATGCGGGAACTCAAGTGTTGCTTCAGGAAATGAATCAGCCTGCGGGCGATGCAGGCGCCGCTGCGGCTGTTCCGGGTGATGCCGAGAAAAAACCAGAGGGGGAGGCAACCGCCCCGGCCATTGAAGAACTTGCGCCTGCGCCGGCGCCGGCTGCTGCTGCCCCAGCCATTGAAGAACTTGCGCCTGCCCCGGCTGCTGCTGCCCCGGCCATTGAAGAACTTGCGCCGGCTGCTGCCCCAGTCGTCGAAGTGCCTGCGGCAGAGCCGGTTGTCGTTGCCCCGGTTGTTGAAGAACTTGCGCCTGCCCCGGTTGCTCCGGTTGTTGAAGAGCCTG
>CAZOZF010000013.1:25080-29780 GCA_964584205.1 uncultured Verrucomicrobiota bacterium
CCGGTTGTTGAAGAACTTGCGCCTGCCCCGGTTGCTCCGGTTGTTGAAGAGCCTGCGCCCGTCGCCCCTGCGCCGGTCGTTGAAGTGCCTGTGAAACCGGCTCCGGAGCCTGCTGTCGCCGCACCGGTGATCGAATCGACCGTGTCTCCTGATGCTGGCACAAAGCTTGCGCTGGAAACAGCCATCAAAAACATGGGGACTGAGGAACGCGTCAAGATTGCGACCACGGTGGCGGATCAGGAAGTCGTCCGGCGTAAGGCTCGCGAATTGGATGGGCGTATAGCGATGGAAAGCGCTGAGAAGGCATTAAAAAACGGGGACTACGCCACGGCGGGGGATCAGTATAAGGTCGCTCTTTCAAAATTGCCAAGTGCGCCCCAGTGCCTGGTGATGCGCAATCGCGCGCTCGCGCAGATTCCGGAATGTGAATACCAGCTTATCCGGAAAATGGTGAAGGAGGGCAAGGAAGGGGAAGCCGCCTTGCAGGGGCGTGAGTTTCTTAAGCAGCGCCCCAATAATCCCCGGCTTGCCTCCCTGCTTGATGCGATGAAGAAAAAGGATGAGGCGCTTGCCCCGGAAGCGGTTGCGGAGGCAGATCCCGGTGAGACAGAAGTCGAAAAATACATGCGGCTCGGTCGCGAATTCATGGTGAAGCGTGAGTATGCGGAGTCGCGTGCCCGTTTTGAATCGGTGCTGGGGCTCGATCCCGACAACCGCGAGGCCATGCGCTATCTGAAGGTGCTTGGCGAACGGGAATACGGAAATAAGACGGCGGAACGTGATGCCACCGCCCGAAAAATGACAGCGGAAGTCCGGAATGCCTGGAATTCAAAATACAAGGTCATCAAGGGCAAGGAAGCGCCGGGTCCGACGGTGACCACCACGCCCAACAATCTCCTGGAAGAAAAAATGAAGAAGATCGTTATTGACGAAATCGAGTTTCGTCAGGCGAATATGCATGATGTTGTGGATTTCCTGAACAAGCGGAGCCGGGACTGTGACAAGAGCACGGACGACGAGGCCAAAAAGGGCGTCAATATCATTCTCAACATTGGTTCTGGCGCGGCGGCGGCGCCGAAACCGGCCGCTGGTGGAGGCGGGGATGATGTCTTCGGGGCTCCCGCAGAAAAGACGGCATCTTCGGGGGGATCCGAGGTGACCTTCTCGGCGCGCTACATCACGCTCTATAATGCTCTTAAAATCATTACGAGTGTGGCCGGGTTGAAATGGCGCATGGACGGGGAAGTCGTGATGATTGTGCCCCTGGATTGGACACCCGACTCCATGGAAATGCGCATGTATCCCGTTGAGCCGACTTTCATAGAGCGCGCCCAGCAGGCGGGGACAGCGATGCCGACGGTCAGTCGCATCGGAGGTCGGGAGAAGGTCTCCTTGGATGCCGGTGGGGGAATCGGAGAGGCTGTGCCGTCCGATCTCAAGGGGTATTTTTCAAACATGGGTGTTAACTTCCCCAAAGGATCCTCCATCACGTATAATCCCGCCATCGGAAAAGTTATTGTGGCCAACACGGCAGATAACCTGGTGGTCTTCGAGAGAATTCTATCCGAATTGAACGTGGTGCCCAAACAGGTGGAAATCGAGGCGCGCTTTGTCGAGGTCAACGAAACCGACATGTATGAGGCCGGTTTGGAATGGTTGCTGACGGATAATTGGGAGATGATGGTCAAGAACAGCGCGAATCCCTTCGCTCCGATTTCGGCCAGTCCCCGAGTCCAGATGAATGCCAATACGACCGGGGGTGGATTGACCCGGGGCTTGCGGTTCTATGGACCCGATGCCAATGGCAAGGATATTCCGGTTGGAGCCGGAAAGGGAACCTCGGGTGCTCTGGCGAGCATTGCCGGCGTGCTGACCAATCCGGATATCACCATGATCCTTCACGCGTTGGAGCAGAATGGGAATGCGGATCTGTTGTCCGCCCCGAAGGTGACGACTCAATCCGGAAGCGAGGCCACCATCAAGGTGGTGATCGAATACATTTACCCGAGCTCCTTTCAGATTCAGGGCGGTACGATCGGTCAGGGCGGGGGTGGCGGCGGCAACAACCAGGCGAATATGATTCAGGAAACAACCGTAACTCCCCAGGACTTTACCACCCGTGAGGTGGGCGTTATCCTGAATGTGATGCCGGAAGTCAGTCCGGATGGAAACATGATCAACTTGACCATGAAGCCCCAGGTGGTCACGGAACCGATTTGGTATCAGTACGGCTCGACCGTGCGCCGCGCGGACGGATCCGAGTCGACTTTGAACATGCCGCAGCCTTTCTTTCAGGTTCGGTCGGTCGAGACCAAGATTTCGATTTATGACGGTGCCACGGTGGTCATGGGTGGTCTGATTACCGAGGCGTTGGAAAAGACGAACGACAAGATTCCGATTTTGGGCGATATTCCCCTTCTGGGCGCGCTGTTCCGCTCCAAGTCGGAGAAGAGTATCAAAAAGAATCTTCTGATTTTTGTGACCGCCAAACTGGTGGATCCGAGCGGGCAGTTGATCCGGAAGCCGGATCAGGACTCCGCCAAGCCGGGCGCGAAGGATAAGCCGGCCGCCCTGGGTGGGGGGATGACTGTTCCTGCGGCGATGGCGCCCGGTCAATAACGGGTGTGGTTATGAGCGCCCGACGACTTCTTCTGGTTGACGGGACGCAACTCTTTTACCGGTCTTTCTTCGGCATCAGGGGACTATCAACCCGTGGGGGCCAACCCTCAAACGCCGTATTCGGCTTTATCCGCGGGATTCATCAGCTCCGGGAGGTCTGGAGCCCCTCCCATTGGGCGGTGGCGTGGGATGGCGGGTCTCCCAAAAACCGGCTGGATCTGCTTCCCGAGTACAAAGCCCAACGGCCTCCCATGCCCGATGATCTCAGGCGGCAAGTTGAGCCGGTTCGTGAATTTCTGGAACTGGCCGGCATTCCCCTGATCCGCCTCGAGCAGCAGGAAGCCGATGATGTTCTGGCGTCATTGGCACAATGGGGTGAGCGAAATGGTGATGACGTCATGATTGTGACCAGCGACAAGGATCTCTACCAGCTGGTTTCTGGGAAAATCGGAATGGCGGCCTGGGGCAAGGATGATAAACGGCTTGGGCGGGCTGAGGTGTTCGAGAAAACCGGCGTTCATCCCGAACAGATTGTCGAGTGGCTGGCCTTGACGGGGGATGCCGTGGACAACATTTCCGGGGTCGAGGGAATGGGGCCCAAGACGGCGGCCAAACTACTGGGACAATTCGGATCCCTTGATGTCATGTGGTCCCGGGTGGATGAGATTCACTCGACGCGGATCCGGGATAACCTGATTGCCCAGCGGGATCGTGTGGAGCGGAATCTCGCGCTGGTCAGACTTCGGGTCGATCTTCCCTGTTGTCCCGGATGGGATACCCTTGCTGTGAAGCCCGAATCGCCCGTCCTTATGAGGCCCTTTTATGCCCGGATGGACTTCCATTCCCTGATCAAGACCGAGGATCAGGGCGAATTGTTTTGAGAGCTTCCCTAAAACCGTTGACTCCGCAACGGCATCCTATATTCTTTTCGTCATGAAAGTTTTAGTGATTGGCGGAGGGGGGCGGGAACACGCCCTGGTTTGGAAGCTGGTTCATGACAGCCGCAAGCCGGAGGTCTTCTGTGCGCCCGGTAATGCCGGAACGGCGGAGTTGGCGACGAATTTGGATATCGGCTCTGAGGATGTGCGGGGCATCGTGGCCTGGGCGTGTGAAAACCGACCCGATCTG
This sequence comes from uncultured Verrucomicrobiota bacterium, assembly GCA_964584205.1. Classification (GTDB taxonomy): domain Bacteria; phylum Verrucomicrobiota; class Kiritimatiellia; order CAIKKV01; family CAITUY01; genus JAABPW01. Next base: position 28,828 of record CAZOZF010000013.1, read on the forward strand.
ACTGTGGTGGGACCCGAGGCTCCACTTTGCGCCGGCCTCACGGATCTTCTTGAAAAAGAGGGCCTGCGTGTGTTTGGTCCCTCTAAAGAGGCTGCCCGGATGGAGGGGAGCAAGGTTTTTGCCAAGGATGTCATGGTGGCGGCAGGAGTGCCCACCGCCCAGTCCAGCACCTTTACGGATGCCGCGAAAGCCATAGACTTCATCCATGATATCGGAGCGCCCGTCGTGATCAAGGCCGAGGGGCTTGCGGCCGGGAAGGGCGTTACCGTGTGCGCCACGCTGCAGGAGGCCGAGCGGGCGATTCATGAGTCCCTGGTGGAGGGTGCCTTCGGCGATGCCGGTCGGCGCATTCTTGTTGAAGAATTTCTCGAGGGCGAGGAAGTGTCCGTGCTGGCCCTGACCGATGGCGTTCATGTGGTGCTGTTGGCCAGCGCCCAGGATCACAAGCGGGCCTTCGACAACGATCAGGGTCCCAACACGGGTGGCATGGGTGCGTATTCGCCCGCCCCGATTCTCACGCCCGAACTGATGCCGGTCATCGAGCGGGAAGTATTCGGACGAACGCTCTCGGAGTTGAAGAATCGCGGAATCCACTACAAGGGCGTGCTCTATGCCGGTCTGATGATGACCAAAGCGGGACCCAAGACGCTTGAATTCAACTGTCGTTTCGGGGATCCGGAGACCCAGGTGATTCTGCCGCGAATTGAAGGCGACCTGATTCCGGCCCTGGAAGCCTGTATTGACGGCACGCTCGGACCCGGATTGATTCATTACAAGCCTGAGGCCTGCGTTTGTGTCGTCATGGCTGCCGGGGGATATCCGGGTGCTTATCAGAAGGGCAAGGAGATCCGGGGATTGAAGCCGGCGGCGAAGGTGAAAGAAGCGGTTGTGTTTCATGCGGGAACCCGGCTTCAGGAGGGCAAGGTTCTCTCGGCCGGCGGCCGGGTGCTGGG
>CAZOZF010000013.1:29880-33801 GCA_964584205.1 uncultured Verrucomicrobiota bacterium
GATTGGCCCCTGTTGGAGGAAACGGTTGCAACGCTGACGCGTTTTGGAGTGGTGTCCGAGGTGCGCGTGATGTCCGCGCACCGGACGCCGGATCTGGCGGCGGCCTTTGCGCGAAAGGCTTCGGGCCAGGGCATAAAAGTGATTATTGCCGCAGCCGGTGGAGCGGCTCATCTGGCGGGCGTGATCTGTGCACATACCTCCCTTCCGGTCATTGGGATTCCCGTAACGAGCGGCTTCATGAACGGGCTGGATTCCCTTCTCTCCACCGTGCAGATGCCCGCCGGCGTGCCGGTGGCCACGGTAGCGGTGGGTAAGGCAGGGGCAGTGAATGCCGCCCTCCTCGCCGTCCAGATACTGGCCCTGAGCCGGCCGGATCTGGCGCGTCAACTGGTGATCCACAAGCAAGCCTTGATTGACAAGGTGAATGCGGGGAATGACAGGATCCAGAATGAAATTGCCAAAACATCAAAAAAGGCCTGAAGAAAAGGGCGTCTCTTTTTGCCTGGGACTCCTTTTTTTGCTTTTCTCAGCCTGTTCCTGTTTTGCCACGGTCAGTCTGGACGACATTCTGTCCTCCCTGGAAACGCGGGGAGTTCTGGTTGACCGGTCTCGGGCCGTTCGTGGAGGAATCGAAGGAATTCTGAGGTCGATTGATCCCGGCGCATTTATCGGAGTGGACAAAGCCGTCGGCGATTCGTGCAAAGAGAGCCGCGTGAAACAGGCGGTTGCGGGGGTTGAACTGTGGCCGGAGGATATCGCCTACCTGAAAATCGAGGGACTGCTCAAGGGGAGCGGGCCTGAGATTCTGGAACATGTCAGGGCGCTGGACAGCAAGGCCGGGATCATTCTGGATTTTCGGGGCGCGGGGGGGCAGGATCTGGAGTCCGTTTCGTATCTGGCGGGCATCGGCCATCTTTCCGGGGAGCCGTTGTTTGTGGTGACGGATAATCAGGATAAGCCGATTTCGACAAACAGGGTTGAAGCGGGGGTTTCTCTCAGAGCACCGTTGATGGTGCTTGTTGATGACCGGACCCGGTTGGCGGCTGAGGCACTGGTTGCCGTATGGCGGGGGCAGCCGGGGATTATGGTGATTGGGTCGGCCACCTCGGGGGAGATTCGTTTCAGGGAGGCGATGACCCTGCCGGACGGCCCGTTAATCACGTTGACAACACGGAAGCTCCGCCTGCTTCAGGGCGGCTCGTATGAAGGATGCGGAATCCGACCCGATGTGGAGGTGGGGTGTGTCGTGGATTCGGGGAATGCCATGCTGGCCGCAACGAATTCACCGGCCCGGCCGCTCAGCGTAAAATCGGAACGGGATCGGGAGTTGATGCAGCGGGTGGATCAGGATGCCGCCCTGCGGCGGGCCACAGACATCCTTCTGGGTCTTCGTGTCTTGAGCGGTTATGGCCAGCGCTAAATCCAAAATTTGTGTGGTGAATTCAGTTCATCCGGAACCCGCTCTAATTTCTGAGGCGATCCGGATGTTGCGATCCGGAGGCTTGGTCATTTTGCCGACCGAGACGGTTTATGGGGTTGCCGCCGACCCTTGCGTGAAAGGCGCTGTTGAACGGATTTATGCGGCCAAGGAACGGGATCGCGGCAAGCCGATTCCCCTGCTGGCGTCCGGACTGGACGCGGTGGAGCAACACAAGGCGATTTTTCCTCTCTGGGCGCGCCGGTTGGCGAAGCGGTACTGGCCGGGGCCGCTCACGCTGGTTCTGAAGTGCGGAGCGTGTACGGAGGGATTTCGTGTTCCGGATCATGCCGTGGCACTGGCGGTGTTAAAGGCGGCTGGCGGCATCCTGAGGGTCACCAGCGCCAATATCAGCGGATCTCCTGCGGCCCGGACGGTCGTGGCTGCGGTGGAGGCACTGGGGAACAGCGTGGCGCTGGCCCTGGATGCGGGACCGGCCGGGTTGGGCGTGGAAAGCACGGTCGTGGATGCCACCGGTGCCGTTCCCGTGATCCTCCGGCAGGGCGCCCTTTCCCGCGCGGCGGTCATGGCGCGGCCCCTGGTGCTTTTTGTCTGTACCGGCAATACCTGCCGCAGTCCCATGGCGGCGGTTCTGGCACGACATTGGCTGGGGAAAAACCCGGAGTGGGAGGTGGACTCGGCGGGAGTATCGGCCATTCCGGGCCAGCGGGCCAGCGAGGGCGCGATTGAGGTGAGTGCCGAGAAAAATCTGGATCTTGCGGAGCACCGGAGCCAACCTTTGGCACAGGGTCGGATTGACGCTGCCGATCTGGTTGTGGTAATGACGGAGGCTCACAAACGCGCGGTATTACACCGTTTTCCCGGAGCGGCGGGGAAGGTCGTGATGCTGAATGATTTCAATGCGCGTCATCAGGGGGAGGATGTCCCGGATCCCTTTGGAATGAAGGTGGATGTCTATCGAACCATTCGCGACGAAATTGAGGCGGCCATGCCGGAATTGGTGATGCATTTGCGTGGATTGTATAGACCGGGAAACAGAACGTAGGAAGGATTTTGATCATGAGAATGGCGATTGGTGCGGATCACGGCGGATTTGAACTCAAGGAAGCCCTGAAAAAGGTCATGAAAAAGCAGGGTATCGTCGTCGAGGATGTCGGTTGCGACAGCTCGGAAGCCGTGGATTATCCCGATTACGCCCGCATGGTGGCCGAGATGGTCTCTGAGGGACTTGTGGCCCAGGGTGTGCTGATCTGCCGGACGGGGATCGGCATGAGCATGGCGGCTAATAAATTTCCAAAGGTGCGCGCCGCCTTGTGCCTGACACCGGAAATGGCGCAGGCGACCCGGCTTCATAATGACGCGAATGTGCTGGTGTTAGGGAGCGATCTGGTGAAGCCGGAGCAGGCGGAATCCATTTTTTCGGCCTGGCTCAAGCAGGCGTTCGCGGGTGAGGATCGGCATCAGCGGCGAGTTGATAAGATGGGAGCCATGGGCGGCGCGGCGGTGGAAGTGGCCTCGGTGTCGGCTGTGGATCCCGAGATCTACAACGCCATCAAGCATGAGGAGGAGCGCGAGCTCAGGACAATCGACCTGATTGCCTCGGAGAATTATACCAGTCGGGCCATCCGGGAGGCGCAGGGCTCCGTGATGACCAACAAGTACGCCGAGGGGTATCCCGGGAAGCGCTATTATGCCGGGTGTGAGTTTGTGGATGTGGCGGAACAGCTCGCCATCGACCGGGCCAAGGCCCTGTTCGGGGCCGAACACGCCAATGTGCAGCCGCATTGCGGCAGTTCCGCCAACATGGCAGTCTATTTTTCGGCCCTGCAGGCGGGAGATACCATTCTGGCCATGAGTCTGGCTCATGGCGGCCACCTGACGCATGGCCACAAGATTAATTTCTCCGGCCGGTTTTTCAAGATTGTGCCGTACGGGGTCAATCAAAAAACGGAAATGATCGACTACGATGAGCTCGCCGCCCTTGCGGCTCAGAGCAAGCCAAAACTGGTTGTGGCCGGTGCGAGCGCCTATCCGCGTGTGCTAGACTTCAAGCGGCTTCGCGAAATCGCCGACAGCGTGGGGGCCCTGCTCATGGTGGATATGGCCCACATTGCAGGCCTGATTGCCGCCGGCGTGCATCCCAGTCCGGTTCCCTACGCCGATTTTGTTACCACGACCACGCATAAAACCCTTCGCGGTCCGCGTAGCGGCATGGTGCTCTGCAAGGCCAAGTATGCACAGGAACTGGACAAGCAGGTCTTTCCAGGGCTTCAGGGCGGCCCCCTGATGCACACCATTGCCGCCAAGGCAATCTGCTTCAAGGAGGCCATGACGCCTGAGTTCAAGGTGTACCAGAAGCAGGTGGTGAAGAATGCCCAGGTGCTGGCGGCTTATCTGGCCAAGCACGGCATGCGGATTGTGTCGGGTGGGACCGATAACCATCTCATGCTGGTGGATCTGACCCCGCTCGGGACGACGGGCAA
>CAZOZF010000013.1:33901-35304 GCA_964584205.1 uncultured Verrucomicrobiota bacterium
ATTCTCCATGAGGGCGAGGCGGGGTGCTCGTTTTTCCTGATTCTGGATGGCCGGGTGGAAGTACGCAAGGCCATCGGGCTTAACAAGCACAAGAAGCTGGTGGAACTTGGCCCTCTCGATATATTTGGAGAAGTCTGTTTCCTGGGGGTGGAGTCCCGCTCCGCGAGTGTGCTGACCCTGGAACGAACCCATGTCATGGAGTTTTCGAGGGTTGAGTTCGAAAAGCTGATTACCGTTCGCCCCTCGATTGGTCTTAAATTATACCGTGGCATTGCCCGCGAACTGGCCCAGCGATTATCCAAGGTGGATGGGGAACTTAAGGATGCCATTATCTGGGCGCTGGGCGACCTTAAGACCTCCGTTGATCCTACCGTAGTGAATTCACGGAAACTCTCCGTTATCCCTCCGTCATCCTCCGGCGTCCCTGCCAGAGTGCTTGTGGATTAACCGCGCCCAGCCGAGGGGACAAATGCTGTTCCGTGTCTCTTGTCCCTTATTTCCGGCGGGATGGAGTTTGACGAAAAGGGGCAGTTGTGACACAGTGAGTCACATGAAGACGATCAGCATACGTGAATTACATGAGAAGACCGGCTCATGGGTGCGTCAATCGGTTCATTATGGAGAGATCGAGGTTACGGATCACGGTAAAACCGTGGCCAGAATCCTGCCGCAGGTTCGTGAGCCGGAAGCGCCCTATTTCGCCCGGCGCAAGTTAACCCCGGCTTTTCGAAAGCTGATGGAGAGTGGTAAATTGCGGGGTGGAACCGATAGCACGCGCCTGATCTCGGATGACCGCGAGCGCTCCATCACATGATTTATCTGGATACCAGTTATATCGTCCGGTTGTACCTTGAGGATCAGGGTTGGGCGCGCGTGCGGGAACTGGCCGCCACGGATCGGGTCGCCTGTTCGCTTCACGGGCGCACGGAGACAATTTCCACGTTTCATCGCAAATTTCGTGAAGGGGTTTTCCCCTCAATCCAGTTTCATCAGGTGTTGGATCAATTTGAGTTCGATTGTGAGCAGGGGGGCTACCGCTGGTTGTCGCTGTCACCCGCTGTCGCTTCACGGGTGAGTCGTGGATACAAATCCTTGCCCAAGACCGTCTTTTTGAGTTCAGCGGATGCGCTGCACCTGGCTTGTGCGGCCGAGAACGGTTTCAAGGAGATCTACTCCAATGACCAGCGACTTCTTGCGGCCGCCAGCCATTTCGGCATCAAAGGCATCAATCTGATCTGAGGGTGCTCCTCTGGAGGACTCCTTGCCGCCCACGGCCTTGTCTATTGAATCAGGCGGCGGCGCATGAGGCGCAGGGCCAGGGGGACCAGAAGCACCGTTGCTGCCAGCAGATAGCCGCCCGACACGAGGACGTTCATCCAGGAAATGGTTCCCAGGCAGAGGTT
>CAZOZF010000014.1:0-33166 GCA_964584205.1 uncultured Verrucomicrobiota bacterium
TAATGATGATATAAAGGGCCGCATCCAGGAGTTGCGGGAAAAGACCGATGAAATGCGAGGTTATCTTTGACGTTGCCAGCCGTCGTGCCACGTTAAGGGAACTGGAGTCGCAAACCTCCGCGCCGGATTTCTGGGAAGATCCCAACAAGGCCAAAAATCACCTGGCCAAGGTGAATGAAATCAAGGCCGTCCTCACGCCCTTCGATGAAATCGAGAAATTCCTGGAAGAAGCCGGCGTGATGCTCGAACTTGCCGACGCCGAGTCGCCGGGGCCCGCCCGCACCCAAGCTTTGAGCGATGCCGGAAAAGATCTGGATCGTGCCGATGCCGATTTCCGGAAGCTGGAGATGCAATCGCTCCTGAATGCCAAATTGGACCGGAACAATGCCTTCGTCACCATTCATGCCGGCGCCGGGGGGACGGAGTCCTGCGACTGGGCCAGCATGCTTTTCCGGATGTTCCAACGGTTCTGTTCCATCAAGGGGTTCGAGGTGGAAGTTCTCGATATTGCGGAAGGGGATGAGGCTGGGATCAAGTATGCCACCTTCGCCGTGCGCGGCACCTATGCCTACGGCTTCATGAAATGCGAGCGCGGCGTCCACCGGTTGGTGCGTATCAGTCCGTTCGATTCCAACAAGCGGCGCCACACCTCCTTCGCCTCGCTGGATGTGATTGCCGAGTTGGATGACGACATCGATATCGTGATCGAGGACAAGGATCTGCGCGTCGATACATTCCGGTCCAGCGGGTCGGGGGGGCAGCATGTCAATAAGACCGATTCAGCGATCCGCATTACCCATATGCCTACCGGGGTGGTGGTCTCCTGCCAGGCGGAACGTTCCCAGCACGCCAACCGGGCCAAGTGCATGAAGGTGCTGCAGTCGAAGCTTTACGAGCTGGAACAGGACAAGAAACGCAAGGACATGGAGCGTTTCTACGGACAGAAGGGTGAAATTTCCTGGGGAAGCCAGATCCGGTCGTATGTGCTCCAGCCCTATACCATGGTCAAGGATCACCGGACGGATACGGAAACCAGTAATACGACGGCTGTTTTGGATGGCGGGTTGGATATGTTTGTGGAAGCGTATCTGAAGCAGTTGAAGGCCGCGGAAAAGAAGTGAGGGGTTTATGGCATTGCGCAGCATGACCGGTTATGGAAGGGGAGAGGCGTCCGCCCGGGGAATCCGCGTGGAGGCGGAACTGACCTCCGTGAATCGCAAGCAACTGGAAGTCAGGCTGAACCTGCCCCGGTCACTCTCATCGCTGGAGTCCCGGATGGTGGAGTTGATTCAGGGGTCAGTCTCGCGCGGACAAATCACCGGAAGCGTGATGATTCATGTGTCCGAGGCCTTGCGCCAGAAAAGCCTGAAGGTCGACCGCATCATGGCCTCGGCGTACATCGCTGAACTTCGAAACACGGCGGCGGCGTTGAAGTTGACGGATGATCTGTCCGCCAGTCTTCTGTTGGAACTTCCGGAAGTGGTCCGGTATTGCGGGGCGGACGAGGATGTTGCAACGGTCTGGCCGGTTCTGGAGAAGGCGCTGAAGGGTTCGCTTAGAAATCTGGTGGTGATGCGCCTCAAGGAAGGCGCCGCGCTGGTAGCCGATCTGCAGAAGCGCGTGAATAAGCTCACGCATCACCTCGGGGAGATTAAGGCTGAGGCCCCCCATGTCACGGAGCGTTATCGTGACGCGCTCCGGAAACGGTTGGTCGAGGCGGGGATCACACTTCAGGTAGATGATCCGATGATGATTAAGGAGTTGGCCGTATTTGCGGATCGTTCTGATATCACGGAGGAGATCACCCGTCTGGATAGTCATTTGAAGCAGACCCATGAACTGTTCAAATCCCGGGAACCGGCCGGGCGGACCCTGGATTTCCTTGCCCAGGAGATGTTTCGGGAGATCAACACGATCGGGTCGAAGGCCAATGAGGTTCAGATCACCCGTCAGGTGATCGAGTTTAAGACTGAATTGGAACGAATCCGGGAACAGGTTCAGAATATTGAGTGAAGTGTGAAGCGTGAAGTGTGAAGCGTGAAGAGGGATGACGTATGAGTGATGATGTGAGGCGGGCATTGTTGCTGGTGGTGTCGGCTCCTTCCGGAGCCGGGAAGAGCACGTTGTGCGACCGCCTGTTGGCCGACCATTTCTTTATGACCCGTTCCATTTCCTGTACCACCCGTGCACCCCGCGGCACCGAGGTCGACGGCCGGGACTATCATTTTCTGTCCGAGGCTGAATTCAGCCGGCGCGTCGTGGAGGGGTTGTTCCTGGAACATGCGGTGGTTCACGGCAACCAGTATGGCACTTTGCGGGCCACGGTGGAAGAGGGGTTGAGGGCCGGAAAAGACGTACTCATGGTGATTGATGTGCAGGGCGCGGCCTCTGTCCGGGCCGCTGCTAGGGCCGCCGGTGGAATTTTGGGGGAGTCTTATGTTGATATTTTCATCAGCCCTCCTTCACTGGAGGCCTTGCGCGACCGGCTTCAGGCGCGCGGGGAGGATGCGACCGAGGTGATTGAGAAGCGAATGGCCAATGCGCAGGGGGAGATGGCCCGGGCGCGGGAATATCAGCACCGGATCGTTAACGACCAGCTTGATCAGGCCTATGCCGAGTTGCATGCGATCATTCACGCCGAGCATGACCGGACGCCATGCTGACGGATACCCATGTGCATTTTCGCGGAGCGATGAGGAGGGACGAAATCGCGGGCCTGATGGGGCGGGCCTCTGCCGCAGGGGTGGGGCGTCTGGTAGCCGTCGGCTGCGCGCCTGATGCCAATACGGCGGCGCTTCGTGTCGCGGCGATGTTTCCCGAATGTGTCAAGGCGGCGGTGGCCTATGATCGTAGCCTGGCTGGAACCGGCGTCAGGGTTGAGGCCATCCGGGAGTTGATCCTTTCGGCACCGGTCGGGCATGTGGCGGCCATCGGCGAACTCGGGCTCGATTTTCATTATACGCCGGAGACGGCGGAAGCTCAGCAGACCTTGATGTCCGAGCAGTTGGCGTTGGCTCGTGAACTCCGGTTGCCGGTCATTGTACACAGTCGTGAGGCCGATCAGGAAACCGTGGCGTTATTGTCCGCTCATGCCCGGCACTGGGGCGGGGCACCTGACCGGATCGGGGTGTTGCACTGTTTCACCGGAACGGAATTCCTGGCCCGTCAGTTGCTCGATCTCGGCTTCATGATCAGCTTCAGCGGGATTGTCACCTTCCGCAACGCCGATCCCCTGCGCGAGGTCGCCCGGGGAATTCCCGCCGACCGGCTCCTGGTTGAAACCGACACTCCGTACTTGACGCCCGTTCCCTATCGGGGAAAACCAAACGAGCCCTGTTACCTCCCCGCCGTGGCCGACCTGTTGGCCGGAGTACGTGGGGTGGAGGTTGAGATGCTTTCTTGCCAGACCACCACCAACGCCGCGCGCCTGTTCGGGTGGTGATTACAGGCTTTTCAGAAGATGCTCTGCTGCCCGCATGCCGTCGATGGCGGAGCTGACGATCCCGCCCGCGTAACCGGCACCTTCGCCGGCCGGATAGAGGCCGTGTGTGTTGACGGATTCGCCCTCCGGGTTTCGGGTGATCCAAAGCGGACTTGAGCTGCGGGTCTCCGGGGCGTACAGGACGGCGTCCTTTATCGTGACGCCGTACAGTTCATTTAACATCGGGGGGATCGCTTTCTCCAGTGTGTACGTGATGAATTCAGGAAGAATGTTACGGAATTCAACCGGTACGGCAGCGGGGCATGAACCTCCTTCCGGAAGCGCGGAAGAAACGCTCTTAGCCAGGAAGTCGACCAGGCGTGCGGCAGGGACTTTGTAGCCGCCCCCCGCCGCCGCAAAGGCCTCTCGTTCCAATTTGCGCTGGAACTCGACCCCCGCCAAGGAAGGAATGGTGTGCTCAGGATAGTCGGTTGGACTGACGGGAACCAGAAAGGCGGCATTGCCGAGCGGTAATGATCGTGCGGAATAGCTCATGCCGTTCGTGGTCAGCAGACCCGGCTCCGAGGCACAACTGATGACTTTTCCGCCTGGACACATGCAGAAACTGTAGCAGGACCGGATTCCGTTCTCTTCCCGCCGGGTTAGCCGGAAACTCGCAGCTCCCAGCAGGGGGCTTCCCGCGAAGCGCCCGTATTGGGCGCGGTCAATGGAAGTTTGGGGAATTTCAAGGCGAACGCCCACCGCAAAGGGTTTGGGTTGAAGGGCCACGCCCTGTTTCGCCAGCATTTCGTAGACGTCACGGGCGCTGTGTCCAACCGCCAGCACGCAGCGTGTGCAGGCGATTTCCTGTCCATTCACCACGATCGCCCGAAGTTGGCCTGCCTCAATGATGACGGTATCGAGTCGTGACCGGAAGCGTAACTCGCCTCCGGCGGCGAGGATTCGTTCCCGGAGGCGGGGGACAATGGTTAACAGGGCATCACTGCCGACATGGGGTTCGGCATCGATCAGGACATTTTCATTGGCACCGCAGGCATGAAGCAATTTCATGAAATCCCGGATCCGTCCCCGTTCCTTGCTTCGTGCGGTGAGCTTTCCGTCCGAAAATAGCCCTGCGCCCCCTTCGCCATAGAGGACATTGCTTTCCGGGTCCAGGATTCCGTCGTTCCAGAACTGTGCGACTTTTGAGGCCCGGCCCCGGGTATCGTCGCCGCGTTCAATCAGAAGGGGGCGCGCTCCGGCCATGGCGAGTTGGTAAGCGGCCATCAAGCCAGCGGGTCCGGCGCCCACCACAACGGGGCGGACACCCCCTTCAGGAAAAGAACGAATTCTTTGGCCAGGCATTTCATCCTCTGCAGAACCGGTTACGATTTCCACGATTGGGCTTTTGATCGAAGGGGGCAGGGTGGGGAGATTGAAGTCCACCTCAACGGTCAGGGCATACACCGGTTCCGGGTTCCGGGTCCGGGCATCCAGGGAGCGACGGATGATTTTCGGGTTGGATAGGGAATCAGGCTCGCAGCCGAGTTTCCGTCCCACCTGGCGCAGGATCGTCGGGTCGTCATAGGTGAGCGGAACATTAACCTGATGAACAAGTATTCTCATGGCTTGGGGATTTATCATAGCGTCACCGGAATAGATAGTTCGGATCCGGGAAAGCGATGTTTCGCCTTTTACAGTGTCCTGTCTGAATGTGCTTGATTATCCAATAAGCAAGCCGTTTTGTACAATATTGAATTTTATAAAAATGGAAACTTATGTTGCATATCATGAGTGTTAAAAGGGTATGACCTGTTCACTTCAATAACAGCAAGGGGTATTTCATGCCGCAACAAGGCAGGCGATGGTGGATTGCCGGTTCAGGAACCTGTCTTCAGGTTTGTCTCGGGTCGGTTTATGCCTGGAGTTATTTCCAGATTCCCTTGATGACCCGGTATCATTGGAGCAACACCCAGGTGTCCTGGGTTTTCAGTCTGGCCATTTGTTTTCTCGGACTGGCAGCAGCGTGGGGAGGGATGAGTCTGGGGAAATACGGACCCCGTCGTCTGGCAATGGCGGGCGGGCTTCTCTTTGGATGCGGTACGCTGCTTGCGGCTCTCGCGTTGCATCTCGGGTCACTCGTTCTGCTGTATGTGGGTTACGGCATTGTGGGAGGGGTCGGGCTGGGGCTTGGCTATGTCACCCCGGTGGCGACGATCGCCAAGTGGTTTCCCGACAAGAAAGGATTGATGACCGGAATGGTGGTCATGGGATTCGGGCTGGGGGCGATGGTGATGAGCAAGGTGTTGGCTCCGGTTCTGATGGCCGTCACGGGCGGTGATCTTGTTTTAGTGTTTGCCGTGTTGGGTCTTTTTTTCCTGGTGACGGCCACGGGATGTGGTTCGGTGCTGCGAAATCCTCCGAGCGGATTTGTTCCGGCCGGGTATAGTGCGCCCCTCGCCGCAGTAACCCGGGAGGGAGGGGAGGGCGCATCGGTTCGGATGATTTTGACCTCGCGTCGATTCCTGGTGATGTGGGGTGTTTTTTTCTGCAACATCGCAGCGGGGATCGCCGTGATCGGGTTTCAGTCGCCTCTGTTGCAGGATTTGCTGAAAAAGGGAGATCCCTCCCTGACGCCTGCGGTTCTGGTTTCAGCGGGAGCCACTTTGATTGCCGTCAGTTCCCTGTTTAATGGACTTGGGCGTTTCTTCTGGGGCGGCCTTTCGGATCGCCTGGGACGCGTGCAGGTTTTTCGTATCATGCTGGGAACCCAGTGTCTGGTATTCCTGATATTGTCAACAGTGGGGAATCCGTGGCTTTTTGCGGTACTGATCTGTTACGTTTTGCTTTGCTACGGCGGGGGCTTCGGGGCCATGCCTGCGTTCGTGCTGGATGTGTTTGGCGGGAAGCAGATGCCGGTGGTCTATGGCAGTATTCTGACGGCGTGGTCGGCGGCGGGAATTGCCGGTCCCCAGATCGTCGCCTGGCTGAAGGATCATGTTGCGCAGCAGGCCGCTTCGGCGTCTTTTCTTGTGGGTGCGGGGTTCCTGATGCTGGGGCTGATCTTATCCCGAACCCTTTCCAATGAACCCCTGAATGAATCAACCGGGAGGATACGATGACACTAAAAGAAGCATTATCGGGCGGTGAGTTTGTTGTGACTTGCGAATTTGTTCCCGGCAGGGGGCAAGCGGGTGCGAGCGTGGATGCCGCCTTGCTTTTTGCGGCGGAGGTTGCGGGGACGAGTCCGACCATCCATGGGGTCAGCCTGACCGACAATCCCGGGGGTAATACCGCCATGATTCCGGATGCGCTGGCGCCGGAGATCCTGAAGACGGGGCTGGATGTATTGGTTCATTTCTCATGCCGCGACATGAATCGGAATGCCATGGAATCGCGCCTGATGGCCCTGGCCCGGGCGGGTGCCCATAATATTCTGGTGATTTCCGGTGATTATCCCTCGGGTGGATATGAGGGAAACGCGGCCAGCGTGTTTGACCTCGATTCTGTCCAGGCGGTCAAATACATCAAAACCTTAAATGCAGGACTGGAGATTCCTGGCGCCAAAAAAGGGTCCGTAACCCGCATCCCGCCAACCCGGTTTCTGGTGGCCGCCGCGGTGTCGCCCTTCAAGGCGACCGAGGAGGAACTGCTTCCCCAGTATTTCAAAATGGAGAAGAAAATCGCGGCCGGCGCCGATTTCATCATTCCTCAGCTTGGGTATGACATGCGCAAGTTTCTGGAGATCAAGCGGTATTTGCGGAGCCGCGGACTGACTGTGCCGGTGCTGGGGAATGTCTATGTGTTGAGCCTGGGTGCCGCCAAAGCCATGCATGCGGGGATGGTCCCCGGCTGTGTTGTGACCGACGAACTGCTGCGCGTGATTGAGGAGGAATCCAAGGATGCCGATAAGGGGAAGGCAAAGCGGCTGGAGCGTGCAGCCAAGATGGTTGCCCTGTTCAAGGGCATGGGGTTCAATGGCGTTCATATCGGGGGATTTGCGCTCAAGACTGATGATTTCCGGTTTATCCTGACTCGCGCCGCTGAATTGGAATCGCGGTGGGAGGAGTTTATTCCTGAAATGGCGTTCTCCCGGAAAAACGAGTATTACGCGTTCCCGCCTCCGGTCAGTTACGCCAATCCCGGTGTGGATGAGGATGTTGTCAAGGGGCTGGGGAAGGGGAGTCGTATCTGGAGCTATGAAATGTCAAAGCTCTTTCATCGTATCGTCTTTGAGCGGAAGAGTCTGGTGGCGCGACTTCTGACCCGGTACTACCGTATGATCGGCGACAAATCGGCCGTGGCGCGCTTGTCTCATGCCTGCGAACATGCATCCAAGATGGTGCTGTACGGGTGCCAGGATTGCGGGGATTGTTTTCTGGCGGAGATGGCTTATTGTTGCCCCAAGGGGCTATGCGCCAAACAACAGCGCAATGGCCCCTGCGGGGGCAGTACCCGATCGATGTGTGAGGCGCATCCCGACGAGCGGGTGTGTGTATGGACACAGGTTTACAAGCGGCTGAAGAGCGATGGAAAACTGGATGAGATGCGGACCGGCTACTCTCCTCCACTGCGGTCCCAGTTGGGGCATACATCAGGGTGGGCCAATTATTTTCTCGGGCGGGATCATACGGCCGGGACCGATGCCGCCGGGGCCTCACGCGCGACGAAGGGATGATTTCCTTTTGCCCGGTTTTTTTGATCGGGGTGTCAGGGAAGGGGCTGTCCTGAGGGAAGCGGTTTCATCCAGATTCTTTTGATCGGGCAGGAGCAGGGCCTCATCCGGAACATGAAGCAGTTTCCGGAACTCGCCCGGAGTGAGGTTGACGGCGCGCTTGAATTCCCGGGTGAAGTGGCTCTGGTCGAAAAACCCGCAACTGCCCCCGATTTCGCTGATCCCCAGTGATGTGGTGGCGAGGAGCTTTTTGGCCTCGGAAAGACGAATCTCCGTGAGGAGTTGCTTGAAGGTTTTTCCGGCTTCCCGACGCAGGCGATGCACCAGGGTTGAGGCGCTGATTCCGATGGCGCGGGACGCCGTGGCCAGGGTGACGTGATCCTGGAAGTGGGAGTGAAGCCAGTTTGTCACCCGCTCAGGCAGGGGACTGGTGTCGTGCAGGGCGGGAGTGGTTCCGGCGAAATACTCCTGGATCCATTCGGCGACCTCGTAACAACTCTCTTCGGTGGTCGCGGCATGTTCCAGTCTGAGCATCTGGCGCATTTCCCGACTGGTCGCCACCGGCCAGGGGGTGCCTCCCAGAATTTTCTGACTGGTCATCACAGCCAGAAGAACCCTGACATGTGCCTTGAGCTTGGTCTGATCCCAATTGCTGGCCATCAGAAGTTTGGCGAGATATTTAGAAACGAAGGCCATGGCGCCCGGCTTGTCCTTTTTCTGGAGGAACGCGAGCAGTTGATACGTGTCGCCCAGAATATCCGGGGAGGTGGTCTCTTGTTTCCGGATATCCGCGACGGCGTCCGCAATCTTGCATTGCTGGAGATACTTCTCGTTCAGGTGACGAAAGAACACACTTGAGTTGAGCCCCGAGGAAAAGGAGGTCTCCAGGGTAAGTGTGCCCAATCCGCGTAGGGCGCTCGGCGTAATCTGGCAGAGTGAGGGGATGTGTTTCAGGAATGATTTTGGATCTGCGCCGGACCAGCTCCGGGTCACTTGAGTCACGGCATTCCGTATGTCGTTTTCTTCCCCTGCGATGGTGAACCCTCCGAGCTCAATACCCCCGCAGCATTTATTGTGGGGGGCGACGGGGATGGTGATGAAGAGGAGATTGGCCCAGCACCGATAAAAATGGGGTTCCCCTGAGGCCATCGCGTGAACCGTGGCATTGCGGCAGGCAACCCGGCACAGGCTGGAGGCCACAGGATGGGTCAGGGCATGCCGGCAGAAGGCGCAGACCCTGTCGTCGCGCAAAAGCTGTTGATCATACAAGCCGTGATAGAGCGCCCCTTGTCCCGTGAGGTGCCCGATCTCAGTCATAAGAACCTTGATATTGCTGGGTATATCATTATTCATCGTGCCAGATTATCCAATAATCAAGCCGTTTTCTGCAAGAAAATTGTTGTATAAAAAGAAACTATGGCCGGCGAGTTGAAACCCTATCAGGGAGTGAACCATGAAGCGACCCGTGTTGGATCCGACGACGATGAAGGACTGGCAGATTGCCGAGGCAGCAGAACCGTTCATGAAGCCGACGATGCAGTTGGCGAGGGAGCTGGGGCTTTTGGAGGAGGAAGTCATCCCCATGGGGCGGAATCTCGCGAAAGTGGATCAGCGCATGGTGATGGATCGCATCCGCGCCCAACCCGCCGGCAAGTACATTGATGTCACCGCCATTACGCCCACTCCCCTTGGCGAGGGCAAGACGACCACCACCATCGGGTTGGTGGAAGGGTTGGCGGTTTTGGGAAAAAGTGTTTCAGGAGCCATTCGCCAACCGAGTGGCGGCCCTACATTCAACATCAAGGGCTCCGCAGCCGGGGGCGGGATTTCCCAGTGTATTCCGCTGGCGCCGTTTTCCATCCGGATGACCGGCGATATTGATTCCATTACCAATGCCCACAATCTGGCGATGGTGGCCCTAACCTCCCGCATGCAGCATGAGCGCAACTATGATGATGCCCGTCTTGCCCGCACAGGCATCCGGCGTCTGGATATCGATCCGGCACGGGTTACCGTGAAGTGGTGCATTGATTTCTGTGCCCAGGCGTTGCGTCAAATCACCATCGGGCGGGGTGGCAAGATGGACGGATTCGAGATGGATTCCGGGTTTCAGATTTCCGTGGGGAGTGAAGTGATGGCCATCCTGGCAGTTTCCAGGGATCTCCGGGATCTCAGGCAGCGGCTGGCGAAAATGGTTCTCGCCTATGACAAGAATGGCGGGGAGGTCACCACGGCCGATCTCAAGGTGGATGGCGCCATGGCGGCCTGGTTGGTGGATGCCATTAATCCAACCCTGGTGCAGACGGTTGAAGGGCAGCCGATTTTTGTTCATGCCGGGCCTTTTGCCAACATCGCCATTGGTCAGAGTTCGATTATTGCCGACGAGATCGGTACGCGCCTGTCGGAATACCATGTCACGGAAAGCGGGTTTGCGTCCGATATCGGGTTTGAAAAGTTCTGGAACCTGAAATGCCGGTTCTCGGGGCTGAAGCCCAATGCGGTTGTTGTGGTGGCCACGATCCGGGCATTGAAGATGCATGGCGGTGGACCTGCGGTGAAGCCCGGCGTGAAACTTGATGAGGCCTATGTGAAGGAAAACCTCGGGCTCCTCGAAAAGGGGTGTGAAAACCTGATGGCCCACATCGATATTGTGAAGAAATCCGGCGTGCGTCCGGTGGTCTGCCTCAATGGCTTTCATACCGACACGAAGGCTGAAATCGCGCTGGTGCGTAAAGTGGCTGAGCAGAACGGCGCCTACATGGCCTTTTCGCAACACTGGCTCAAGGGTGGTGAAGGAGCCCGGGAATTGTCCGAGGCCGTGATTACGGCGGCGAACGAGAAGAATCACTTCAAGTTCCTTTATGACCTCACCCTGCCGCACCGTCAGCGGATCGAGTTGATCGCGAAGGAGATTTACGGGGCCGATGGCGTGTCGTTCAGCGATGTGGCGCTGGAAAAGGCCAAGCGATTTGAGGCGGATCCCGAAACTGCAGCGATGGGAACCTGTATGGTGAAAACACACCTGAGCCTGTCGCATAATCCGGATCTCAAGGGACGCCCGAAAGGGTGGACGCTTCCCATCCGCGACCTGCTGGTCTATCGCGGTGCCGGGTTTGTGGTGCCCGTGGCGGGTGATATCAAACTCATGCCCGGAACGGCGTCTGAACCGGCGTTCAACAATATCGATATCGATGTCGAAACAGGCCGGGTGAAGGGGTTGTTCTAAAGAAATCATTTATGAGTCTACAGCAGGATATCGAAAAACACGTTTTCCATATTGAAGTTCTGACGCCCAAGCAGAACACCCTGGATCTGGACGGCGATTTGGAGAAATTCGCCGCGAAATTCAATTTGGTCACGGAGGCGGGGTATGTTGTCTGCATTACAGACAATCCCATGGGGCTGCTTAGTTTTCAGGCCACGGATATCATTCCCGAACTCGGTTTGGATGTGAAGCCAGGTCAATTGTCAATCCATCTGAACACATTCCATTCCAAACCGGATCTTCACGCCATCCTGGATTCAGCCGCACGAATGAAGGTCAGGGATGTGTTGGTGGTTACGGGCGATGGGAATGAGCGCATTCCAAAGCTGAGTCCCCAGTCCATCGGGTTGAGTTGTAATTCGGTGACGGCGGTGGAGCTGCTGGCCTACATCCGGAAAACCTATCCCGGGGTTTTCATGCTTGGAGTGGCGTTTAATCCCTATGAGCCACAGGAACACGAGGCCGGGAAGATGCGTCGCAAGATCGATGCGGGCGCCGAGTTTATCTGCACGCAACCGGTGTTGGGGCGTGATGAACACGTGTTGGGCTTGAAGCAATACGGTATGCCTGTTTTTGTCGAATGCTGGATGTCGAAAAAGTTGCACCTCCTGTCCCAATGTGTCGGGTATACCATTCCCGAGACGACCGCGTATGATCCCCTGTCAACCTTGAAAGAACTTCAGACCCTGTATTCCGGGTTCGGCCTTTATCTGGCCATGCTTGGAATGAAGACTCAGTTTCCATTGATCAATGCCGCGAGATGTGGTTCAATGAAAACTACGTTTTGAGTTAAATTTTCTGTCGGAATGTGTGTTGTAAACAATAAAAGGAGAACCGAATGAGTGCAGTATTGGAGCAGATCAAGGAATTGTTGATGAAGGGCAAGGCCAATGACGTCAAGGTATTGGTGCAGCAGGCGTTGAATGAAAACATTGGCGCGGCTGAAATTTTGAATAAGGGATTGCTCGGCGGCATGGGAATCATTGGGGAAAAATTCAAGAAGAATGAGGTCTATGTTCCCGAAGTGCTGATTGCGGCCCGCGCCATGAAGGCCGGTATGGAGATTCTCAAGCCCGCTCTGGCGGAAGCCAAGGTGCAGCCCCGGGGTGTTGTGGTGATCGGAACCGTCAAGGGTGACCTTCATGACATCGGCAAGAACCTTGTTGGAATGATGCTCGAAGGCGCCGGGTTCAAGGTGATTGATGCCGGCATCAATGTCGAGGCGTCTAAATTCATCGAGGTGGCGAGGACAAACAATGCCACGCTGATCGGAGCCTCAGCCCTGTTGACGACCACGATGACGAATATGAAGGAAGTAGTTGATGCCTTGAAGGCTTCCGACCTTGTCGGCCGGGTGAAAATCATGATCGGCGGAGCGCCGGTGACCCAGTCATTTTCCGATGAAATTGGTGCCGATGGGTATGCGCCTGATGCAGCCTCTGCGGCCGATCTGGCTCGTAAACTCGCGGCTTAAGGCGCTCTTAAGCTGACGGTTCTCGCGGGGTATTCCCGGCTTCAGCGCCCGCTCAGGGCCTTGCCGGGTACCCCGCCTTTTTGTGTCGGGATGATGTCCCGTATGAACGGATTGACGCTTGCAGGAAGGGAAAAGGCTTGAAGAAGAGGGGGCTGAAGTATTATAGTCGAACTGTTTTTTTGTGCTCGATCAGGAAATCAACCGGATGAATGAATCACCCGGAAAAACTCTAGAAAGGGAGTTGAAGGCTATGGCTGAGAATAAGAACATGATTATGGTGGATGGAAATCAGGCGGTTGCCAATGTCGCCCACGCCACGAACGAAGTTTGCGCGATTTATCCGATTACTCCCTCTTCCGCGATGGGGGAATGGGCCGATGAGTACAGTGCCGCCGGCATGAAAAATGTTTGGGGTACAATCCCCCAGGTTGTGGAGATGCAGTCCGAGGGCGGCGCCAGCGGCGCGGTTCATGGCGCGCTTGCTACCGGTGCCCTGACGACCACATTCACGGCTTCCCAGGGCTTGCTCCTGATGATTCCCAATATGTACAAGATTGCCGGCGAGCTCACCAGCACGGTGTTCCATGTCACCGCCCGCTCTCTGGCCTGCCAGGGATTGTCGATCTTCGGCGATCACTCGGATGTCATGGCGGTGCGTCAGACCGGGTTTGCCATGCTGGCCTCCGCCAGCGTTCAGGAAGCTCATGATTTTGCCCTGATTTCCCAGGCGGCTACCCTTCAGGCGCGGATTCCTTTCGTCCATTTCTTTGACGGCTTCCGGACGTCGCACGAAGTTCAGAAGATTGAGTCCATCTCCAATGACGTAATCCGGGCGATGGTTACCGACGACCTTGTTTTTGCCCATCGCCGGCGCGCCTTGTCGCCGGATCGGCCCATGATCCGGGGTACCGCCCAGAATCCGGATGTGTATTTCCAGGGTCGCGAGACCGTCAACAAGTACTACGATGCCTGCCCGGGCATTGTGCAGAAGACCATGGATCAGTTTGCCAAACTGACCGGTCGGCAGTACCACCTGTTCGATTACATCGGCGCCCCGGATGCCGAGCGCGTGATTATCGTCATGGGTTCCGGTGCTGAAACCGTACATGAGACGGTTGAGGCCATGGTTGCCAAGGGCGAAAAGGTCGGCGTGCTCAAGGTTCGCCTGTTCCGGCCCTGGGACATCAAGACCTTCGTCAAAACCCTGCCCGAAACCGTTCGTTCCATTGCCGTGCTGGATCGCACCAAGGAGCCCGGCTCCATCGGCGAGCCGATGTATGAAGACGTCCGGACCGCGATCGGCGAGGCGCAGAGCGAGAAGCTCATGCAGACCAAGTTCTACCCCCTGGTGCTCGGCGGCCGCTATGGCCTCGGCTCCAAGGAGTTCACCCCGGCCATGGTGAAGGCGGTCTTCGACAATCTCGTCACCGGAAAAAAGAATCATTTCACGATCGGAATCAACGACGACGTTACGAAGACGAGTCTGTCCTTTGATCCGTCTTTCCAACTCGAGCACAAGGGCCGCATCGAGGCGATGTTCTACGGGCTTGGGTCCGACGGCACGGTGGGCGCCAACAAGAACTCAATCAAGATCATCGGCGATGACACGGACTTCTCCGCCCAGGGGTATTTCGTGTATGACTCGAAGAAGGCCGGCACGATCACCGTGTCGCATCTGCGCTTCGGGCCCGGCTTGATCCGCAGTCCGTACCTCTGCACCAAGGCCGATTTCGTGGCCTGTCATAACTTCTCGTTTGTCGAGAAGTACGACATGCTGGCAACGGCCAAGATGGGCGCCACGTTCCTGCTGGCAAGCCCGTTCACGGCGGCGGAAGTCTGGAATCATATGCCGGACGAACTGGAGCAGCAGATCATCGACAAGAAAATCAAGTTCTACGTGATTGACGCCAACAAGCTGGCGGCGGATCTCGGGCTGGGGGCGCGCATCAATACCCTGATGCAGACCTGCTTCTTCAGCATCTCCGGGGTTCTTCCCCAGGCTGAAGCGGTCGAGGGTCTGAAGAACGCCATCAAGAAGAGTTACGGCCGCAAGGGCGATGATGTGGTCAAGTCAAACTTCCAGGCGGTGGATGCGGCCGTTGCGGCCATCCAGGCCGTCACGGTGCCCGCCACGGTTGCCGGCAAACTGAAAATGCCCGCCGTTGTTCCTGCGGATTCCCCGGAATTCGTACGAACGGTCACCGCGACCCTGATCAAGCAGAAGGGTGACAGCATTGCCGTGAGCCAGATGCCCGAGGATGGAACCTGGCCGACCGGTACGACCCAGTACGAGAAGCGGAACATCGCGGTTGAGATTCCTGAATGGAATTCCGATCTCTGTATCCAGTGCGCGCAGTGTTCGCTGGTTTGCCCCCATGCGGCAATCCGCGTCAAGGCTTACGATGCGAAAGCCCTGGCCTCTGCACCGAAGACCTTCAAGTGCGCTGATGCCAAGGGTAAGGAATTTGCCGGTCTCAAGTTTACCGTTCAGGTGGCTCCGGAAGATTGCACCGGGTGCGGCGCCTGTGTCTGGAATTGTCCCGGACGGGAACGCGACAAGGCGACCAAGCAGGAAACCGGCAAGCGCGCGATTATGATGGCACCCCAGTTGCCGCTTCGTGAAAACGAGGTCGAAAACTTCAAGTTCTTCCTGGCGCTTCCTGAAACAGACGTCAAGCTCTACAAGAAGGACACGGTCAAGGGGAGCCAGTTCGTGAAGCCGTTGTTTGAGTTCTCAGGCGCCTGTGCGGGTTGCGGCGAGACGCCGTATGTCAAGTTGCTGACCCAGTTGGTGGGCGACCGGCTGTACATCGCCAATGCGACCGGCTGTACGTCGATCTATGGCGGAAACCTCCCCACAACCCCGTATGCGAAACGGGATGATGGACGCGGGCCCTGCTGGGCGAACTCGTTGTTCGAGGACAACGCCGAGTTTGGCTACGGGATGCGCCTGACGGTTGATAAATTCAATGAGTACGCATTGGAACTCGTGGACCAGCTGATCGGGGGCGCCTGTGACAGCCTCAAAGCGGACAAGGATCTCCTGACGGCCATCAAGACGGCGGACCAGACAACGCAGGCCGGGATCGAAGAGCAGCGCGCCCGGGTGGCCGCGCTCAAAACCAAGCTGGCCGGTTGCAAATCCGAGTCATGCGCCCGGTTGCTTTCACTGGCCGACTATCTGGTGAAGAAGTCTGTCTGGGTGCTGGGCGGCGATGGCTGGGCCTATGATATCGGCTACGGCGGCTTGGATCATGTCCTTGCCTCCGGCCGCAATATCAAGGTGTTGGTGGTGGATACCGAAGTGTACTCCAACACCGGTGGCCAGGCCTCCAAGTCGACCCCGATGGGCGCTGTGGCAAAGTTTGCCGCAGGCGGGAAACCGTTGATGAAAAAGGACCTTGGCATGATCTCGATGACCTACGGGAACATCTATGTGGCCACCGTGGCTTTGGGTGCGAACCCGGGCCAGTGCGTCAAGGCCTTCATGGAAGCCGAGCAGTATGACGGCCCCGCCATCATCATTGCTTATTCGCACTGTATTGCCCACGGGATTGACATGACCTCGGGTATGCAGGGCCAGAAGGATGCCGTGAATTCGGCCCACTTCCCGTTGTACCGGTTCAATCCGGAACTGTCGGCGCAGGGTAAGAATCCGCTGACACTGGACAGCAAGGCTCCGACGATGAAATTCAGCGAGCATGCCATGAAGGAAAACCGGTTCCGCGTGTTGAAGAAGATCAATCCGGAACAGGCCACGAAACTCATGGCTATTGTGGATCAGAAGGTTCTGGCCAAGTTCGATATGCTCACCAAGTTGGCGGGCATGCCTCCCTGCACGGGTGAGGTGGTCGCGACTCCGCAGGCCTCATAAGAGGTTTGAAAACACGATGGGGCGACCTGGTGCCAATCAGGTCGTCCCTTCTTTTTCGAAACAAGCACCCCAGTCTTGTCGATAAACCTCTTGATCGGGTGGGCGGGGACAGGTAGCTTATGCGGCGGTTGTGTCAGCGCTGATATCAGGTTCCCACTAAGCCGGGGACCGGTGACGGTTGGGGGCTATGCGACGGAAGCCGGCAAAATCCCGCCAGGCCCGGAAGGGTGCAACGGTATGCCATGTTTTCGGGCGCCGTAGTTTTCCTGACTTTAACCGGAAACCGGCTTATTGGGAACCGGTATCAGCGGCAGTATGAAATTCCGGTGGAGACTGTCTTATGGCCTACGAAGTGCTGGCGAGAAAATGGCGGCCGCAACAATTTGCGGATGTGGTGGGGCAGAATCATGTCACCCAGACGCTCCAGAATGCCATTACGGCAAAACGGATCGCGCATGCCTATCTTTTTGTGGGGCCGCGGGGCACCGGCAAGACCTCTCTCGCCCGCCTTTTTGCCAAGGCGTTGAACTGCACGACAGGACCCACCATTACGCCTTGCGATGTCTGTGATTCATGCCGGGAGATCACGGCCGGAACCTCTCTGGATGTGCAGGAAATCGACGGGGCCTCAAACAACAGCGTGGAGCAGGTTCGTGAACTCCGGGACAATGTTAAATTTGCCCCCACTCACGGGAAATATAAGATCTACATCATTGACGAAGTGCATATGCTCTCCACGGCGGCATTCAACGCCCTGCTGAAAACCCTGGAAGAGCCGCCCGCCCATGTGAAGTTTTTTTTCGCCACCACCGAGGCGCATAAGGTGCTTCCGACCATTGTCTCCCGTTGCCAGCGGTTTGACCTGCGGCGAATTCCTGTCGCCCTGATCATCGAACGACTCAACCTGATCGCCTGCGAAGAGAAGGTATCGTTGGACAGTGACGCCGCGCTGGCCATTGCACGGGGCGCGGAAGGGGGGCTCCGTGATGCGGAATCAGCCCTGGACCAGCTCATCGCCTTCCGGGGCGAGACCATTGCCGAGGCGGATGTTTTGGCTGTCTTCGGACTGGTATCGCGCCAGACGCTCGAATTGCTGGCCACGGCAATCCTGAAAGGGGATGTCGGGGAAATTGTCCGAACCATCGCTGAGCTCGACTCAGCGGGAAAGGATATGCAGCGCCTTGTTCTGGAGTTGTTGGATCATTTCCGGACTCTGTTGGTTTACCTCTGCGTGCCTGAGGCGGCACCCACACTGGATGTCATCGCCCCTCAGGTGGAAAGCCTCAAGCAACAGGCTCAACTGGCCGAGCCGGAACGCCTGATGCGCATTGCCGAAGTGCTTTCACAGACCGAGGACCGGATGCGTTATTCCCTGTCACGCAGGACTTTGGTGGAAACGTCGCTGATCCGGTGTGCCCGGGCGACGACGGTTTCGGTGGATGACTTGATCAGGCGCCTTGAAGCGTTAGGCCAGGCGCCGGGGGGGGAGGGCCTGATCCCGGCTCCCGTCGTTAATCGTGTGGCGGCTGTCCGGGAGTCCCCGGCCCCCGCCTATGCTCCACGCCCGCAGACTCCTGCGGCGCGGCCGGCGGCTGCGGCACCGGCGGCGAACGAGTTGGATGCTTTGACAGCGCAGTGGCGCGATCAGATTGTTGAGCGGGTGAAGCGGGAGGTGACCATGGCCGGCATCGCCCTGTTGGATGCGAAGCCGTTGGCGGTGGAGCAGAACCGGGTGGTAATCGGGTTTGACCCTCAGTTCGCCCGGAAATTGGAACAGATAAAAATCCCCACCTATCACGCCGCTGTCCAGAAGGTCATGGTCCAATTCCTGAAACGTCCCGTGAATGTGGAGTGTGTGCTCATGACGGGGGATGGATCGGCGGATGTGCCTGCAGATCATACCGTGGATAAGGCAGGGGCGCTGAAGTCTTCACCGACACACTCGAAAACGCGGCAGGACTGGCACCAGGAGCCGGTGGTCCGGAAGACGCTTGAATTTTTTAACGGAAGCATTGTGGATATTCGAGAATAGGAGAGCGCTATGAATGTGATGAAAATGATGCAGCAGGCCAAGGCGATGCAGAAGGACATGGAACGTATCCAAGCCCAGCTTGCTGAGAAACGGGTTGAATTTTCGAGCGGTGGCGGCATGGTGACGGCCACTGCAACCGGCGATGGCGGGGTCGTGGGCATTAAGATTGATCCCAAGGTGATTAATCCGGCCGACAAGGATTTGCTCGAGGATATGGTTCTGGCGGCGGTGGATGGCGCGATCCGGAAAAGCCGCGAGATGGCTTCCGCTGAAATGGCGAAAGTGACGGCTGGCATGGGCCTGCCCGGCATGTTTGGGGGATAACGGGAGTCATGAACGGACTCGAGTACCTGGATCGCATTGCGGCGGCGCTGGGCAAGCTGCCCGGTATCGGCCGGCGTTCAGCGGAGCGTATGGCGTTCCGTCTGGCGTGGGAGCCCGATGGCGTGATGCGTGAACTGGGCGGAGCACTTCGGGATGCCCAGGAGAATGTCCGGCTCTGTTCCCAGTGCGGGAGCATCACCACGGTGACTGAGGTGCCCTGTAAACTTTGCACCAACCCGTCCCGTGACGCCTCGGTGGTGTGCGTGGTTCAGGATCCCAGTGACATCGTGACCCTTGAACGAACCGGTGCCTATAAAGGCCGGTATCATGCCCTGATGGGAATCATCTCCCCGATGCACGGGGAAGGGCCCGGCGACCTCCGGCTTCAAGCCCTGATTCAGCGTGTTGAAAAGGAGAGTTTTCAGGAAGTCATCATGGCTCTTGGAACCGATGTTGAGAGCGAAGCCACTGTGAATTACATTGCCGAGTTGTTAAAAGCCCATCCGGTTCGTCTCACGCGCCTGGCATCGGGAATCCCTGTTGGCAGCGGGGTGATGTATTCCGATGCCGTTACCCTTTCCCGCGCGATCAAGGGACGCCAAACTCTGTAAAGGAAACCCCTATGAAAGTTGAACTGATTGCCATTACGCCTGATCCGGAACAGGTTATCGAAATCGCAGCCCGCACCTGTTACCAGAGTGGGGACAAGATGGTCCCTGAAAAGCTCGGGGAACTGCTTCCCAAGCTCATTGCCATGGGGCACGAATCGCCTTTTGAGCACGCTACGGCCACGTTCCGGGTCAGCGGAGTTTCCCGCGCCATGACTCATCAGTTCGTCCGTCACCGCCTGCTCGCCGTCTCCCAGAAAAGTCAGCGCTATGTGTCGGAGGGAAATTTCGAGTGGGTGACCCCGCCCTCGGTGCCCGACGATGAAATGGCGGAGTTTGACCGCGACATGGAGGTGATGCGTACCATGTACAAAAAGTGGAAAACCAAGGGGCTTAAAAATGAGGATGCCCGTTTTGTTCTGCCCAATGCCTGCACCACTGAAATGGTTGTCTCTGCCAATTTCCGGGAATGGCGTCATGTTTTTGATGTACGCTGTCATCGTCGTGCCCAGTGGGAAATTCGTGATGCCTGTCTGGCCATGCTTGCGGTTCTCAGCCAGCAGGCGCCCCATGTCTTTGCCGATCAGGCAAAAGAGTTCCTCGTCGCGACAAAGTGATGCTTGCGTCGTCTTGTCCGTAATGCTACCTTTCAGGTATCAATATCTGGAGGGGACATGATTACGCGAGAAACCGATTATTCCATGAGGCTGATGCTGGCCTTGGCGGAGCGCCATAGTAAGGGAATTGATTCAGTCTCATCCGCTGCCGTGGCAGAGGAAATGGATATACCCTACCGTTTTTTGCGAAAGCTGGTGAAGCGACTGGTCTCGGGCGGATTGATTGAAAGCCGTCGGGGAAAAGGGGGGGGTGTTTTTTTGGCGCGAAAGCCCGGGGATATCAGCCTGTTTGATGTTCTTAAAGCCACCGGACCGCTTGGGGCTGAATTGAGTTATTGTGTATCCGATCCGGAAACCTGCCAGCGGTCAACGCTCTGTCGTCTCCATCATGAATTCAAGGGGATTCAAGGCGAGGTTGATAAACGGCTCAAGGCGGTTAGCGTAGCCGACTTGGTTAGGAAAAAAACAACTTGAAATGATACAGAGATAGTATCATTATAAAAAGAGTCAGCCGGCATGGTGCCGGAAGAAAATAAAAACCAAAAAGGAGAAATAAAAATGTCCGTATTAGTTACCAAGCAAGCTCCCGATTTTACCGCGCAGGCGGTGATGCCCGATAATTCAATGGCGGAAGTCACTTTGTCGTCCTATCGGGGCAAGTATGTGGTGCTGTTTTTCTATCCGCTGGATTTCACTTTTGTCTGTCCGTCTGAAATCCTGGCCTTCAACAGGGAAGTCAAAACCTTTGCCAGGAAGAACACGGTTCTTCTGGGCGTATCCGTGGATTCACAGTTCTCGCACTTCGCGTGGCGTCAGACGCCCGTGAACAAGGGGGGAATTGGCGAAATTGGATTCCCGCTGGTGGCGGATCTCGATAAGAAGATTGCCCGCGCCTACGATGTTCTTCTGAACGATGCCGTGGCGTTGCGCGGGTTGTTCTTGATCGATACCCACGGCGTGGTGCGCCACCAGGTGGTGAACGATCTTCCGATTGGACGGAATGTGGATGAAGCGATCCGGACTCTGGATGCCCTCCAATTCACCGAAGAACACGGTGAAGTGTGTCCGGCCAACTGGAAGGAAGGCGATGAGGCCATGAAGCCGACCGCCGAGGGCGTGGCCAGCTATTTGGCGAAGCACGCCAAATAGAGGGTTAAAGGGGTTAAGGGGGGGAAGGGGTTCAGGTGGAATGTGCTATAGAGATTTTCTTTATTTGCCCTTAACCCCTGAACCCCTTAACCCCTGAGCCCCTTATCATGTAAAAGCGATTGAAATGGTGCCCTTCTTGTACTAGTCTGACTGGAGCAACGGAGAAATGTTGCGTCAGTTTTTGTTAATGTGATTGTCTTCGGGACAGGGTGACTCGCTGAAAAGCGGGAATTCCCAACCGGCGGTTAAAGCCCGCGAGCCCCGCGAGAGCGGGGCAGACACGGTGAAATGCCGTGGCCGACAGTGATGGTGGCGCGTGATGCGCGGCTCAGTCTGGATGGGAGAAGACAGAATGACATGGGTGTGTCCTTCTTTTATCCCGAAGACTTTTTTGGTCTTCGGGATTTTTTATGAAAAAAGAGCGAGACATATTCGACCCCATTGAAGCGGTTCTTGCGGATATCCGCCAGGGTAAGATGGTGGTCATTACCGATGACGAAAATCGCGAAAATGAAGGCGATCTGGTCATGGCCGCCGATAAGGTGACTGATCGGGCTATCAACTTCATGGCGAGATTCGGGCGTGGTCTGATTTGTGTGGCAATGACCCGGGATCGATTGGACGCGCTGTCGATCCGGAGTATGGTCAATCGCGGCGGGGGCGACCATTTCGGAACCGCCTTTATGGAGTCGGTGGATGCCCGTGATGGAATTTCCACTGGGATTAGCGCCCATGACCGTGCGCTGACCATTAAACTTCTGGTTGCCCCAGGCACCGGGCGCCGGGATCTCATCAGCCCCGGACATGTCTTCCCTCTCGAAGCCAAGGAAGGTGGCGTGATGCGTCGTGCGGGGCATACGGAGGCCTCGGTGGATCTGGCGCGGTTGGCGGGATTGAACCCGGCGGGCGTGATTTGCGAGATCATGAATGATAACGGAACCATGGCGCGCTTGCCTGAATTACGAAAATTCGCCGCCAAACATGGCTTGAAAATAGCCTCCATTGCCAATCTGATCGAGTACCGCCGGAAAGAGGAACGGTTGGTGGACCTGATCCGGACGGTGGATATGCCGACCCGGTTCGGTTTGTTTAAATTGAAGTTGTACCGTTCCATCGTGGAAAATGAAAATCATCTGGCCCTCGTCATGGGCGATCCCCGGAAAGTCAAATCGGCACTGGTTCGGGTTCATAGCGAATGCCTGACGGGTGATGTGTTCGGGTCGATGCGATGCGACTGCGGGGATCAACTCGCCAAGGCCATGCAGATGGTGGCCAAGGAGAAAGCGGGGGTGATTCTCTATATGCGACAGGAGGGGCGCGGCATCGGCTTGGCGAATAAATTGCACGCTTACGCCCTTCAGGAGAAGGGCTTGGATACGGTTGAGGCCAATATCAAACTTGGATTCAAGGCCGACCTCCGGGATTATGGGGTGGGGGCACAAATCCTGGCTGACCTGGGGTTAAGCCGGATCCGATTGATCACCAACAATCCCCGCAAGGTTGTGGGACTGCAAGCCTATGGGTTGAGCATTACGGAGCGGGTTCCTCTGGTTCTGCCCGCAACCGTGCACAGTCAGCGTTATCTGGCCACAAAAAAGAAAAAACTGGGTCATTGGCTGTAAAAGAGATGATGAAGTATGAACGATGAAGTATGAATGACGAATGAGGAAAGGGAGATAATCATGAACGCAAATGTAAAAGAAGTGTCTGGAAACCTGATGGGTAAGGGGCTCAAGGTTGCCATTGTGGTAAGCCGTTTCAATGACTTTTTCACCAAGGAGCTGGTTGGTGGTGCCATTGACTGCCTGATCCGGCACGGTATCGGCGAGAAGGATGTGACGGTGGTCTGGGTTCCCGGTGCCAATGAGCTGCCTTTTGCCGTCAAGAAGCTGGCGCTTAAAGGCGGGCAGGATGCGATCATTGCCCTCGGCGTGGTGATTCAGGGGGCAACTCCGCATGCGGATTTGATCAATTCTCAGGTCGCTCGTTCCCTGTCTGCCATTTCATTGGAAACACAGATTCCCGTGATCAATGCCGTGGTTTGTGCGGATAATCTCGAACAGGCGATCGAGCGGTGCGGCACCAAGGCCGGAAATAAGGGATGGAATGGCGCGCAGTCGGCCATTGAAATGGCCAATTTGTGCCGCCAGATGGGAGTGTAACGATGGGATCACGACGCGATGCCCGCGAATCAGCGGTTCAAATTCTGTTTCAGTTGGACTTCAATCCCGGAGAACTTGATCCGGTTTTGGTGTCATTCTGGGCGGAACGGAAGGTCTCTGCGAAAACCCGTCAGTTTGTCGAGGAGCTCGTTCGAGGCGTTCTTGAAAACCGGCAGAGGGTTGATGGGGTTATTGAAAAATGTGCGCAGAATTGGAGCCTTCACCGGATGGCGGGGGTGGATCGGAATGTCATCCGTCTGGCGGTGTATGAGATGTTGTGTCGGACTGACATTCCACATGCTGTGTCTATTGATGAGGCGGTGTCTATTGCCAAGGCCATGGGTGATGTGGGATCAGGACGCTTTGTGAACGGAGTTCTGGATCGGATCCGGCGCGATTTGGATACGGGGACTCCTGCTGCGGCTTCCCCCAAGGAGTCATGAAGTCCTGGCTCAAAGCACTGGCAAGAACCCGCGACAAGATCGTGGGGGGGCTGACGAGTCTGATTCCCGGCTTGGCCAAGGCTGATCCCGCCGCCTTGGAGGCGTGGGAGCGAGCCCTCATCCAGGCCGATATCGCGCCCCGTTTGGTGGATGAATGGATTGGAAAGTTGAAGCGCAAGGGCGGGGGCTTCGACATGACCTCAACAATCGAGGCCATGCTCGAAGCGGTCTTTCCTTCTCAGAAGCCATTTGAGTGGAAGGGAGCCCATAAGCCCAGGGTTATTCTGATCGTCGGCGTTAATGGTTCCGGCAAGACCACCACCACGGCCAAACTTGGCTCTATAATCAAGCAGCAGGGTTTGACACCGCTTCTGGCTGCCGCCGATACCTTCCGGGCGGCGGGCTCGCACCAATTGAAACTCTGGGCGGATCGCCTGAAACTGGATGTCGTGGTGGGGGCTCATGGGGCCGACTCGGCCTCCGTTGCCTATGATTCCGTGAAGGCTGCCCTTGCGCGAAAGGCGGATGTCGTGCTGATCGATACCGCAGGGCGCATGCATACCAAGCAGCCGCTGATGGATGAACTTCAGAAGGTGCGACGATCCATCGACAAGGCCCTGCCGGGTGCTC
Source organism: uncultured Verrucomicrobiota bacterium (assembly GCA_964584205.1). Lineage (GTDB taxonomy): Bacteria > Verrucomicrobiota > Kiritimatiellia > CAIKKV01 > CAITUY01 > JAABPW01. The sequence continues at coordinate 24,675 of CAZOZF010000014.1, forward strand.
CCCATGAAATTTGGATTGTGCTGGATGCCACCCTGGGGAACAACGCGGTCATCCAGGCGAGGATGTTCAAGGAATGTGTCGCCTTAACCGGTGTGGTTGTGGCGAAACTGGATGGCTCGTCCAAGGGGGGCTTCATTTTCACTATTCGCAAGGAACTCGACTTGCCGGTCCATTTTGTCGGGCTCGGTGAGAGCGAGGAGGATCTGGCCCCGTTTGACGCGAAGGAATTCGTGAAGGGGTTTCTCGGATTGTAGATGAAGACGGATGATACAGAATGGATGAGCGAGGCGCTCCGATGGGCCCGTTTAGGAGAGGGACTGACGCGACCTAATCCGCCAGTGGGGGCGGTGATCGTCAAAAACGGGCGGCTGATTGGCCATGGGTTTCATCGCAAGGCGGGTGGGCCGCATGCCGAGGTCTATGCACTTCGCCAGGCGGGGATTCGCGCCAAAGGGGCCACACTCTATGTAACCTTGGAGCCCTGCTGCACCTTTGGCAGAACCCCTCCTTGTACGGAGGCCATTATACAGGCTGGGATCAAGAGGGTGGTCGCGGCCGTTTCCGACCCGAATCCCCGTCATGCGGGAACGGGATTCAAGCAGCTCCGGCGGGCTGGGATCGAAGTGATCACCGGGGTTGGTGCAGCTTCGGCCCAGGAGTTGCTGGCACCGTTTGCTTCGGCCATGATTCGAAAAAGACCGTATGTCACTCTGAAGCTGGCCGAGTCGCTGGATGGACGGATTGCCGATTCAACCGGTCGGTCGAAGTGGATTTCCGGGCCTGCGGCCCGGTCGGTCGTGCAGGGACTCCGCCGCCGGGTCGATGCCGTGATGGTTGGTGCCGGAACGGTTCTGAAAGACGATCCGTCGCTGCTGCCGCGTCCTTCAAAAGGCCGCATGCCCTTCCGGGTTATTGTTGATGCCGCCGGGAAAGTGCCTGCCAATCGATGTGTTTTTCGGGATGAGTTTGCTTCTCAAACTATTCTGGTCACTACAAAACGGTGTCCGATTCAACGACAGGCGGACTATGCGGCGAGAGGGGCGAAGGTCTTGGTATTGCCTGCGGTCGGCCGTGGTGTTTCCCTGCCCGCCTTGCTGAAGTCCCTGCATGGCCTTGGCGTCCTTCATGTCCTTTGCGAAGGCGGAAGCGAGTTGGCGGCTTCCCTGGTTCGTGCCGATCTTGTGAATGAACTGGTGCTGTTTATGGCTCCTGTGATCATCGGTGGCGATGGGATTGGTGCCATTGGCGGCAGGGGATGGAAACTTGCGGGTGCGCCACGACTCAAGATCGTGGAAACCCGTATGATTGGTGGCGATGTCATGATAAGGGCAAAATCATTATGTTTACCGGGCTAATTCAGCAAGTCGGGTCATTGGCGGGCAAGAAGCCGCGCCGTGATGGGATGAGTCTGGTGATCCGTCATGCGCCCTGGGATTCCCCCTTGGGCGTGGGCGAAAGCGTGGCGGTTCAAGGGGTCTGCCTGACGGTGACCTCCCTTCATGCAGGGGAGTTCTCCTGTGATGTCCTGGCGGAAACCTTGAAAAAAACCACCCTAGGCGATATGTCCCCGGGCGCGAAACTCAATCTGGAGCGGGCGTTGCGCGCCGATGAACGATTGGGCGGACATATCGTGACTGGGCACATCGATGGTCCGGGAAAGGTTCTGTCGCTTGCGCAGAAAGGTGCCGATTGGATCCTTGAGGTGGCCTGTGGCGATGAGTTGCTTTCCGGAATTGTGTCGAAAGGCTCAATCGCCATCGACGGCGTCAGCCTGACTGTGGCCGACCTTCGTCAGAAATCATTCACCGTTCATTTGATTCCGCAAACGTGGAGCCACACCTCATTACAGGCCCTGAAAACAGGGCGCGAAGTCAATCTGGAGACCGACATTATCGGCAAGTATGTCCAGCGGTATCTCGGTCGCATGCAGGGAAACAAGGGCGTGACGATGGAGAAACTGCAAGCTGCCGGGTTTTCCTGAACCCTGAACCCTGACCCCTAGCGCCTAGTTGCTCTGCCGTTGCCGCACCGCTTCATACAGCAGGATCGTGGTCGCGGAGGCCACATTGAGGGAGTCAGCCTGCCCCAGCATGGGAATTTTCACCTTCAGGTCGGCTTCATTCATCCATTTCTCCGAGAGCCCGTATTGTTCGGTTCCCACGACCAGGGCTGTCCCTTTCTTGAGATCCACGGCCGTGTAGTCAAAGTCGGTATGCGGGGTTGCCGCCAAAATTTGAATGTTATTTTTACGGAGCCATGCCAGAACCTCATCCGTGCTGGCTTCCACAACGGGAAGGGCAAAGAGGGTTCCCGTGCTGGCGCGGACGACGTTGGGGTTATTGATATCAGTGCACCGGTCGCAGACGATCACCGCGTGGACCCCGGCGGCATCGGCGGAGCGGAGGATGGTGCCGAGGTTCCCGGGCTTTTCAATCGCCTCGGCCACGACCAGAAGCGGAGCATCAGGGAGTTTCAGATCAGCCAGCGTCCAGTGAACCTGGGGAGCAATGGCCAATAAACCTTCCGGGCGGTCACGGTAGGACATTTTCTCGAAGACCGGTTTGGTGCATTCAATCAGTTCAGCTCCAGCGAGCCGACAGCGTTCAATCAGGGCAGGCTCATTGGTGCCCATGAAAAGTTCAGCACAGGTGAAAAGCGCCTTGGGGAGATGCCGGTTATCGAGGGCACGCTTGAGTTCGCGGTACCCCTCAATGATCATTTCTCCGCGCTCATCGCGGTCTGACCGTTGCCGTAATCCCACCACCGCCTTGACGCGGGAATTTTGGAGGCTTGTGATCAGCAACGGTTTGGTCATGATGACCGCGCTTATTTAAAAGTGACGATGGCGTTTCCGGTGACTGAGTAAGCCGGGGAATTACTGACTCCCTCGCCACTGCCCTCGATGGTAGAGGTGACATAAAGCGTAACAGAGCCGCTGAGGGTGGCGCTGGAGGGGGCCGTGTAGAGCACTTGGCTTCCCGTCAGGGATGAAAGCGAGCCTTGAGCTGAACTTGTGGTGCCGCTGCTGCTGGTGGTTCCACTAATGGACCACGTGTAATGGTAGCCACCACTGACGGTGAATGTCTGTGACTGTCCGGATGAAAGTGTCGCCGAAGACGGTGAAACAACAAGATCCTCGGTAGCGCTTGCGGTGTCGCACCCCGTCCAGACGAACGTCCCGATGGCGCACAGCATGCAAAACAGTCCACTGATGATAATCGAATAGGTTTTCGGGGTCATGGAATGCTCCTTGATTTACAGCGGATCAATCAAATTCAGAATATCCTGATCCCGTTCTTCTTTTTTCGCGGGAGCCTCACTCCGGCGATGCCGTTGAAGCACGGGCTCGGGTTTCGGGGAAGGGGGATTGGCCTGAGGTTGGGGCTCAGGAGATTCCTGACCGACGGAGTCGTTCGATACCGGGAGAGGCTGTGATTTTTGCGCGGGTGCGGACTGCGGCTGTGGCTGGCGCCGTTGCGGCTGTTGCTGGGGCTGGTCGCGGCGGAGGGGACCACAAATCGCGTTCAGCGCTTCCTCAAAGGTGGTGGCGCGGATATGGCGGATTCTCTCGCTGCGGGCTATCTTTTCCAATTCTGGGCTATTGGTGGCCAGGACAACGGAGTATTCTTTTTTAGCTTCAGCGATGGCGTGACTGATCACTTTTTTCATTTGATCAGCGGTAGCATAGCGAACCTGAACCCCGCTCTGGCTGGCGCCATCCGGAATTTTGCGTGTCGGGCGGCCCGGAAAAATGATGGTGACAGGAAGGGTTTCCTTGCTCACGAAGGTCGAAAGCCGACGAAGCAGGGAGATCTGGTCATTCGCTCCCAATTCCCCGTTCTGGGTTTCCTTGCCCGGTGAATATACATAAACAATGGCCGTTTTTCGCCCTTTTGAGGATTCGCCACGAATCCAGCCTTTTACTGCATGTAGTATTTGTCTCACGTCATCACTCCCTAATAACTGGTTTTCAAGATACCTGTTTGAGGGCAAATAGTAAATAGCAGATAGCGGAGTGTCATTTTTTGTGGCATAGTGACGGCTTTTGGGCACCCGGGTGCGGAGGACATGATTCATGAGACGAATGATTTTTATCGCGGCAATGTGGGTTATCGCGAAGTGGGCGGTGGCTGAATCCATCATGATCGATGGGGTTGCCGCCTTCGTTAATGACGGGGTTGTGACGGTAGGGGAGGTCAGGGAGGCCATGGGGCCCCTGATGCCCCAGTTGCGCCAGTTGTACACGGGGGCGGACTTGGAGTCACAGCAGCAGGAGCTGTATTCCGATATCCTTGATGATCTGATCAATGCGAAGCTGATTATGAAGGCGTACGATGCCGATACCAAGCTCAACAAGGATGGAATCGAAAAGTATGTGGAAAAACGAGTCAGCGATTTTATCCAGGAACGCTATGAGGGGGATCGTCAGGAATTCCTGAAAACCCTGAGGGGGGCGCATATGTCCATGGAGGAATGGCGGCGCCAGATGCGTGAGCGTATTGTTGTGGGAATGATGAAGAGCCGTGAAGTGGACGCCCAGGTGATGATTTCGCCACGGGATGTCCGCCGCATCTACGAGGAGAACCCCAAAAAATACACTCGTGAGGCGAAGGTGAAGATCCGCGTTATCCTGATTCAGGGGTCGACGAATGAGCCGGATCGTCTGGTGCGGGAGACGTCGGCGGGTGAGGCGTTACTGAAAATCAGGGCGGGTGCCGATTTCGCGACCATGGCCCGGGCGGTCTCGGAGGATGGCAAGGCCAAGGACGGCGGGGATTGGGGCTGGTATGATGTTCGCGACTTACGTTCTGAACTGGCGACGCCGGTCAAGGGGCTCACGAAGAATGCGGTGAGTGATATCATCCGGATGGATGGGAATTATTATTTGATCAAGCTGGAGGATTCCCTGGCGGCGGGTCCGATTCCCTTTGAGGAAGTCCGCAGCACCATTGAAAAGGATTTGCGGAAAAAAGAGATCCGGCGTGTGACCGATGGCTGGATGGTTCGGCTCCGTAAAGACGCCTATATCGAAATTATCAAATCATCCCAGCCGTGAAACTGACCAGCCCCTCGCAAGTTTCCGCTTTGCTTCAGGAACACGGCCTCCAGCCGAACAGCCTGCTCGGGCAGAATTTCCTGATCGACGCCAATATCCGCGACATCATCCTTGCGGCAGCGGATTCCCAGCCTGAGGATGTGGTGCTGGAGGTCGGGCCGGGGCTTGGTGTATTGACCGAGCAACTGGTTGGACTGGCCCGGCGGGTGGTGGCGGTGGAGAAAGATCGCGGACTGTATGACTATCTCTGCAGGGAATACCCGGATCATCCGGTTCTGACCCTGGTCAGGGGGGACGCGATGGATCTCGATGCCGCATTTTTTGAGCAGGAAGGCATTACGGCCCTTGTTTCCAATCTCCCGTACTCGGTGGGAAGCCGGATCCTGATGAATGTCTTTGCCTTGCCTCATCCCCCGAAGCGTATTACGGTGACGGTTCAGCTGGAAGTAGGGGAGCGGTTGGCGGCCGCTCCCGGCGCTGCGGAGCGCGGCCTGATGGGAGTCTGGGCTCAGCGGGTTTATCAGGTTGAAACCGTGAAAATTATCAGTCCCAATTGTTTTTATCCGCGTCCCAAAATCAAATCGGTCGTGGTGCGGATGACGCGTCTTCCCGAGTCGCAGATTCAAGGGGGAGACCGGCCGATGTTTGCCCGGCTGACCAAGGAGGCTTTTGCATTCCGGAGAAAGCAGATGGCGACCATCCTGACAATAATTGCGGCCCGCTTTGGGGTGACTCCCGAGCAAGCGGTGTCGGTTCTGTTTCAAATGGGGCTGGATCCGAGGATCCGTCCGGAAATGCTCACCGTGGACCAGTGGCAGGTTTTGGCGGATGGCATTCTGAAATATCAAATTTGAGATAAGAGAGTTACGACATGAGTGGTGAAACCCTGACGCCGATGATGGCGCAATACCGGCAGATTCGCGGGAAACTTCCCGCGAATACCATTTTATTTTTCAGGCTGGGTGATTTCTACGAGATGTTTTTCGAGGATGCCAAGGAGGCCTCGCAGCTCCTGGATATCACACTGACCCGCCGCCAGGGGATCCCCATGTGCGGCGTGCCATTCCATGCGGCGGACGGCTATCTGGCGAAACTGATCCGGGCCGGAAAAAAAGTGGCCATTTGCGACCAGGTCGAGGATCCCGCCTCTGCCAAGGGCATTGTCCGCCGCGAAGTGACGGGCATCGTCACGCCGGGGACGGTGATGCAGGACACGATCCTGAATTCAATCCAAAATAATTATCTGGCTGGATTCTGCCGGAGCGGCGGGGTGTTCGGGATGGCGATGCTGGATATTTCCACCGGTGCTTTCTGGGTGGAGGAGTCGCAGGATTCTTCCTTGCTGGCTGAGTCCCTGCGGCAATTCAGTCCCCGTGAATGTGTCGTGCCTTCCGAGCAGATGAACGATCCTCTGGTGAAATCGCTGATGGCATCGCTGGAGGGGATTGTGGTCAGTGGCGGGGAGGACTGGGTGTTCCGGTATGATGTGGCGCGGGATCGTCTCATTCGGCATTTTTCCGTGCATTCGCTGGATGGGTTCGGGTGCGAGAGCAAGCCTGCGGCCGTGGGGGCTGCCGGCGGAATCCTGTACTATGTTCAGGAGGAATTGAAGCGCGATGTCAAACATGTCCGATCCCTCAAGGTCAGCAACCCCGCCGATTATATGATGCTGGATCAGGCCACCTGCGGCAACCTGGATCTCGTTCCCCGGCGTTCCGAGGAGCGGCGGGGATCCGTGACGCTTCTGGGGACTCTGGACGAGACCAAAACCCCGATGGGTGCCCGGTTGATGCGGGACTGGATTCTCAGGCCGCTGGCCGAGGTTGCGGGGATTGAAAGACGCTTGGATGCGGTGGAGGCATTAACCCTGAATCGGACTTTGCTCCACGACATCCGTGATCGATTTCCGGGAATTCGCGACTTGGAGCGCCTTGTGGCCCGCCTGAGTGCCGGCAGCGGGAATGGCCGAGACCTTCGCGCGCTGGGTGCCTCGTTGGACGCCTTGCCGACGATCCGGGATTTGGTGAAGGGGCATTTGAGCGAGATGTTGCGAACCCTGGGGCAGGAGATGGTTCCCCTGCCTGAAGTGGCCGAATTGATTGGCCGGGCAATTGAAGATGAGCCTCCGGTGGCGCTGAAAGAAGGCGGTATTATCCGGAAGGGCTATAATGCTGAACTCGACGAATTGCGCGTGGCGGCGTCCGAGGGGCGTCAATGGCTGGCGGAATTCCAAACCCGGGAACAGGTTCGTACGGGAATCAAGACGCTGAAAGTCCGGCACAACAGGGTATTCGGCTATTACATTGAAATTTCTAAAGGGCAGCTGGCCCATGCGCCGGATGACTATATCCGCAAGCAGACCCTGGTGAATGGCGAGCGGTTTGTGACCCCGGAGCTCAAGGAGTACGAACGCAGGATCATGGGAGCCCAGGAGCGGGCCGTGGCGCTTGAGTGCGAGCTGTTTTCAGGGATCCGGGAACAGGTTGTTCATCATACCGCCGAGATCCAGCGGACTGCGCTTGCTCTGGCAACGCTGGATGTGCTTGCCTCGCTGGCGGAACGGGCCGTGATGGGGCGCTATATCCGGCCACGGATCAAGGCTGGCGGGAAGGTGTGGATCAAGGATGGGCGGCATCCGGTTGTCGAGGGCATGCAGAATGCCGAGCGGTTTGTCCCGAACGATACCCTGCTCGATGGAACCCATCATCAATTAATTGTTTTGACGGGGCCGAACATGGCCGGAAAATCCACCTACATCCGGCAGGTTGGCTTGATTGTCATCATGGCCCAGATGGGCTCGTTTGTTCCCGCCTCCGAGGCCGAAATTGGTGTTGTGGATCAGGTTTTTACCCGGGTGGGTGCCAGTGACGACCTGGCGCGGGGACGCAGCACGTTCATGGTTGAAATGCAGGAGACCGCCAACATTCTCAATAACGCCACGCCCCGGAGTCTGATCATTCTCGATGAGATCGGACGGGGAACAAGCACTTTTGACGGAATCAGTATTGCGTGGGCGGTGGCGGAGTTTTTGCATAATAACGAGAAGGCAAAGGCCAAGACCCTGTTTGCCACCCATTACCATGAATTGACTGATCTGGCCCTGACCCTGCCGGGTGTAAAGAACTACAATGTGGTGGTGAGTGAGCGAAACGACCAGATTGTGTTTTTGCGGAAGATCGTGGCCGGTGCGGCCGACAAGAGTTACGGAATCCAGGTTGCCCGATTGGCGGGACTGCCCCTTGAGGTCATCGATCGTGCCAAGGAAATCCTGACCAATCTGGAGGAGGGGGAGTTCAGCGAGGCGGGACAGCCCCGGCTGGCCCGGAACAAACGGAAAACAAGGGATGCGGGGCAACTGTCCCTGTTCGGGTAAAACAAAAAAGGTTCTTCCGGAATTAGCGTGGGATTTCCTATTGAGGAATAGTCGCTCAATGAC
>CAZOZF010000015.1:0-32532 GCA_964584205.1 uncultured Verrucomicrobiota bacterium
GGAAGCTCGTCCTACACTGTGGAAGCGCATCACTACATCGTTTCCACACTTCGTCTTCTCATTCCCCACAAGCTCCCTCCCGTTGGTCCGGAAGCTCGTCCTACACTGTGGAAGCGCATCACTACATCGTTTCCACTCTTCGTCTTCTCATTCCCCACAAGCTCCCTCCCGTTGGTCGGGAAGCTCGTCCTACACTGTGTTTCCACCTTGTAGGGCGGGCTTCCCGCTACTGCGGGAGCCTGCGGTGAACGACCTGATTGCGGCTCAATACATCACGGCATACATCAGGATATTCTGTCCCAACCGGATCGCCTCGCTGTCGTTGTAGCCCAGGGCATAGGGATTCTGGGACATCTCCCAGCACCCGGCCATGCCATAGGGGCTGTAAACCACGGCATAATGCCCATGCAGTTTTACCCCTTCCAGCCTCGGCTCGATTACCGACCGGCCCAACCGGCCGGAAAGCAAGGGGGTAACGGTCATTCGCTTGACCCGATTGGGCTCGGTAAAGAGGCTGTCATCGGGAGAAATCGGCGTCAGCGGGGCATCGGGAAGAACCCGCTGCAATTCCATCCTGAACGCCTGATCAAAGTCGCGCCGCCCGCAACAGGCCTCGGCAAACAGGAATCCCCCGCTCTCCAAGTACTTGCTTAACGCGTAAAGCTCGTCTTTTGTCAGCCGAAAACCCTCATGACCGGACAGATAGAGGAACGGCAGATCAAACAGACCGGGATCGGTCAGACGCACTTCCCGGATCGCAGACTGGACCGGAACCGAGGTCTTTCGGCTGAAGGTTTGCAGCAACATCGGCAACGCAAAAGGCCGGGGTTTCCAATCGCCCCCGACCCTCACCTGCCCGATGCGCAACCGATCAAAATATGCCTTTTTTGATTCCTGGATCTCGACGGCGGGGATCCGCTCCGGCTTCACCCAGCCCCGCCAGGCAATCACATAGGACGCCACATTGAGTCCCAGCCGCAACGACTCCTCGGAACGGCGGCCGGCCAGCAGCCCGCCCCGCGACACCAGCGCCACGGTGCGGCAACGGACGGTTATTCCTTCCAGCATCGGCAGGCCACCCGACCGCTCTTTCGCCAGATCATAATAGGACGAAAACACCGGATGCGCCGGATCCAGTCGATCCAGCGGAAAATCCCTGAAGATGATTCCCAGTTCGCGCCGGGCTGAATCATAAAACGGCTTCGATCCCAATCCGACATCAAACACCATCGTCCCGCCCGCCAGCATGAATTTCCGGAAGGCCTTCCGTTGCGGCGGAGTAAAGGAAAAGTGATAATACCCGGAGACAGTGATGACCGGATTCCGTTCCGGATCCGTCGCCACCTCATCCGGACTCCGGGTTTCGAGGCGATAGGCCAGCCCTGCCCGCTCCTGAAGCTCCCGGAGAAGCACTTCCAGATCACCCGACGCGGAGACTCCATGCTGGGATTCACCCATATCCAGATTCACACACAACACCGAAACCTTGGGCAACTCCCGAGGACGGGTAGGCTCCATGGCACCAGTGCCGCGCCCCCCCGCCTTCACCCTTTTTTCGACTTCATCCGGCTTGAATATCCCTGCCGGCGGCGGAGCCACAAAACCCGGCTCATCAGAACCATCTCCAACCGGCGGCGGGGAATCGTCCTGAAAAGAGGATTCAGGAAGCGTTTCGATTGCGATCGAAAGGGGCTCGGTTTGGACTGCGTTTTCCGGGGTTTCCACTGTTGGTGTACCGGCTTCAGCCGGCCTTCTCCCGACCGCCTGAAGGCGGGACACCAACGGGAGGTCACCCTGAACAAGCTTTAAGTTTGCGCCAATCCTGTCCGACTCCGCCACGGACACTTTCCACAATGCCACCACCCCAGCTACCAGAAGAATCAAAACCAAAGCCGCCACCGTCACCCCGAACACGGAAGTCCGGCGCTTAGGGGGGCGGGCAGACAAATGACCGCCCTTGCGCAGGGCCGCCATCACCCGCTCGCCCGACACCGGCTTCAGACGGGAGGCGCGTAGCAACCGGTCCACCACGGCCATAAGCGCCAATTGATCCTTGTCCGCATCCGACTTCTCCAGAACGGCCATCACACGTTCCGCCCCGGCTTCGCCCAACTGACCGTCGACGTAATTATCGAGCAACCGGTTCTCGTCAAGGTCGTCAGACATGACAGCGCCCCTTCTTCTGCAGGCAGGATCCGATGGCCTGCCGGGCACGGTGCAGAATCACCTTGGCGGAGTTCGCGGAAATTTGAAGACGCCCGGCCAGCTCTGCCAGGGGACGATCCTTGTAATAGAACCCCTGCATGACATCCTGGGATTTACCCTGCAACCGGGCAACACAGTCCTTCAGAGCCTCCAGAGTATCCTCCGGAAGGTCATCCATAACCCGGTCAATATGCGGCTCGATACAGTGGGCGACTTCCGCCCTGAATCCGGCTTCCTTTTCACGTTGCCGATACCAGCGACGCCGCTCATTCTGGGCCACATTACGGGCAATCGTGCTGAGCCAGGCCGGAAAATTGGTGCCAGGCCGATAGGAGTCGAGCCGTCGATAGGCCGTGATGAAAACCTCCTGGGTCATATCGGGCACCCGATTCGGATCGGGAATCATGGCCGCCACAACAGCCCTGACTTTTCCTTCACACTCCTCGACAATCTTCCCGTAAAGATCGCTGTTTCCAGCGCGAATCAGCGCGATTATCGGATCCAGATTTTCCATAAAAAAATCACTCACGTAACCGATCCCCCGGAAATCCGGGCCCACCTCACCGCGGCTTCAATACCACGCGCCAATGACTTTCGTCAGCCATCACAATGATATTCATCCCGATATAAGCAACGGTAACCCCATTCAGCACCCCACCCGCCTGGAGATATCCGGATTTCCCGCCACGAAGGGCAAACTCAACCGTATCGGCGCTGACCGGGGACACCTTGACGGGCTCGAGACTGACCCTGCCCGCATACGGTAAAGCCAAGGCCTTCGCCAGATCAGATCGGGATCCCAGTTGACTCGATTCCAGAACATACTGCTGCGATTCCAGTCCTTTGATTGAACTCTCCAGGCGGTACATCCACGGCTTTCCCCACCGATCCGTAAAGGGCGGAAGGGACTTCATCTTCAGGGTCTTAATCGGATCCAGCGATGACGGGAATTCAATCTTCTTTAAATAGATTTTCTTCAGGGCGGCCCGTACCTTTTCCCGGTCCAGCCGGGTCAGCCACCCCCGCGCCATTTCCGCTCCGGCACTCTGGAGAGGTGTCGCATTTTCAGGAATCGAGAGCATCGGCTCAAACAAAGCCATGGCGGCGTTGGTGTTCCCCATCGCCAGAAGATGCCAGGCTTCCATTCCCGCGACAACGACGCAGAAGGGATCCTGAGGCGCCTTGATCCTGAATTGGTTGCACGCCGTCATCACCGCCGCATGATCGTCCGGCGTATTGGTGCTGGCCACCCACGCCAGCCACAGACCTCGCTCATCGGGCGCAGGAGATTGAGCCTGACAAGCCAACCCCAAAGCCATCCCGATCATCAGACAAACCCCAAAAAACCTGTATTGCTTCATGTAAACATCTCCTTCTTCTGTGCCCTGAGCTTCATGAGTTCGAAAGCAGCGATGCTGAGTAGTCCGGCGCCGACACAGATCGCAATATCCACGGGGTGCAGGACTGAAAATTTGAAGAGCTTCCTCAGGAACGGCACATTCAGGATCAGCGTCAGGAACACCGTCGCCCCGCCAATCACCCACCACATGGCCGCATTGGGAACCCGGGCCATCTCAAACAGGGTCCGGGTCCGTGACCGGTTGCTGATGATCAGGGCCAGGTTTGCCACAATCAACGTGGTATAGGACAGCGCCCGCGACTCGTCCGCAGACCGTTCCAGTGTCCAGGAAATCCAGAATACCGCCAGCACCACCGCCAGCACGCTCAACCCCTCCATCACGCTCACCCCCACGCTACGCAGGCTGAACAGCGGCTCGCCCGCCTTGCGGGGCGGCCGCTTCATCAGGTCTTTCTCCTCCGCTTCCGCCTCGAAAATAGTCGAACACGCGGGATCAATGATTAATTCCAGAAACAGGATATGAACCGGCATCAAAACCAGCGGCCAACCGAACAACACAGGAATCAGCGACATTCCGGCAATAGGCACATGGATCGCAAAAATATAGGCCACGGCCTTCCGGATATTATCAAAAATCCGGCGCCCCATCTTGACGGCCTCGACAATGGACGAGAAATCATCATCCAGAAGCACAAGTGCGGACGATTCGCGGGCCACATCGGTTCCGCGTCCGCCCATGGCCACCCCGATATGAGCCGCCTTCAGCGCCGGGGCATCGTTGACCCCATCCCCCGTCATCGCCACAATCTCGCCCGCCGCCTTGAAGGCTTGGACAATGCGGAGTTTCTGCTCAGGCACCACACGCGCAAAAATGGTGACCTTCCGGATGCGGCGGTTGAGCTCCTCGTCACTCATCTCGGCAAGTTCCGGCCCGGTAATGAGATCCCCCTCCTCCAGATTGATCTGTTTGGCAATATTCCGCGCCGTGACCGGGTAATCCCCGGTGATCATCACCACCCGGATTCCCGCTTCATGACACACCGCGATCGCCGCCGGAACCGTGGGCCGGATGGGATCAGCCAATCCCAGCAATCCGATGAATTCAAAATCAAAATCATGCTGCTGATCGGGCAACGCACTCGGCTGGAAACGGGCCCGCGCCACTCCGAGAACCCGGTAACCATCCCGGGCCAGACTGTCAATCCGGCCCGCCAGTTCAGCTTTCTGTTCCGTGCTAAAATGACAAAGATCGGCAATGGCTTCAGGCGCCCCCTTGGCAGCAATCATGAATTCGGCGCTGGTTCTGGATTTCCAGACCTGTGAAATCGCCAGCATCTCGCGGGAAAGCGGATATTCACGCAACAGTTCCCAGTCATCATGAAGATGTTCGGTTTTGGCCAAAGTGCGCCCGCCAATTTCATGAATGGCCTTTTCCATGGGATCAAACGCATTGCGCTGACTGGCCAGAATCCCGTACTCCACCACTTCATGAAAGGATTCCGGAAGGGAGGACTCCCCCATTTGTTTTACATCACAAAACGCACCGCCCGCATAGAGTTGCTCGACCGTCATCCGGTTCATCGTCAATGTCCCGGTCTTATCCGTACATAGAACCGTAGCCGAGCCGAGCGTTTCGATGGCCGGAACGCGCCGCGCCAAAACGCGTTTGCGCGACATTCGCCAGGCACCCAGCGCCAGGAAGATCGTCAGCACCACAGGAAATTCTTCCGGCAGAGTCGCCATGGCCAGCGTGATACCAGCCAACACACCCTGCAACCAGTCGCCCCGGGTCAACCCATACACCACCACCACGAGAGCACAGAGGGACAATCCCACCACCGCCAGGCGGCGGACCATCCGGCCGGTTTCCTTTTGGAGCAGGGTCTCCTCCTGCTCCAGACTTTTCAAGGCCTTGCCGATTTTCCCGATCTCGGTCTTCATTCCGGTACCCTTGATCTCTGCCACCCCCTGCCCCTGAACCACCAGCGTTCCGGAGTACAGGAACGGGGTTTGATCACCACCGGGCCGGGCCATCTCAAGGTCGATGATCGGCCCTTCCGCCATCATCTTGTGGACCGGCACGGATTCGCCGGTCAGGAGCGACTCATCCACCGAGAGGCTCATGGAGGAGATCAGGACGGCATCGGCGGGAACGCGGTCGCCTTCCTGGAGCAAGACAATATCGCCGCGCACGACTTCCCGGCCCGCGATTTTCTGCTGTTCGCCGTCGCGAATCACCAGGGCACGCGGACTGGACAAGTCACGAAGCGCCTCCAGCGCCCGCTCGGTCTTACGTTCCTGGTAGAGGGTGATCCCCATCACCACAAACACAAACCCCATGAGCATCAGCGATTCCTGGATATCCCCGAGAACCAGGTAGATCAGGCCGCAGGCGACCAACAGGAGAAACATCGGCTCCTTCACCACATCCAGCGCGATGGCGAAGATGCTGCGCGGCTTGCTATGGGGAAGCTCGTTGTATCCTTCCGCACCCAGCCGTGCAGCCGCTTCAGCCGCAGAAAGCCCCTTGAGTGTCTTGATGTCGAGTGATGCCATGCGTCCCTGCTTTTCCCTTAAGGTTTTTCGAAAGAGTAAGGCTCCCAAAAGCAAAGTCAACTCGAATGAAAACCAAGTCTTCGCCTTGCCCTTCGGCCGGCATTGTGGTTCAGTGTCCGGCACTTATGACCTTAAAACTTCATCTCAAGCCGGGCCGGGATATTCCGATTGTGCGCGGGCATCCGTGGATCATGTCCGGCGCCATCTCGCGCGCCGAGGGAAACCGCCAACTCGATGAGGCGGATATCCTCGCCGCAAATGGCACCTTTATCGCCCGGGCCACCGTCCACCCCTCCTCCGATATCCGGGCCCGCGTCTTCTCCACCGAGCCGGGCGATCAGCTCGACGCACCGGGTATCAAGGCCCGCCTCAAACTGGCTCTCGAGCGCCGCCAGCATTGGCTCCCGTGGGGACTGGACACCGCCGCCCGTCTTGTCTCCTCCGAGTGCGACGGCCTGCCAGGCTTGATTGTCGATCGTTATGCTGATGTGCTGGTGATTCAACTCCTGACCGCCCCCTGGGAATCGCGCCGGGATATTCTGGTTGAAACCCTCCAAAATCTCCTGCATCCCAAAACCATCTGGGAACGATCCGATGTGGATATTCGCCGTCACGAGGAACTGGAACCCCGGAAAGGCCTTCTGACGGGAGCGCCCCTGACGGCCCCGATCCCGTTCCAGGAAAACGGGCTCCGGTTTCTTGCGGATGTTGAAAATGGCCACAAAACAGGATTCTACCTCGATCAACGAACCAATCGGCACACGCTTTCCCACTGGATCGGGCAACTCGGAAAGCCCCGCGTGCTCAATGTGTTCGCCTATACCGACTCGTTCGGGATCTGCGCCCTGAACGCCGGGGCAAAAAGCGTTTTATCACTCGACTCCTCCACATCCGCCAAGGAACTCGCCGACCACCAGTTGGCGCTGAATCGGGATTGTGACCCGGCAAAACGGGACTACCGACTGGGAGATGCCTTTGAACTTCTCCGGCAACTCCGCGAGGAAAAGGCGCGCTTCGACCTCATCATCCTCGACCCGCCCAAGCTGGTCAGCCGGAAAGCCAAGATGCAGCAGGGCTTGCGAGCCTACAAGGATATCAACTTGCTGGCCTGCCAGCTCATGAATGCCGGAGGCGTACTTTTTTCCTATTCCTGCAGCGGGTTGGTGGATCGCGACCTGTTCGGAAAGGTGATCGAAGGCGCGGCGCGTGACGCCCGGCGCGCGGTTCAATTCCTGGACAATCTCGGCCAGCCTCCCGACCATCCCCGCAAGCCGGGCTTCCCGGAGTCGGACTATCTCAAGGGTTTTGTGGTGGGGTTTTAATCACATCCGGCATCTCGCGCACGGAACGTTCCACCGCCATGGCGCGTAATCCGTCCCATGGTGGAGCGCCCTTGTCCGCTTGAGTCCAAGCCTGATGGTACAGGCGGGCCAGCCGCTCATAGCCTGCGGCAAAATTCGCCTTATCCAAACGGTGCCAGGATTCACTTCGGGTTAAAAACCGCACACACCTCTCCAGTCTGCTGGCGGGATCCAAGCCCTTGATCTCGGCCTGAATATGCCTCTGGAGAAATTCTTCAAGGGCCACTTCCCCGTCATGATAATCAGGCAGCCGTTTCAGTTCCGCCAGGGCGGCCTCCGCTTCAGGTCGTTTTCCAAACGCCTCGAGATAAAGGGCGGCCTCGCGCAGGAAATTAACCATGACCGCGCGAACCAGCGGGTCACCGTTCAGTCCCTCGCCTGAACACCGCTGGATTCCCTTCACCGCGATATCGAGCCGGGGCCCCTGCTGGTAAACCCGCTGGGCGGGAGAAAAGGCCAACGCCCCTCCCTTCAGTGTTTCTACCAATCCCATCCACACCAGCCTGCTGCACCAAGGAGAATCCGGCCGCTGATAGGGTTGCCCGCTGACACCCCAATACAAAACCTGGGATTCGGGAAGGCGCCAATCGAGCGGGCCATACGCCTCATCCACGGCCTTCATCCGGACAGGATCAAGCCCTGCCGCCGCCAGACGCCGGGCCCTGTCAGCCGACCCTGGCTTCGTCCCCACTACCGCACCCATCTCCCGGGCCCAGCTAATCCGGTAAAACAACGTTGCCTCATCCCACTTGCCTCCCACCTTGTCATAAAACATCCAGCCGAGCTCCCAATACAACTTGGGATTGTGTGGATTGGAGGGAATCCCTTCATCACGAAGCAACCGGATGCCATTCCTGACCCAATGCCAGCGGTCGGCAGGATCGGCCAGAACCGCCGTGATATTGTAGGCCATGTTCCAGGCATGGTAGGCCCACACCTCGGGATAGCGCGGCTGAAGCCGGGTGATCCAATCCGCCAATTGTGCGACCTCGAAAAAACGCCCCTCGTCCTGAAGATTAGACGCCCTCAGCCAGAGGATGTCGGCCAGAATTCCCCGGAATCCCCCCAGGGCAACTGTGACAAACCGCACGCCTGCGGGAGCATCCGACCCGAGAACCGGGCCGCCTTCCCGCCCGTCACCCTCCCGGGAATGCGCACCCATCCAGGCGGCCACAACCAGGCAGACCACGGCAAAAAGAATGATAAAAAAATGAGAGCGCTTGAAGTTCACCCCAAATCACCACGATTCCCAGCGAACCACTTCCTCAAGCGTTTTCCGGCTCTTGGCGCGTACCGGCTCGGCAGGATGGCCGAGCGGCGTCATCGCCAGGGGCTCGATCCCTTCCGGAAGGTTCAGGATCCGCCGCACCTTCACCGGGTCAAACGCCCCGATCCAGCAGGTTCCCAGTCCCAGATCCGCCGCGCAAAGGGTCATATGATCCATGGCAATGGCGCCATCCACATCCGCGTAGTTCTTGCCATCGGTTCGAACCCAGCCCCGGGCCGCTTCGACACAGACAACCAGAATCACCGGTACCTTCCAGAACCAGTCGCGGGGATAGGATACCCCCAGGGCACGGCGCCGGTCTTCGGCCCGCAAAACAATAATATGAATCGGCTGGCGGTTCGCCGCAGAAGGAGCCAGACGGCCCGCCTCCAGAACGGTTTCCAGATCCTGCTCAGAGACCGGCTGGGAATCAAACTCACGAACACTGAACCGCTTTTTGACAAGATCAAGAAAGCTCATACCTGTTTCCTTTCACCGGGTTGCCTGCACCACACGATCCCGCCCGCCAAGATCCCTGTGTACAACCATTTCGACAAATCCGCAACCCCTCAAAGTGTCCACAACCCGAACCGCCTGGTCAAAGCCAATTTCAAGGAAAATCCGGCCGCCCGGACAAAGCACCCCGGTCGCCTGCTGAATCAATTTGCGAATAAGATCCAAGCCATCGGTACCCCCGTCAAGGGCGGACATCGGTTCATGCTCCCGGATATGCCGGGACAGTTCCCCGCAATCCGCACTCGGAATATACGGCAGATTGGCCACCACCGCCTGAAGGGATCCGGACTCAAAACCCGTGAGCAAATCCCCCCGCTTGAAGGCAATCGCGGATCCGACCCGGTTGGACTCCGCATTTTCACCCGCAAGGGCCAACGCCGCCTCGCTCACATCCACGGCCACGTAATTCACTTCCGGCCGTGCCAGAGCCAGGCTGATCACCACGCACCCGCTCCCCACGCCGATCTCCGCGATAGCAGGACGGCCGGTCGCCCAAAGGGAATCGCAGGCCAGAACCGCATTGACCAGGGTCTCGGTATCCGGACGGGGAATGAGCGCGCGCGGATCAGTCTTGAACCGGTGCCCCATGAATTCCGTATTCCCCACAACATATTGCAGGGGAACCCCGGCACCCAGCCGCTTGATTCCCTCGCGCAACCCCACCAGCCGGTCTTCCGGGATCATCGTTTCAAACCGGAGATAGAGCTGAAGACGGGGACACTGGAGAACATGGCTCATCAGCTGCTCCATCACCAGGCGGGAATGCTCAACCCCTTTTCCAGCGAGGTAGTCGGCCCCCGACTGCAGGACTTCAAGCAGTTTTTTCATGCTGAGCCGGACGCCATTTCCTTTTGGATGCGCAATTCCATATCATGATCCTGAAGGGTCTGGATCAACCCGTCAATCTCCCCCTCCATAAATCGGGCGAGCGTGTAAATCGTAAAATTGATCCGATGATCCGTAAGGCGGTTCTGGGGGAAATTATAGGTCCGGATTTTTTCGCTCCGATCCCCGGTTCCGATCTGGGTGCGCCGCATCGCGCCGCTCTTGGCCTCATCCTGCTGTCGCTGCCAGTCCAAAAGCCGGGCCTTCAACACGTTCAACGCCTTTTCCTTGTTCCGGTGCTGCGACCGTTCATCCTGGCTCTGCGCCACCAATCCGCTCGGAAGATGGGTGATCCGGATGGCGGAATAAGTAGTGTTCACCCCCTGCCCGCCCGGCCCGGACGAACAGAAAATATCCACCCGGATATCGGAGGCGGGAATGTCAATATCGTCCACCTCATCCACCTCCGGCAGAACAAACACGGTGGCCGCCGAGGTATGAATGCGGCCGGCGGACTCGGTTGCCGGAACCCGTTGCACCCGATGGCATCCGGACTCATACTTCAGGACTTTGTAGGCCTGGCTTCCGGTGATAGAGAACACCACTTCCTTGAAGCCGCCCATGCTGGAGGGGCTGGCGTCAATGAGCGAGATCTTCCAGCCGCGCCCGTCACAAAACCGGCTGTACATCCGGAACAGGTCGCCGGCAAAAAGACCGGCCTCGTCACCGCCCGTTCCGGCGCGGATTTCCATGATGACATTCCGGTCATCGTTGGGATCGGGCGGAAGCAACGCCGAAAGAAGATCCTTCTCGACCCCCGGAAACGTCTTTTCCAGGCCGGCCACTTCGTCGGCGGCCAGCGCCTTGAGATCCGGATCGGCGTCCTCGGATGCCAGCAGGGCACGCTGTTCATCGAGATCCCGCTTCACCCGGAAAAAAATATCCGCCTTGTCGAGAATCTTCCGGAGCCGGGAATGATCCTTGGCCGCTTCCCTGAATTTCTTGGGATTCGCAGCCAGGGCGGGATTGGAGATGTTCGCCTCCAGTTCCCTCATTCTCGCATCCAGCTTATCGATGTAGGATTTTTCAATCATGGGCGGCGCCGCACAGGAACGATCTATTTCTCTGCTTTGCGTGCTTTGCGACTTCTGTTCAAACGATCTTCGGACAGAAAAAAGGCCGGAATCCCCTTGGGGGTTCCAGCCTTTTTCTGACGCCCGGTTGACTACTTCTTTGCGTAGCGTTTCCGGAACTGTTCCACACGCCCCTTGGCGTCTACCATGGCCGTACGGCCGGTATAGAACGGGTGACAAACGGAACAGGTGTTCACATGCATCGCCTTGTTCGTGGACTTCACTTGCACAATGGCGCCACAGGCACAGGTAATCGTCGCATCTGTATAATCGGGGTGAGTATCCTTCTTCATAAAATCAAACCTTCCTTCTAAAAAAGCCGCGTACTTATACCCGAAACCCAACCCTTAACGCAATCACTTTTCTTGGGAATCCAGTGCCTGCCGGATTTCGCTGACCAAGACGGCCAGGCGACCCTCACCGGCGGCCCTGACCAGGGCGCTGCCCACCACAACTCCGTCGGCATGCCGGGCCGCCTCACGAGCCTGAGTCCCGTTGCTGACGCCAAACCCTGCGGCCACGGGTAACCGGGTATGCAGTTTAAGCCGGGCCAGATGCCCCGCCACATCCTCCGCCACCTCGGCACGCGCTCCCGTTACGCCCTTGACCATGATGTAATACACAAATCCGCTCGCCTCCTTGAGGAGGGTTCCCAGACGGGCATCGGGAGTCGTCGGGGCAATGAGGGAAATAAAATCAAGTCCCACCTTGTCCAGATGCACACGGAACTCGCCACTCTCCTCAAAGGGAAGATCCACCACCAAAAAGGCATCCACACCTGCGGCGGCGGCATCCCGGGCCAGCGTCTCATACCCGTAGTTGAAAAACGGGTTCACATACCCGAACAACACGATCGGGGTCTCAAAGTCCCGGCGCAACCGTTTTGCCAGCGCCACGACCTTGGCCACCGTGGTGCCCGCCGCCAGACTGCGTTGGCCTGCCGCCTGGATCACCGGGCCATCCGCCGTCGGATCTGAAAACGGCACGCCGAGTTCCAACACATCCACGCCGCTCTCCAGAGCCGTGCGGCAGTCCCGTTCCGATCGTTCCAGATCCGGATCGCCAGCCACTAGAAATCCGACCAGCGCCTTGCGATTCCCTTTACTTAAGCGCTTAAACACGTCTTCAATCCGGCTCATGATTTGACCCTCGCATCGTACTCCAACACACTCTCAAGATCCTTATCACCGCGCCCCGAGAGGCACACCACGATGGCTCCCCCCTTCCCGACCGTCCGGGCCCGCTTCCGCGCCTCCGCCAGTGCATGACTGGATTCAAGCGCCGGGATAATGCCCTCCAGCAGAGCGAGTTCATGAAACGCTGCCACCGCCTCAACATCGGTAATTCCGGAATACTCCACCCGCTTCAGATCCGCCCACAGGGCATGCTCCGGCCCGACTCCGGGATAATCCAATCCGGCGCTGATGGAATGGGCGTTGAGAATCTGCCCCTCGGCATCCTGTAGCACATACGATTTGCTGCCATGCAGGATTCCCGGCCGCCCCGCCTCAATGCTGGCGGCATGCTGGCCCGTGGCAATCCCATGTCCCGCCGCCTCAACTCCCACCAGCTTCACCCCGGCATCATTCAGGAAGGGATAGAACATCCCCGCCGCATTGCTTCCTCCCCCGACACAGGCAATCACGAGATCGGGTAAACGATTTTCACTCTCCAGAAACTGCTCCCGGGTCTCGATCCCGATCACACTCTGGAAATCGCGAACCATGACCGGGTACGGATGCGGCCCCGCAACGGTTCCGATCACGTAAAACGTGGTGTCCACCGCCGCCACCCATTCGCGGAGGGCTTCGCTCATGGCGTCCTTCAGCGTTTTGGTACCACTGGTCACCGGAATCACCCGGGCTCCGAGAAGCTTCATCCGCTTCACATTCGGTGCCTGCCGCCGGATATCCTCCTCGCCCATATAGACATCACACTCCATGCCGAACCGCGCCGCCACCGTGGCCGTGGCCACCCCATGCTGCCCAGCCCCGGTCTCCGCCATGAGCTTCTTCTTCCCCATGCGCCGGGCCAGAATGGCCTGACCAAGCGTATTATTGACCTTGTGGGCACCTGTGTGGTTAAGGTCTTCGCGCTTGAGATAGATTTTCGCGCCGCCAAACGCCTCCGTCAGGCGCGGGGCAAAATACAGCGGCGAGGGTCTTCCGACATAATGCTTCAGAAGCCCCCTGAATTCCGACTCAAAGGCGGGATCCGCCTGCGCCGCCCGATAGGCCTTTTCAACCTCGATCAAGGCCGGCATCAGCGTTTCCGCAACATACCGTCCGCCATACATTCCGAAATGTCCGTTCGCATCCGGAACCGTGTTCACTTCCACGCACTTCATGATTCGCTCCTCAACGCTTCGTCCGCTTCCCGGGCCGCACGAATGAATGCGGCCACTTTCTTGTGATCCTTCCGGCCCGGCGCCAGTTCCACTCCGCTGGAGACATCCACCCCCAGGGGTCTGACGCACCGGATCGCGTCCCCCACCGTGTCGGCTGTCAGCCCCCCCGCCAGCATGACACGATTCCGGGCCGCAAACGTTCCCGCCACATCCCAATCGACCGTTATGCCGGTTCCGCCATAGGCGCTCGAATCGGCATCCAAAACAAATCGTTCCGCCGCCCACTTCCGGGGATCGGGATTCCATGTCCCGCCCTGCAACCGCAACGCCCGCCACAGAGTGACGCCCAAATCATCATAGTCATCGGGATTCTCATTCCCGTGCAACTGCACCACCGACAACCCGCACGCCTGAGCCACTTCCTTCACAAGAACCGGTGCCTCATTCACAAAAACCCCCACGGTGCGGATCGTCCCGGGTAACGCCCCGGTCAGGCGACACAGTTCCCTGGCCGACACACACCGGGGCGAATTCAGGTAAAGTACAAATCCCAGATAATCCGCACCTGCCTCAAGGGCCCATCGCGCATCATCCAGGTTGGTCAATCCACATATTTTGATTGTCAGCATCCCGTCATCCTTCACGCCTTCCCCAACAACACCTTCAGTGCTTTTCCGGGGAAAGGCTCCCGCAGCAGGGATTCGCCCACCAGAAACCCGTCATACCCCGCCGCCTGCAATCCCGCGATATCCTCCGGGGTCCGGATGCCACTTTCGGCAATACACAACCGGTCATCCGGAATCGCCTTGACCAGTTCATACGCCACAGCCAGGTCAGTCCGCAAGGTCTTCAGGTCGCGACTGTTCACCCCGATGATGGCGTGCTCACAGGAGAGTGCCACTCCCAATTCTTCCAGAGTATGAACCTCGACAATCACCTCCAGATTCAACTCCAATGCCTCTCGGTATAACTCCTCACACTGGCCGGGCTCGAGTGCGGCAACAATCAGCAGCACCACATCGGCACCCCATGCCGCCGCCTCGAGCAACGGGTAGGTTTCCCCGATAAAATCCTTACGTAACACGGGCACATTCACGACTTTCCGGACCCGGCGAAGATCATCCAGCGAACCGAGAAAATGATGCGGCTCGGTCAGCACCGAAATTCCAACCGCACCCGCCGACACATAGGCCTGGGCAATGGCGGTGGGGTCATACACCGGTCGAAGTTCCCCGGCGGAAGGACTGGCCTTCTTCACCTCGGCAAGTATCCGGGGCCCCGCCCCGGCCCGAAGCCGGTCAACCAGACTGTAGTAGTTGGTGCGTTTTTCGGCCTCCCAGAGCAACTCATTGACCGACACCTGGCGCTTCGAAACCGCCACATCTTTTTTCCGTTCCCCCATGATCCGGGTCAGAATATTTTCATCAGTACTCATCGTTTCCCTTTTCTGTCACCGCCGTGTGGCGGTGACCAACCCTTCCAGAGCCTGCAGGGCGTTCCCGCTGTCAAGAGATTGCCCGGCCAGCTTGAATCCCTCCTCAAAATCCACCGCCTTGCCCCCGGCGATCAACCCGGCCGCCGCATTCAGGCAGACAATATCCCGTCGCGGCCCGGCCTCACCTTCCAGGATCGCCCGCGTGATTTTGGCATTGGCGACGGGATCGCCACCCGCCAAGGTCGACAGGGGGGCATAATCCTCCATGACCGACAACGGATCGAAGTTATAGGTCCGGATCGAGCCGTCCCGTAATTCGCTGATCCGGGTCGTTCCCGTGATGGTGATCTCATCCATCCCGTCCTGGCCATGAACGACGAAGACACGACGGCTTCCCAGTCGCTTAAGAACCTCCGCGAACATCTCGGTCAATTCCGGAGCAAACACCCCCAACACCTGGCATTTGGCTCCGGCGGGATTCGCCAGCGGTCCCAGAAGATTGAAAATCGTCCGGAATCCAAGCTCCTTGCGCGGCCCCATGGCATGCTTCATCGCCGGATGCAGTTTGGGCGCGAACAGAAACCCGATTCCGACCTCGTGAATACAGTCCTCCATCACATCCGGGGTCACCTCCAGGTTCACTCCCAGTTCCGCGAGAACATCCGCCGAGCCGCACTGGCTGGTAATGGAGCGGTTGCCATGCTTGGCCACCGGCACCCCCGCCCCGGCTACGACAAAGGCCGCCGTGGTCGAAATGTTAAACGTCCCCAGCGAGTCCCCGCCCGTTCCGCAGGTGTCCACAACCGGCTTGCCCCGCGGATCCACAAACACCGCATGCCGCCGCATCGACCGGCTTGCCCCGGCCAACTCCTCGATGGTTTCCCCCTTGAGCCGCAAGGCGACCAGGAATGCGCCCAACTGGGCCGGGGTCGCCTCCCCGTTCATAATCAGGTCAAACGCCTCCCCCGCCTCGGCCTCGCTGAGATTCTGCCGGGCGATCAATTTCTGAAGCACCGTTTTCATGTTTCCTTCCCTGAACCCTGAACCCTATCGCCCGTCCCTCTCCCTGCCACAATCTCCAGGAAATTTCTCATCAATTTCTTGCCCGATGGCGTGAGAACCGATTCAGGATGAAATTGCACACCAAATGTCGCGTGCGACACATGATGCATCCCCATGATTTCGTCATCCTCGCTGAACGCATCCGCAACGAGTTCCGGCGGCAGCGTTTCCTTCAGGACCGCCAGCGAATGATAGCGGCCCGCCTGAAACGGATTCCCCATTCCCTTATAAAGGCCGGTGCCCTCATGCCGGATCTGCGACACCTTGCCGTGCATGATGCGTTTGGCATTGGACACCGTGGCGCCAAAGGCCACGCCCAGCGACTGGTGGCCCAGACACACCCCCAGCACGGGAATCCGGCCGGTCATACGGCGGATCAAGGCCACGGAAATTCCCGCCTCATTCGGCGTACAGGGTCCCGGCGAAATCACCACCGCCTCCGGCACCATCGCTTCCACCCCCTCCACGGTAATGGCGTCATTCCGGAATACCCGGATATCCGCCCCGAGGGAGGCCATCATCTGAACCAGGTTGTACGTGAACGAATCATAATTATCGATAAGCACAATCATGCGACTTCTCCACTCAGTTCGAGAGCCCGGGCCGCCAATTGAACGGCCTTCTGCATCCCGCGCGCCTTGTGGCACGTTTCCTCAAATTCCTTTTCGGGATCGGAATCATACACAATCCCGGCGCCGGCCTGAACCGACACCACCCCGCCGCCAACCTCCATCGTGCGGATCGTGATGGCCAGATCCATGTTGCCATCATACCCCACATACCCCACCGCCCCACCATACACTCCGCGCGGCTCCGGCTCCAACTCATGAATAATCTGCATGGCCCGGATCTTCGGGGCGCCCGACAGGGTTCCCGCCGGAAAGGTGGCGCGAATCACGTCATAGGCATCGAATTCCCGGCGCAATACTCCCTGCACATGCGACACCAGGTGCATCACATGGCTGTACCGCTCGATCATCATGTAGTCCGTGACCTGAACGCTCCCCATCTCGGCAATCCGCCCGATATCGTTCCGGCCCAGATCCACCAGCATCACATGCTCGGCCTTCTCCTTTTCGTCCGACAACAATTCATCCGCCAACCGGCGATCCTCCGCATCATCCGCCCCACGCGGCCGGGTTCCGGCAATCGGCCGCAACTCCACCCGGTTGCCCGT
Source organism: uncultured Verrucomicrobiota bacterium (assembly GCA_964584205.1). Lineage (GTDB taxonomy): Bacteria > Verrucomicrobiota > Kiritimatiellia > CAIKKV01 > CAITUY01 > JAABPW01. The sequence continues at coordinate 17,245 of CAZOZF010000015.1, forward strand.
CAGGCGAACCATAACCTCCGGAGACGATCCCACCAGCGTCTGATTGCCCATCTTGAGGAAAAAGGTATAGGGCGAAGGGTTCAACAACCGCAGTGCCCGGTAAAGATACAACGGCGGAATATCGGCCTTGACGCTGAATCGCTGACTCAACACCACCTGGATGATATCCCCCGCATAGATATACTCCTTCGCCTTTTTCGCCATCCCGCAAAATGCTTCCCTCGTCATGTTGGACTCGAAACGCACCTCGCCGCCACCCCCGTAGGACTGGGGCTCCACCGGCTGGCTCAAGGTGTGCTCGATGCCCTCAATTTCAGAAACCGCGCGACGATAGGCCGCTTCCGGAGAGGTGGATTCCGAGGGATGCGTACAGACCACAATCTTGAGAGTGTGCCGGATATTATCGAACACAATCATCCGGTCCGCCTGGACAAACCGACTGCGCAGGCGAAGCCCGGCCCGGCCGGGTTTCGGCTCCGGCATACGCTCGAATTCCCGCATGGCCTCATACCCGATAAAGCCCACCACGCCCCCGATAAACCGGGGCAACCCCGGAACGGGAGCGACCCGAACTCCCTTGAAAACCCGGCGAATCTCCTCGAGTCCGCCTTCCTCTTTCCGGTGATCCACTTCCAGGAAAGGCCGCGGATCAACGCCGACAAAGGAATACCGGCCCCACTTCTCCCCGCCCTCCATACTTTCCAGGAGAAAGGCATTCTCCCGGCTCATAAATCGCTGCAGCACGGAGACCGGCGTTTCGAGATCCGCCAGGACTTCCTTAACCACCGGCACGATATCGTAATTCCGCGCCAGGCCGACATAGGTTGCTTCATTGGGATACATGATGTTTCTACGTATAGAAACAACGCGCGGAATAGTCAAGGGGAAATAGTCCGGCTGAAAGGAGACGGGTGCGATTGCAATATTTTGCAATCGCACCCCACTGGTGATTTTCCTTGAGCCTTTTGTTGCTTGTCGTAATGTACGGGTCAACTTTTCAAGAACAGGGCTTCGTGTGTGACTTTGAAAAATAGAAAATTCAAAAAAGTGGGCGTCCTGAAGGGCGGCCCCTCGTCGGAACGGGAGATTTCCCTGAAATCCGGGGCGGCCGTGGCTAAAGGGCTTAAGGCTGCGGGATACGAGGTCGTTGAAGTGGATGTCCAAAGCCGATCCCTGGATCTGCCTGAATCCGTCGAGGCGGTCTTCATCGCCCTGCATGGTGAATTCGGAGAGGACGGCCAGATCCAGACACTGCTGGAGGAACGGCACCTTCCCTATACCGGCTCCAACCCCGCCGCCAGTCTTGCCTCATTTGACAAGCGGCTGAGCAAGGAGATCTTCATCAAAGCCGGCATCCCCACCGCCGCCTACGAAGTTCTGGGCCCGAACGACTCCTTAAGTCTCCCCTACCCGGTCGTCATCAAACCGCCCTGTCAGGGCTCAACTATCGGAATCTTCAAGGTCATGGGCCCCGACGAATGGGAGGCCGCGTTCCGGAATTCACTTCGTTACGACGGCGAAGTGCTGGCCGAAACCTTCATTCCCGGACGGGAACTGACGGTGGGGATCGTGGGCAACACGGCCTTCCCGGTCATTGAAATCCTCGCCCCGGATGGCTGGTATGATTTCACCGCCAAATATGGCAAGGGACAGTCCCGCCATCTCTGTCCTGCCCCGCTCGATGCCGCCCTCGCCGAAAAGGCCAAACGCATCGCCCTCGATACCTTCACCGCACTGGGTTGCCGCGGGCTCGGCCGCGTGGATTTCCGCCTGACGGATGACGGCGGACTTTATGTTCTGGAGCTCAACAACATTCCCGGATTCACGGAAACCAGCCTGCTCCCGGAAGCGGCACAGGCCGCCGGCATCGGCTTCGCCGAGTTGTGTGCAACAATCATGGAAATGGCCCGGGCGGGTTGAGGAATACACTTATGTGGTTCAGTAAATCGAAACATGACGGCGGAAACAACGAGCGTAAGGGCGGCTCGACAAAAAGTAATACCCGGCGCGACCCCGCTCCGGAAAAACAACCGCTTCCTAAAATAATCTGGATCCCTCTCGCCGGAATCCTGGCCATCGTGGTGGGAGCGCTCCTGACCTGGAAAATCGGAGCCATCCTGTTCTGGGAAAATCCCTACTACACCATCAAAACCCTTGAAATCCATGTGGAGGGCCCGACGATCACCGCCAGCCACGTCAGGGAATACATGGGCGTGTGCGAAGGCACCAACTTGTTTTCCTCAAACCTTCAGGGGCTGCGATCCAACTTCCTCCGCAAAACCCCGATTGCCAAATCCGTCACACTTCGTCGGCGCCTTCCTGATACCCTGATCGTTGACATCATCGAGCGGATTCCCCTGGCCCGCCTGGGACGATGGGGTGCGCTCGCCGTGGATCGCGAAGGCCACGTCTTCAGCCTGAGGGCCGGTAGCCGTGAATATCCCATCATCAGCGGCTGCGCCCCTGAAAATCTCAAGCCCGGCACCCTGGCGGATCAAAACGTCATGAACGCCATCGAAGTGGTAGACGCCTGCAACCGGACCAAGGTCGGCGAGCGCGTCAAGATTGCCTCGCTGGATGTCTCTCAAAAGCAGTACATCGATCTCTATCTGGCGGCAGGCGAGCGCGTCAAGCTGGGCTGGCCGGAGATGGAGTCACCCCACCCGGATGTCCGCCAGCGCGTGGACCGTAAACTGGGCGCCCTGGCCGGGGCGCTCCGGGCCTCAGAGGAACGCGGTCGCCGACTAGTCAACCTGGATCTCACTTTTACCGACCAGTATGTTCCGGGGCAGGAGTATTAGGAGAGGGATTAAGGGGTTAAGGGGTTCAGGGGTTAAGGTGGTTTGGCATTGAAATCGCGTCCTAATTCGGAGAGAGTGAAGGACTTTTTTTGGAATGACTGAATTATGGGATTGGCACCAATAGTTGCACTGGAAATCGGAACCTCGAAAGTCATCGCCCTGGTGGGCGAACTTCGGGAGGAAAACCACATTGTCATCACCGGCATGGGGGAACATAGTTCCTCCGGAGTGCGCAAAGGCGAGATGGTGGATTTCGAAAACGCCCGGATCTGCGTCAAGGAAGCGCTGGGCGCCGCTGAGGAAACCGCACAGGTCGCCATTCACCAGGTTCATCTCGCCCTGTGCGGCGGCAATATTCAGAGTCTGGTGAACCGGGGAACCATTCCCATCACCAACACCAAGGAGGGCGTAACCCAGGACGATGTGGAACAGGTGACGGAACTCGCCCGCTCCGTCACCCTGCCCCCCGACCGCCAGGTGCTCCACTCCATCGGACAGATTTTTTACGTGGATGGCGAGCGGGTGGCCCGGCCGGACCATTTCGACTGCTCCACGCTGGCACTCGATATGCTGTTGCTCCACGCCCAGAACAATCACCTGCGCAATACCGTCCGCCTGCTGCGTAACGACCTGAATATTGATGTGGCGGATACCGCCTTCGGAGGACTCTGCTCCGCCCTTGCCGTTCTGACCCCCGAGCAGAAAGAGGGAGGCGTCCTGGTGATCGACCTCGGCGGAGGCACAACTACCTTTACCGCCTACGCGGGAGGAATTTTCGCCGCCGCCGGCGCCTACGCCATCGGAGGGGATCACGTCACCAATGATGTCGCGCTGGCCTTCAATATCCCCCGCTCCCAGGCTGAACAGCTGAAAAAAACAGAGGGGAACGCCATTGCGGAAACCCTGGATACCCGTGCGCCCCGCATTGCGTTGCCCGCCGAGGTCGGCTATCCCGGCCGTAATGTCAGCCTGTCCGGCCTCCAAACGGTCATCCATCTGCGCATGAGCGAAATCTTCCAACTGATCCTGCGGGACATCGAGCGCAGGGGGATTAGCCACCAGATTGGCGCGGGCGTGGTTCTGACCGGCGGCGGGGCCCAGATGAAGGGGCTGATCAAACTCGCCGAACGGATTTTCAGAACCCCTTGCATGGTAGGCCGGCCCATGGGCTTCAGCGGCCTGGCGGCGGCAACGGAAAAACCGGAGTGCTCTACCACGGCCGGATTACTGCGCTATGCATTCAAGAATGCAACCGGGGGACGCCGGCGACGGCCGGTCCTGGAATCACTGATCAGCATGTTTACAGGACGTTGAAGCGGGAGATCATCAGGCATGAGAAGGGTTGACAACACCATGACCACGGCACGCATCAGCGTGGTCGGAGTCGGCGGCGGCGGCAGCAATGCGGTTGAAAGCATGGCTTCCCACTGGGAAAACGGCCCCTCCCTGATTGCCATCAACACCGATGGACAGGCCCTGGGCGCCATCCGGACCGCCACTCGGCTTCAGATCGGCGAACCCCTGACGCGGGGAATGGGTACGGGCGGTGACGCCAAAATCGGGAAACTGGCGGCGGATGATGCCTTCGAGTCCCTGCAGGGATTGTTCCGGGGCATGGATCTTGTTTTTGTGGTCACGGCACTGGGCGGGGGAACCGGTACCGGCGCCGCTCCTGTCGTGGCACGCTCCGCGCACGAAACCGGGGCCCTGGTGATCGCCTTCGCCACGCTCCCCTTCCAGTTCGAGGGCGAGCGCCGCATGGCCCAGGCACGGCAGGGCCTGATTGAATTGCAGGATCAGGCCGATGTGGTGATCGTGATCCCCAATCAGGCGCTCTTCGCCGCAGCAGGCCCCAACGCCACCGCCGGGGAAGCCTTCCGTCAGGCCGACTATTTCCTGGGCATGGGGGTTTTCGCCATCTGGAAATTGCTCACCCAGCGCGGCATCATCAATCTCGATTTCGCCACCCTTCGCATGGTGGCCCGGTGCAGCGGAGGAACCAGCGTGTTCAGCTATGGCGAGGGCAAGGGCCCCACACGGGTCGCCGATGCCGTTCAGGCCGCCCTCCACAGTCCCCTTCTGGATAACGGAAAAGCCCTGGCCGAATCGGAATCCATCCTGGTCAGCATCCTTGGCGGACCCGATATGGGGGTCCGCGAAGTGGAAAGCATCATGTCCGCCATCGAAGGCGTCGCGAGAAAAGAGGCCCACATCCACATGGGTACCGCCATCGACGACTCCTGGCAGGACACCCTCGCGATCACCCTCGTGGCCTCCCGCTTCTGGCGCGGCGAAGATGAAGCCAATGACAGGACACTTGCCGATCTCTCCGACGAGGAGAGCACAACCGTCACCGCCGCAACCCCAAAGAAAAAACAAAAAGGCGGGGCCACCCAGCCCCAGCTGATCCTTGAAAGCATCAGCAAGGGCATCTTCAAGGATGTGGAACCGACCATTGTGGACGGCGAGGACATGGACGTCCCCACGTTCATCCGCCGTCGCATTTCCGTGGATAAATAATGAAACACATCCTGATCCAATTCAAGGGGAACGAGAATCACACCCCGTTCATCCAGTTCATCAAGTACGGCATCGCCGGGGTGCTGGCCACGCTCGTCCATATCACGCTTTTCTACTGGATGGCGCTGCAACTACTTCCCGCCCTGAACCAGCATGATGTCATTGCCTCCCTGCTGCACCTCTCCGTTCCGGAGGTGTCGCAGGGTATCCGGGCCCGCAATTCGATGATTGATAACACCGTCGCGTTTTTATTTTCAAACCTCACAGCCTATGTCATCAACATCCTGTGGGTCTTCGAACGCGGCCGACATCACCCCATCCTGGAGTTCCTGTTCTTCTACGGCGTCTCCGGCATTAGCATCGTGATCGGAAGCAGCCTGATGGGCTTCCTGATCCACAGTTTTGGAATGACCACCACCTCCGCATTTTCGGCCAATATCGTGGTCTCGCTGATGATCAACTTCTTTCTGCGCAAGCATGTTATTTTCAAGGACTAGCGCACCCTTTATGAACTCCGCCCGAAAATTCGCCGTCTGGCTCTCCACCGGGTTCGGACTGGGATATAGCCCCATGATTCCGGGCACCATCGGCTCCCTTCCCGGAATCCCCCTGGTCTGGGCCATACAGGTCGCGGGACGCGGGCTGGGCCATGAGGTCGCCTTTCACATTGCCGCCGCCGCCGCACTAGCCCTGCTTGCTATTCCCCTCTGTTCCGCTGGAGAACGGGCGGCAGGCAACAAGGATCCGCATTGCGTGGTCGCGGACGAGTACCTGACCTTTCCCATCAGTATGATTGGAATTCCCTTTTCCCCACTCATGATCGCCATTGCTTTTGTCACCAACCGCATCCTCGACATCGTAAAACCCTGGCCCGCCCGGCAAATCCAGGTGTTGCCCGGCGGCTGGGGAATCACCCTGGATGACGTCTTTTCCGCCTCCTACAGCCTCGCGCTAAACCATCTCGCCCTCTGGGCACTCACCCGCGCCGGCATTTAACCAGCAATTCGCATTATGGCCGAAGACCGCCTGAAGGCGGTACACCAACGGGCTGAAATCATCATATTCCGGCGTTGGTGTACCGACTTTAGTCGGTCTTTGACCTCGCCCAGCGGCCATAATGCGAATTGCTGGCATTTAACGCTATCTGCTTGAACTCACCACAAACCCTGTGCCATTATTACTTGAATTTTTTTATCAGAACAGTTTTTGAAATAAGGACGTCGTTATGCCCCATCGTGCGCCGGTCAATGTGCTTGTTGTCAACGCGGGAAGTTCTTCCCTGAAATTCACCATGTACGCCATGGACCATGAGAAATTCCTGGCCCGCGGCATCGTGGAACGTATCGGCCTGAATGAACCGTTCATGAAATATGAGCGGCATGACGGGAAAAGCTTCAAGGAACAGGCCTTGGTTTCAACTCATGAGGAAGCCCTGGAACTGGTCTGCGCCAAGTTGGTGGATCCCGAGTTCGGAGTGCTGGCCAGCCTGATGGATGTCGAGGCCATCGGCCACCGTGTGGTTCATGGCGGCGAAAATTTCCACGATTCGGTCATCATAACCAATGAAGTCAAAAACAATATCCGGGAATGCTCCAGCCTGGCGCCCCTTCACAACCCGCCGAATCTGGGAGGAATCGAAGCCTGCGAACAGGTATTCGAGGATGTCCCCAATGTGGCGGTCTTCGACACGGCCTTCCATCATTCCATGCCGGCCTCCTCCTATCTTTACGCCATTCCGTACGATTACTATGAGAAATTCGGAATCCGTAAATACGGTTTCCACGGCACCTCGCACAAATTCGTTTCCTACGCCACGGCCGATCTGCTCGGCGCACCACTCGGCGAACTGAAGCTGATTACCGCCCACCTCGGCAACGGCGCCAGCATCACCGCCGTCGAACGCGGCAATGTCCTGGACACCAGCATGGGAATGACCCCCCTTAACGGATTGGTCATGGGAACCCGTTGCGGCGACATTGATCCCGCCGTGGTGCTTTACCTCGCCCGCCGCGGCATGACGCCCGATGACATTGACCGGCTGCTTAACAAATGCAGCGGCCTGCTCGGCGTTTCCGGAATCGGCAGCGGCGACATGCGCGACAATATCACCGCCTCCCAAGCCGGAAACATGCAGGCCCAGCGCGCCATCCGGATGTTCGTCCAGCGCCTCGTCAGCTACATCGGCTCCTACTTCACCATCCTGGGCGGGGCCGATGCCGTGGTCTTTACCGGCGGAATCGGCGAAAACAGCGTTTATATCCGGGACCAGGTCATCTCAAAACTGGGCTGTCTCGGCTGCCACCTGGATCCCGAAAAAAATAGGCAAACCTTCGGCAAGCCGGCCATCATCAGCACCAGCGATAGCAAATTAAAGGCCATCGTGATGCCCACGAATGAGGAACTCATGATCGCGCGGGAAACCGTCCGGCTCCTGACCATTCCCTCCAAGGCCATTCCCAGCCCCCAGTCATCTAACCCTTCCTCATAACCCGAACCCACACCCCGAAAGGCCAATCCGCTATGTCTTTTCTCGATACCCTCATTCCTAAAGCCAGTGCCGCCCGAAAAACCATCGTCCTCCCCGAGGGGCACGACCCCCGCGTCATGCATGCGGCCGTCAAGATTGCCAGACAGGGGATCGCCGCCCAGGTCATCGTCCTGGCAACCCCGGACGAGGCCGTTAAGTCCCGAGCCGGGATATCGTTCGAGGGACTCCCCGTCACCGTCCTTAATATTTCAGAGGCCCCTGACTTCGAACGTATGGCGCAGGCCTTCTTCGAATTGCGCCAACACAAGGGCATGACCCTTGAGGCCGCCCGGAAAACCCTTCTTGACCGTCTCTATTTTGGAAACATGATGGTTCGACTCGGACTGGCCGACGGCATGGTGGCGGGTAGTATCGCTTCAACTCCCGACATGGTGCGCGCCGCCTTCCAATGCGTCGGAACGGCACCGGGCATCAAGACCGGAAGCAGTTTCTTCGCCATGGAACTGGCTCGACCCACCGTGTCGGGGGATTCCGTCCTCTTCTACGCGGATTCGGGCGTCAATCCCGACCCGACGGCCGAGCAACTTGTGGACATCGCCGTGGCGACCATTCATTCCCACAAGGCGCTGATCGGCGGCCAAGCCCGCGTGGCCATGCTCTCCTTCTCCACCCGGGGAAGCGCCACACATCCTCTGGTTGACAAAATGGTCAGGGCAACCGCACTCACCCAGGCGCGCATCGCGGAACTTGGGTTAAATGCCGTGGTTGACGGCGAGCTCCAGGTGGACGCCGCCATCGTTCCTGCTGTGGCTGCTAAAAAATGCCCTGACAGCCCCCTCAAGGGGGGTGCCAATATCCTGATTTTCCCGGATCTTCAGTCGGGCAATATCTCCTACAAAATCACCGAACGCCTTGCCGGAGCAATCGCCTATGGCCCCATCATGCAAGGCCTGGCCAAGCCGGTCAATGACCTCTCCCGCGGCTGCAGTGACGACGATATCGTCGGGGTCGCCGCCATCACGATCTGTCAATCCATCGGATAAAATATCCCCTCCGTTATGCCCTATCGAATCCTCATCCTGAACGGCGAGCAACGCGGAGAAAAACTCGAGATCACTTCAACCCCGCTGGTCATCGGGACAGATGCCGAATTATCCCTGCGAGACGGGGTGTTGTTCATCAAAAGCCTCGGCGAACCCTTTTTGGTTCGCGTTAATGAGACCGCTCTCCCTGAAAGTCACCTGAAACACGGGGATGTCATTCAGATTGGAACCACCCGGTTTTTTATCCAGGAATTTTCCGGAACCGGTCTCTGGGACACTTTTTCAAGGCGGAGAAAAAAAAGAGTCTGGCTCATGATCGGGCTCATCCTCCTGCTGGTGTCGGGAAGCGCTCTGCTCATTACCCGTTCCCAACATGATGCGCCCGTAACATTACCCCGCCCGACCCCTGAACCCGTGCCCTTTCCCGTTGCTGCCCCGTCGTCGCCTGACGACAGTATCGTGACCAATGTGCCCCGGATCCAGATCGATCCGTCCGTCACCCTGACGACAAAACCGCCTGAGCTGGTTGAAGCCACCATGGTTCTGAATAATCTGAAAACCAACCGGATCACCGAAACCCTGGAGACGGCCCGCCTCGAATTGGAAATGGGCACCCGGTTTCTCCTTGAAAAACAGGAGACTCTGGTGGCGCCAGCCCCCGAAACGCTCATTGCGCCCGAGTCCTCACTCCCCAAATGAAAGCACACCCTGCCATGCGTGAAAAAATATCAGCCTGCATCCTGACGTTTAACGAAGAACGGAAAATTGCCCGGTGCCTGGAAAGCCTCACCTGGTGCGATGAGATTATCGTATTGGACAGCTACAGCACCGACCGGACCATTGAGATTTGCCGGCAGTTCACCTCCCAGGTTCACCAATGCGAATGGCGGGGCTATGTGGGGCAGCGGAACACGGTCCGGGAGTATGCCGCGCATCCCTGGGTCCTGTTCATGGATTCAGACGAAGAGGTATCCCCCGCGCTCCGGGACGAAATTCTCGAGGAGTTTGAGAATCGTACCGGAAAATTTATCGGCTACGAATTCCCGCGTCAGGTCTATTACCTCGGCCGCTGGATCCGGCATGGGGAATGGTATCCTGATGTGAAATTGAGGCTCTTTAAAAAGGATTTCGGACGCACCGAGGGACAGGAACCCCACGACAAGGTAGTTGTCCGCGGCCCGGTCAAGCGTCTGAAAAACCCCATCTGGCATTACACCTACGACGATCTCTCCGACCACATCAATACGCTGAACCGGTTTTCCACCATCACGGCACAACACCGGTATGCCCAGGGCGAGAAATTCTTCTGGCTGGATATGCTGACGCATCCTTTCTTCCGGTTTTTCAAGGGATATTTCCTGCGAAGCGGGTTCCTGGACGGTCGCCATGGCCTGGCCATCGCCATGATGGCCTCCTACGGGGCTTTCCTCAAATACGCCAAGCAATGGGAACTGATTCTCAAGCACCGGGATCAATACAAGGAACTGCCCGACCGCGACGCCATGAAAAAGGGCTATCAATAAGCGACACGGCATAAACCGTTGCCAGGGCCAGCAGGTAGATCACCGTTCCCATCCCTTCATGAATCAGGCCGTACCCGAACTCCGTCCTCAGGGTGGCCGTCGTGATGACCACGATCCGGACCACATTGAACGTTAGCCCGATCACCACTGAGGTGCCCACCTTCAGAATCACGACACCCCAGAAATCGCGGCGGCGCAGGGCAATAATCAGGGCGAGAACAATAGACGACAAAAGAATGCCAAAGCCGCTGCATTCGGTCGCAACGTTGAACACCCCCGCTCCCTTCTCCGCCACCAGAATCACCTGGAACGGATCCGCCTGAACCACCATGTCGGCACGAATACCCAGATTCGGCAAAATCCCGGCCGAAACCCGTCCGGCCAGCAGGCGGAGCCATTCATCCAGCTGCGGCACCAGAATCAGAAGGGCCACCATGGCGCCGAACCCCGCCAGAGCGGGATAAAATGCGATCGTTCCCTTCCGCCCAAAACAAAAGGAGAACAGTGCCCCGACATTCATGCACAATCCCAGAACGGCCAGCGGCCACACCTGCGTAAAGGATGCCGCCGCCAGGGCCAGACAGGATAAACCGAAAAGAAGCAGCCCGTGGGTGTTGATCGCCGGCTTGAAGGAATGTGCCCGGGCTTCCGACCGGAACGCATCCCAAAACGCCACCCCCAGCAGAACGAACGCATTCAGCGCCTGGGTCGTCCTGGCTCCCGCCTCCAATACCCCGCCCACCAGCGGCCCGTACGCAATCACGGTGACCATCAGGATGACGGACAGGAAAAATACCGTGTCCCAATTGTAACGTTTTGACTCCATACAAAAACAGTATTCAATTACTCAAGCCCTGAAGCGGCGAGGGAATTCGTCCGCCACGCCGCACAAACACAGCGCAGGAATGCGGACTCACGGGCATCACCGGCCCGCCGCCCAACAATCCGCCAAAATCCACCATCTCGCCCACTTTTTTTCCCGGAGCGGGAATCAGGCGCACCGCAGTGGTCTTCTTGTTGATCATGCCGATGGCAGCCTCGTCGGCGATAATTCCGCTGATTGTCTCGGGTGAGGTATCGCCGGGAATAATCACCATATCGAGCCCGACGGAACATACCGCCGTCATCGCCTCCAACTTCTCAATCGTCAACGCTCCCTCGGCCGCACGCAGGGCCATCGTTGCATCCTCGCTGACCGGGATAAAGGCACCGCTCATGCCGCCCGCATGACTGGTCGCCATGGCTCCACCGCGCTTGACGGCGTCGTTCAGAAGGGCCAGTGCCGCCGTGGTGCCGGGCGACCCGACTTTGTCCAGCCCCAGAGCCTCAAGAATATCCGCCACCGAATCGCCCGGCGCCGGGGTGGGCGCAAGCGAAAGATCAACGATATTAAACGGCACACCCAGCCGGGCCGCACATTTCCGACCCACCAGTTCACCGGCCCGGGTAATCTTGAAAGCCACCCGCTTAATCTCCTCAGCCACGGTCTGAAGATCCAGATCACGACCCATGGCCTGAACCACCGCCCGGATGGTGCCAGGCCCGGAAATTCCGACCGAGAGCCCCCCGTCTCCCTCACCTGCCCCCAGATAGGCACCGGCCATGAAAGGATTATCCTCCACCGCATTGCAGAACACCACCAGGCGCGCACAGGCGCTTCCGGAGCTGTCCGCCGTAAGTGCCGCCGCCTCCTTGATGATCTGCCCCATCAGCGCCACGGCATCCATGTTGATACCGGCCTTGGTCGTCCCGATATTCACCGACGAACAGAGTCGCGTCGTTTCCGCCAGGGCACGGGGAATACACCGGATCAGCGCCTCGCCGGCGGGAGTCATGTCCTTCTGAACCAGGGCCGAAAATCCGCCAATGAAGTCGATGCCCAGTTCCTTCGCCGCCCGGTCCAGTTCGCGGGCAATCGGCGTGTAGTCTCGCGTTTCGCAGGCGGCCGCAATCCAGGCCACCGGCGTGACAGAAACCCGCTTGTTGACAATCGGAATCCCATATTCCCGGGCAACCGCCTCGGCCGTGGGCACCAGCTTTCCGGCCATCCTCATGACTTTTTCATACGTGTTGCGGGCCACGCGCCGGATGTCCGGCCCGGCACAGTCATGGAGGTCAATTCCCATCGTCACCGTGCGGATATCCAGCCTCTGGGCATGGATCATGCCCAGTGTTTCAAAAATCTCCTCGGAACTGATTGCCATGAATCACCCTTTTTCCCTTACACCCTGTGCATCGCCTTGAAGATCTCTTCATGCTGGACAATGATCGAAAGGCCAGCCTCCCGCCCATGCTCCTCCAGCCCCGTTTTAAGCGTCGCGAAGGGAACTTTCACTCCCCGGATATCCACCAGCATGACCATGGTGAAAAGATCGCTCATGATGGTCTGGCTCACGTCCAGGATGTTCGCGTTGTGCCGGGCCAGGACGGAAGTAACCCCCGCCATGATGCCGGGTCTATCCTCTCCGATCACCGCCATCACAATGCGGCTTTCCGCTGTATTCGCCCGCGATTCAGCCACCGACCGGGCATGCGCTGCCACCAGCCCGACATTTCCCTCAACCTTCTTTTTTTTCATGATTTCTCACCTCTCACGTCTCACGTCTTACATCTCACGTCTTACCTCAACACCAGTAACACGCCCGTCATCACCAGGAAAAACACACCCATCACGGTCTTGCTGACCGTCACATTGCGCCGGCTCCACTCCACCAGCACCGGGGTACTCATCCCCCCGCAGGTCAACGCCAGCGTCACAACCAGTGGCAACACAAAGATCGCATTATACACCACTAAATAGCCTGCACAACGCAGGACCGACTCACCCTGCTTCACCATCAAAACCAGGGTCGGCACATAGATCTGACCCGTGCATACACTTTCGATGGCGGTCACCACCACCCCCACTCCCAATCCCCCCAACACCAGGCTCCGCTTCCTAAACCCGCTTTTCATGACGCGATGAATCCGGGTTTGAAGGCCAGCCGGAAGTTTCAGCGCGACATCCCCGGCTTGTCCGGAACGATGATACCGGATCGCGTCCCGGAAGGACAGGGCGGCAAACACCAGCATCACGCCGGCCAGAATCACGTCAAGGGCCAGTCGCAACACCCGACTGGCATGCAGGAACTGGAGCACTCCCAAAAGACCGAACCCGATGGCCGTGTAGGTGACAAAACTTGCGGCCAGGAAGGCCACTCCGGCCAGCCACATCCGTCCCATGCTGATCCGCGCGACGGACAACAGGCTCATGAAAAAGACCAGCGTGGCTATGGCGCAGGGGTTGATGCTATCCACCACGGCCGCCGCCGACACCGCCGCCAGGGTAAACGACTTCACCCTCCGTTGTAATGGGTCTTCCCGTGAACTGATATCCGCCACCGAGGCAGGCGCATCCTGCTGAAGCTGCCGCACGACCGCCCGATCCAGGGCGTCGTATAACCGGGCCTGAATGCAAGAGAACCCCGCCAGGAATTCCCGGCCATCCACCACCATGGACACGGGCTCATTGTCTTTTACCCCAAGTGCGTCCTGATAGGCCACCAGAACAAGATAATTCGACTTGATCCCGATATCCCGCTCCTGCAACGCATAGACTCCTGAATACCGCCGCTCCAATTCGGGAAGCACCTCGCGTCTGACCTGCCGGCAACTGTCGCACCCGGGTTCAAAGAAAAAGTCAACCGTCACGGGACTCGAGCCCCGTGTTTCCAGGGCCCCCAGAACCAGGGGCAGCAGGAATACGAATAATGAACCCGCCCGCATCATGGTTTTTCAGGAACCCGCTCCCGGCTCTGCGTCGACAAAACCCGCACGGGAATCCTGATCTCCTTCATCGTCGCCAAGTCGGTTTCGATCCGTAACGAGGCGCCGTCTTTCCCCGTAAGGGCTCCCCAGGTTTTCACTTCAACCAGACTCCGATCCGCCGAGACGGAATGGATCGTTGCGGTCATTCCGTCACCAGGACACTCCACCTTCGTCACCTTAAATGCTTTTGAGGCGGGCGACCAGAGGGTGATCCGTGAGGTTCTAACGGTGTTGGTGTCCGTCGGGATCAATAGCAGGACGCCGGGTGCCGCCACAATATCCCCCGCCACAAAAGCCGCAACGGGAATATCCACCTGCCCACTCCGGGAAAGATCCGTCTCCACCCTGACAGAAGCCATCGTCGAGCCATAACTGCGGGGCCCTTCGCTTGAAACCCTGACCCGGTAACGCTTTCCCGCTTCCAGTGTGTCCCATTTCGCGGAGACCAGGGTTGAGGAGGCGGTCACCGACCGGATATGAAACACATTGGTGCCGGTCGCCGTCAACAGCACCTCCCGTTCAATCGTTCCCTCGATGCCCACGGTTCCGAAATGGATTCCCTCAGGCTGAACCTCAATGGGAACGAGAACGGTTCCCGCCACCTCCAGCCGCAAGGCCGGGTTGCCCGGATCATCCGTATCGATATACAATGATTTCAGGAGGCGCCCACGCCGTCCCTTGAAGTTGATTTTCACATCCAGCCCGGCCGTCCCGCCTGCTGCGACCTGGTTGGTGATCATCACGGCCTTGGTGCAACCGCACGTGACATGGACATTCAAAATAGTCACGACCCGGCTTCCCTGGTTGGTCAGCACGAACCGATGCTCGATTTCCGAATCGGCCGCCACACTGCCGAACTCAAAGGCCGGCTGCAGGCAAACCAGAGAAGGAGGAACGGATCCCTCCCCGAAGGCGTAAAACCCACCCCCCGCCATGATTCCTGCAAGTATTAAAGTTAGACCATATCGATGATGATTCATAAGATCGTCCTTTCACCCAAACTTCGATATTATCATAGGTGCCCATGAATATCCACATCACCCTCACCCCAGCCAGCAATTCGCATTATGGCCGCTGGGCGAGGTCAAAGACCGACTAAAGTCGGT
>CAZOZF010000016.1:0-21802 GCA_964584205.1 uncultured Verrucomicrobiota bacterium
CATGACTCTTAATCAGCGGGTCTGGGGTTCGAGCCCCCACACTTCTACCACTTAAAGCCCTTAACAATCAGGGCTCTAGTGGTCTCATTCTGTTTTAGCGGTAGTGAACGGCCAACCATACCGTGTCCTGGTCAGGGGCTGTCCATTCAACCCGATGCCGGACATGCGCCTTGATCTCCACCCAATCTCCCACCTCCAAGACCACTTGCGCTGAATGGCCCTCCAGGGTCAGTCCGGCACGCCCTTTGACCAGCAGTACAAATTCGTGCTCATCCTGATCGTACCAGAATCCCGGTGGCGAAGAATGTCCCCGGGAGACAATCCGCTCAATCCGCAGCTCCCCGGCCTGGCACAACACCTCGCTGATTTCATGAGGCAGGGAGTGGGGAATCCCTGAAAACAAATTGGTCTTCATCGGGTCTCCTGATGGCCTAAAAACAAAACGCGGGAACGAACCTTTCAGTCCGTTCCCGCGAAATCATCCAATGTGCTCTGATGAGCGCGACTGGACTACCGGCGTCCACCAAAACCGCCGCCGCCACCGCGACGATCCCGATCACCGCCGCCGAAGCCACCGCCACGGCTACCACCACGATCACCTCCGCCGAAGCCGCCGCCACCGCCCACGCGAGGAGCCTGGGGACGCGCTTCGTTAACGGTCAACGCACGACCGTCCACGTCCATACCATTCGTTCCCGCAATGGCCGCAGCAGCCTCCGCGTCAGTCGACATCTCAACAAAGCCGAAGCCCTTGCTGCGACCCGTCTCACGATCCATGATCACGTCCGAAGACGCCACTTTGCCATAAGCTGAAAACACCTGTGACAGGGATTCGCTCGTGACGCTATAACTCAGGTTGCCAACATACAGTTTCTTGCCCATCTCTCAATTCCCTTCTTCCATCTACTCTTGGACCCCTTCTTTTTCTTTCCGGTTCCTGTGGAAAGGGGTTCAACTCAAACCCTTCGATCCGATGGCATCACGTCTCTAGACGCAACACCCCGCACCGATCCCCTCCGCGCCCGAACCTCGTTCGCCTCAGGGGTAGGAAGACCGAAAAAGAAACAAGCAAGTGAGTGGCTTTCATCCCACTCCCGCCGACTTCTTCGACAACCAATCTTTTCGAACAATACAGGAATCGTAATGCAAAGTACATAAATATCATTCTTTCAAACTCAGAAATCACAACAGGCAATATTTTCCTTGATTTCCACCCCCCTCTCCAGTCATTATGCGCGCCTTTTTATCCCGGAACAGGTTCGGGACAAATGCAACGGGTGAGGTAATATTATGGCTGACGAGAAACTTCCTTTGGCGAAAATTCGCAACATTGGCATCATGGCCCACATTGACGCGGGCAAAACAACGGTTAGTGAGCGCATTCTTTTCTATTCCGGGAAAACCCACAAAATGGGCGAAGTTCATGATGGCGCCGCCACCATGGACTGGATGGAGCAGGAACAGGAACGTGGCATCACCATCACCTCGGCCGCCACCACCACCACCTGGAACGACTACCGCATCTCGCTGATCGATACTCCCGGACATGTGGATTTCACCGCCGAGGTGGAACGTAGTCTGCGCGTCCTGGATGGCGCCGTCGCGCTCTTCTGCGCGGTGGGCGGCGTTCAGCCCCAGTCCGAACAGGTCTGGCGCCAGAGCGAAAAATACAGCGTCCCTAAAATCGCCTTTATCAACAAAATGGATCGTACCGGCGCGGACTTCTTCGGCGTCGTCGAGAAAATCCAGAACATCCTCGGCGCCAATGCCGTCCCGGTCGTCATCCCGATCGGTAAGGAAGAAACCTTCGAAGGCATCATCGACCTCGTAAAGATGAAAGCCATTCATTACAATGAAACGGATCGCGGACGCACCTGGACGGAAGACCCGATTCCAAAGGACAAGCTGGAAAAGGCCAGGAAATGGCGCGCCTACCTTGTCGAAAAATGCGCCGAGCAGGACGATGTTCTCCTGGAGAAATTCCTCGAAACCGGAGACCTCTCCGAGGAAGAAATTCTCGCCATCATCCGTAAGGCCACCATTGCCCGCCGGGTGATCCCAGTCTACTGCGGCTCGGCCTTCAAGAACAAGGGCGTTCAGCGCCTGCTGGACGGCATTGTGGACTTCCTTCCCTCCCCGGATGATATCGCCCCGGTCATCGGTCAGGTGGGCGAAGGCGAAGAACACCGGAAGCATTCGGAAGACGAACCCTTCTCGGCGCTCGCCTTTAAAATCATGTCCGACAAGCACATGGGCAAACTGGTGTATATGCGTATCTATTCCGGAAAAATCACGTCCGGAACCACGGTCTATAACAGCACCCAGAAGAAGGAACAGCGCATCGGGCGCCTGTTGCGCATGCACGCCAACCGGCAGGAATCGCTCGACATCGCACGCTGCGGAGATATTGTCGCCGTGGTGGGCTTGCAGCAGACGAAGACCGGCGACACGCTGTGTTGCGAGGATAACCCCATCCTGCTGGAATCGATCGAATTCCCCGCCCCCGTGATCTCCATCAGCATCAAGCCGGAGAGCCGCTCGGATGATGAAAAACTCAGCCATGCCCTGCATGCCCTCGCGGATGAAGACCCGACCTTTGTGGTCAGTTTCGACGATGAAACGAAAGAAACCATCATTGCGGGAATGGGCGAACTTCACCTGGAAATCCTGGTGGATCGCATGAAACGGGAACACGGCGTGGTGGCCCAGGTGGGCCGTCCTGAAGTCGCCTACCGGGAAACCGGAAAAGCCAAGGTGGACGGCGAATACAAGCACGTCAAACAATCCGGCGGTCGCGGTCAATATGCCCATGTCTGCCTCAAGCTGGAGCCCCTCAGCCCCGGCGAGGGATTCGAGTTTGTCAACGAGGTTCGGGGCGGTCGTATCCCCCAGAACTTCATTCCGTCCGTCGAAAAGGGCATCGTCAAGGCGATGCTCAGGGGTCCTGTGGGTGGCTATCCCGTCGTGGATATGCGCGTGACGCTGTACGACGGCTCGTTCCATGAGGTGGATTCGAATGAATTCGCGTTTATCGAAGCGGCTCGCGCCGGCTTCCACAAACTCTTCCTCGAAAGCCGGCCCGAGTTGCTCGAGCCGGTTATGTCAGTGGAAGCGGTCACCCCGGAAGACTATATGGGCGCCGTAACAGGCTCCATCTGCCAGCGCCGGGGTCGGATCGAATCCATGGACGAGCAGGCGGAATACAAGGTCGTCCGCGGCCTGGTCCCCCTGAGCGAAATGTTCGGGTATTCGAATGTGGTCCGGACGATCTCACAGGGCCGCGCCTCGTTCACGATGCACTTCGAGCATTATGAGTCGGTGCCTTTCTCACTTGCTGAAGAAATCGTGGCCAAGCGCCGCGAAGCCAAGAAAGTGAATTAAGAGAGAAGTCAGAAGTCAGTATTCAGAAGAGGCGACTCTTCGGGATACTGGCTTTTTCGTGAACCGGTCTTCAGAAGGCGGAGCCATCAACCGGCGCTCCTCCATTTCAAGAACCCGTTTTTGCCGGATATAATCCGCCGCAAACTGCTCCGTGGTGTGCCCGGCTTCAACATCCAGCGCCATGGCGATATCACACCGGGTTCGCCGCATAATCGCCAACACCCGTTCCACGGTTGCCGCATGCTCCGCGAGAGGGCGCTCGCGAATCTGCAATCGGGGCTCATCCTCTGAGCCCTTCTTTTCGGCGCCCAGAACGCCCGCAAGAATGCGGATCACCACGCGCACATCCCATCCCGAACCCGGCCGGGCATCCATAAGGTCAACCGCAAGAAAGTGAGGGGCATACGGCAGGGTCACGCGCAGTTCAGCCATCGACCGGCGTTTATCGAGCACGGCCGCCTGCAATTCCCGGCATCGCCCCACCCGGTCGAACACCCGGGCCTCCTGTAAATTGATCAGCCGCTCCGCAATGGCCAGGGCAATCCAAGGCGAAACATTCAACTGTCGGCTGAGTTGTACGGCGCGTTGCGCCAGCGCCTCGCCACCTCCCCGGCGCTTCGCCAGTTCCACAAGGGACTCACTCCAGCGCTCCGGACGTTCTCCGGCTTTCTTCTCAAATGATTTCCGAGTCATCCCGTTATCCTGCGGATGCAATCCCTCCATGTCGAGACTGAAATCGCTTGACCCCTCCCCCCCTACCGGCCATAATGCATCGGCAACAGAAACAACTGATGTCACGGAGATTTACCCATGAGCCTGAATGCCTTTATACAATCATTTATGGAGAAGTTTCCTCAGGAGGGGTTGACTTTCGATGATGTGTCGCTGATCACCCAGTATGCGGATTTCCTTCCTGAAAACGCCGAAATCCGAAGCCGGCTGACCCGGAACATCGCGGTGAATATCCCCTTCGTCAGCGCCGCCATGGACACGGTGACGGAAAGTCCGATGGCCATT
Source organism: uncultured Verrucomicrobiota bacterium (assembly GCA_964584205.1). Taxonomy (GTDB): domain Bacteria; phylum Verrucomicrobiota; class Kiritimatiellia; order CAIKKV01; family CAITUY01; genus JAABPW01. The sequence goes on from CAZOZF010000016.1 coordinate 4,399, forward strand.
GCCATGGCGCTTCTCGGCGGCATCGGGATCGTCCATAAAAACCTGTCCCCGAAACGCCAGGCCGATCATGTGGCCCGCGTCAAACACTACCTCAACGGGATGATCCGGGCTCCCATCGCCTTCCGCAATACGGACACCCTGGAAGCCGTTCACAAAACCAAGGAACAAAAGGGTTACAGTTTCAGCGGGTTCCCCATTCTGGACGAGAACGACCGCGTCGTTGGCATTCTGACCGCCGCCGACATCAAATTCGCCAGCGATCACAAGGCCCGCGTCACCGACGTCATGACCGCCCATGTGATTTCGGCTCCTGCCGAAACCACTCTTCAGGAGGCCTACAACCTGATGAAAAAAAACCGGATCGGAAAACTGCCCCTGGTGGATGGAAGTGGAAAACTTGCGGGACTGTACAGCTTCTGTGATGTTCGGACCCTGGTTGAAAATGTCGAGCCATTGTACAATCGCGACTCCCGCTACCGCTTGCGCGTCGGGGCGGCTATCGGTCCGAATGACCAGGATCGCGTCGCCGTGCTGGCCCGGGAAGAAGTGGACGTCGTCATTGTGGACACCGCCCACGGACATAGCAAAGGCGTGATCGATATGGTGAAGTGGGTGAAGAAACATCACCCGAACATCGACGTCGTGGCGGGAAACATTGCGACCGGCGAAGCCGCCGTCGCCCTCCGGGACGCAGGGGCGGACGCAGTCAAGGTGGGCATTGGCCCGGGATCCATCTGCACTACCCGCGTCGTGGCCGGCGTGGGAATTCCCCAGATTACCGCCATCTATGAATGTGCCAAGGCACTGGGCGGCTCGATCCCCATCATCGCGGATGGAGGAATCCGGCATTCCGGCGATGTTCCCAAGGCCATTGTAGCCGGAGCCGACACCATCATGGCCGGATCCCTTTTTGCCGGAACCGACGAAAGCCCCGGCGAAAAAATCATTCATCAGGGGCGCCAATATGTCGTTTATCGGGGCATGGGAAGTCTGGCGGCCATGCGGGAGGGCGCGGCCAGCCGGGAACGGTATGGCCAGTCCAATATTCGGGAAGAGGAGCTGGTGCCCCAGGGCATCGAGGGAATCATCCCGTACACAGGTTCGGTTCGGAAAGTCATGGTCCAGTTTTGCGGGGGGCTCCGAGCCTCCATGGGATACTGCGGTTGCCGATCCCTGGATGAACTTCAGCAGCGGGGGCGATTCATACGCGTTTCCCAGGCAGGCGTGACTGAAGCGCATCCCCATGATGTAAAAATCATGAAGGAAGCACCGAATTACCGTTCCTGATGGAGCCTGAATGAAGGCCAAAACCTATAGCGTACGCATCGATAGGAATCGCTGCAAGGGCTGTGAATTGTGTATTTCGGTTTGTCCTCGCCAGGTGCTTGAGTTGTCAGGGGAAATAAACCCACGGGGGTACCACTTCACCCGGGTTGCGAACCCGTCCTCCTGCATCGGATGCACGAATTGTTCCGATATGTGCCCGGACACCGCCATTGAACTCCGGGAAGAAATGACCCGTCATGCGTAACCGCGTCCTCATGAACGGCAATGACGCCATCGGAGAAGGCGCAATCCGTGCCGGCTGCCATGCCTATTTCGGCTACCCGATCACTCCGCAGAATGAACTGACGGCCTACATGGCGAAACACATGCCGGAGCATGGCCGGGTGTTCATTCAGGCGGAAAGCGAAGTGGCGGCAATCAATATGGTCTTCGGGGCGGTCGTCACCGGAAAACGCGCCATGACCAGTTCCTCCTCACCGGGGATCAGTTTGAAGCAGGAAGGGCTGTCCTATCTGGCCGCTGCCGAGTTGCCGGCAGTCATCGTCAATGTCCAACGCGGAGGGCCCGGGCTCGGTAATATCGCCCCCTCCCAGGCTGACTATTTCCAGGCGACCAAGGGCGGCGGTCACGGGGATTACCACCTCATCGTGCTGGCGCCCAACTCCGTACAGGAAATGCACGACTTCACGATTGACGCTTTTGCCCTTTCGGACCGTTACCGGAATCCTGTGATGATCCTTACCGATGGCCGGTTGGGACAAATGATGGAACCGCTGGTGCTCCATAAGGGCCCCCCTCCGAAATCTCCACCGAAACCCTGGAGCCTGACGGGCGCCCGGAATCGCAAGCCCAATCATATCCGATCACTCCTTCTGGAAGTCGACGCCCTGGAGGAGCGGAATATAATCCTCCAGGCCAAGTACAAGACCATCCTTTCTGAACTTGTTGGCTTTGATGAGTATCTGACCCAGGACGCCCAGGTGCTCGCCATTGCCTATGGAAGCAGTGCCCGGATCGCGAAGGGCGCCGTGGATCAGGCTCGCGCAAAAGGCATAAAAGCCGGCCTGCTGCGCCCGATCACCTTGTGGCCTTTTCCCCGTGCCCGGATCCGACAGCTTGCGGAGAAGGTCAAGGGAATCCTCGTGGTGGAGATGAGCGCCGGCCAGATGCTGGAGGACGTCCAATTGGCAGTTTGCGAACGGTCTCCCATTGCCTTCGAAGGCCGCATGGGAGGCGCCGTGCCGGAAGAATCTGACGTGTTGACCGCTCTCCAACACCTGAACAAGCCGTCCCGGAAAGGAGCCCGATCATGAGCACCTCTCGCTCCCGCCTCAATAAAACGGAACGAATCATCTATCGCCGCCCTCTTTCGCTTGTGGATCGCCCCACCCACTTCTGTCCCGGCTGTGGCCATGGAACAACTCATAAGTTGATCGCTGAAGTACTCGACACCCTTAAAATCCGCGAAAGGACCATCGGAGTGGCACCCGTGGGCTGTGCCGTCATGGCTTATTATTACCTCAATTGCGACATTAGTGAGGCGGCTCATGGCCGGACGCCGGCTGTCGCGACGGGAATCAAACGCTGCCTTCCGGATCGAATCGTCTTCTCCTATCAGGGTGATGGCGACCTGGCCGCCATTGGAATGGCTGAGACGATCCACGCCGCCAACCGGGGAGAAAATATCACCGTCGTGTTTGTTAACAATTCGGTTTACGGAATGACCGGGGGCCAGATGGCACCGACCACATTGAACGGACAGAAAACAACCACCTCCCCCTGCGGGCGGGACAGCCGCAGCATGGGGACCCCGATCCGAATCTGCGAACTCCTGAACACCCTGGATTCCCCCTGGCATATTGAACGGGTTGCCCTGGATGGCCCCGCGGGGATTCGAAAGGCCCGAAAAGCGCTCCTGACCGCCTTTAAGGGTCAGATGGAGGGAAAAGGCTACAGCCTGATTGAAATCCTGTCGCCTTGTCCTGTTCACATGCGGCTGACCCCACGGGATGCCGTCCGATTCATTAAGGAAGGCATGATTCCAGCCTTTCCCCCGGGGGTGTTCCGGAAGGATGGGAAACCCGTAACATGAGCATGACGCGCATCCTGATGGCTGGATCCGGGGGGCAGGGCATTGTTTTCCTGGGAAAATTACTGGCCAACGCCGCCCTTGAAAGTGCCCCGCACATCACCTACTTTCCCTCCTATGGCGCCGAGGTTCGGGGCGGCGATTCTTCCTGCCAGGTCATTCTCAGCCCCATGGAAATCGCTTCGCCGGTTTCCCGGGAGTTCGACCTGATGATTCTCATGACGCCGCAGGGGATGGGGAAATTCCTTCCGAGCCTCACCTCCAGCGGAGTGGCGATCATTAACAGTTCCCTGATTTCCTGCCCCGCCGCACTCAACCGGATCCAGATCCAGGCGACTCGGGAAGCCGACCGGCTAGGTGACCAGCAGGTCGCCAATCTCATCATGCTGGGCGCCCTTATGACCCGTCAGAACGTGGTCAGGCCGATCCGGATCCAACAGTTACTCCGCGATTTTTTGTCAGGAAACCCCATAACTCTGGCCCGCAACCTGGCGGCGTTTCAATGTGGACTCAATACCTAAAACTGACTTCAGTCTTATTTTCTTGTCCGAAAGCAAGCCATTCAGCCATACTCAGCCCATGAACACTGTCCTGATCATTATTCCGACCTATGACGAAAAAGAAAATGTCAGGCCAATTTCGAAGGCCGTTCTGGATATCAACCCCGGTGTCGACATCCTGTTTGTAGACGCCAACTCACCGGACGGCACCGGCCAGATTCTTGATGAAATGGTCGCCGCCGACCCCCGGATTTTTGTGATTCACCAGGCGATCAAGTCGGGTCTGGGCCGCGCTTACATCGAGGGGTTTCAGTGGGCGCTGAAACGGCAGTACGAGTTCATCTTCGAAATGGATGCCGACTTTTCCCATAATCCGGTTGAGATCCCCGCCTTCCTGAAGGCCGCCAAAGAAGCCGACTTGATCCTCGGGTCACGTTATATCAACGGGATCCGCATCACCAACTGGCCCTTGAGCCGCCTCATTCTGAGCATGGGTGGTGCCTTGTATGTAAAACTAATCACCGGGATGCCCTTTCTGGATCCCACCGGCGGATTCAAATGCTTCCATCGCCGGGTACTTGAGGCCATTCCTCTCAACCGTATAAAATCAAATGGGTATTCGTTCCAGATCGAAATGACTCATACGGCCTGGACCCTGGGCTTCGCCATCCGGGAAATCCCCATCACTTTTGAAGACCGCCATTCCGGCTACTCGAAAATGAGTCCCAAAATTTTCCGGGAAGCCTTGAAAATGGTCTGGTTGCTTTGGCTCCGAAACGGACTCCGACGCTCTCCGCGCCGGAAAATACGACCTGATCCGGAGTCAGCCTGATGAATCGTCCGCTGGACATCCTGCGGGCACTCCGGCCTAACCAGTGGACGAAAAATCTGGTTGTCCTGGCTGCTTTTTTCTTTGCCTGCGGCGACCCAACCCTGATGCTCACGCGGCTGTCCCTTTTCCAGATCCTGGCGGCTGCCGGCCTATTCTGTCTGGCGTCCAGCGGGATCTATCTCGCGAACGATATCCGGGATCTTGCCGCCGACCGCGTTCATCCCACCAAGCGATTTCGTCCCATCGCGGCGGAACGTGTGAGTGTCCCGCTCGCGGGAACGCTCTCCGCGCTCCTGCTCGTGACCTCGCTGGCGGGCTCATTCCTGCTCGCCCCCCTGTTTGCCATCGTGGTGGCCGTGTACATTGCCATGCAACTGGTCTACACGCTCTGGCTCAAAAAGCTGGCGCTTGTGGATGTCTTTATCATCGCCCTGGGCTTTGTCCTGAGAGCCGCTGGAGGCGGTCTTGCCATCTCGGTTCCCATTTCACCCTGGCTTCTGGTCTGCGCTTTTTTGCTCGCCCTGTTCCTGGCCCTCTGCAAAAGGCGGCATGAAAAATTGCTTCTGGAGGACTCCGCAGACGCGCACCGCGCCAGCCTTGAATACTACGACCCGAAACTGCTCGACCAGCTCATTGCCATCGCCAGCGCCGCAACCATCGTGTCCTACTCCATTTACACGCTGTCGCCCGACACGGTGCACAAGTTCGGCACCTCGCTCCTATCCACGACCATCCCCTTCGTTATTTTTGGAATATTCCGGTATCTCGACCTGGTTTACAGGAAGGAAGGCGGGGGTAGGCCTGAGAAAACCCTGTTAACCGACCGGGTTTTAATCGCCGACCTCGCGCTTTACGGGATATGCGTCCTGGCTGTGTTTTTTTCCACACACGCCCTCAAACGCCCCTTGTAACCCACTCCCCGATATGATTACTTACGGCCTGACAGGAATTCGAAACACCGCAGCAAGGAGTAACCGGCGATGAAGATAGCCTTAAATCTCAGACAGGACGAGGCGTCCCATCCGGATGTGGATCGCGACAGGGCCATCGACCGGGATGTGGATGCCTGCCGCAAGAATGACTGGGAAGCCAAAACGCGCCTGTTCCAGATGTTCATGCCGCTACTGACCTCTTTGGCGAAAAAACGAACCCAGGAAACGGCCTCCATCAACCGGTATATCGAGGCCGGGAAAGAGGGGCTGGTTTCCGCTACGCGACATTACAAGCCGCCCTCCAGTGGGAAATTTCAGGTTTTTGCCCTCACCTACATCGAAAACGAAATGAATCGCGTGGATCGACCTGGATTTTTCACGCGCCTTTTCGGTCGGTCATAAAGCCTCCCCTGTTGAGTCCCCTGCTCCCCGTATGGTTCGAGAACGCGTCAAAAATCGTGATTTTCACGATCATTACATCGTGCCGGTTCCGGCGGAAAAGGCATTCCTTCCCGTGGCCCGACTCTACCCCGCCGCATCCCGCCCTCTGGAAGTGGACATCGGGTGCGGGCGTGGACGGTTTCTTCTCGCCCGGGCACAGGTCCAGCCAAACCGGAATTTCCTCGGCATTGACCGCTGCCTGTTACGGCTCAGGAAAATCGACCGGAAGGCGGTTGCCCACGGGTTCCTCAACATCCGGCTTGTTCAGGACGATGCGCTTCGCCTGCTCCCCCAACTCCCCGAAAAATCAGTCGCCGTTTTTTATGTCTTCTTTCCCGATCCCTGGCCCAAGCGTCGGCATCATTCCCGCAGGCTTGTTTCGCCCCTTTTCCTGGATCTTGTTTTCCGGGCCCTCGCCCCGGACGGAGTCATCCATATCTGTACCGACCATGACGACTACTATTCGGCCATCCTTCGACACTGGCGCCCTGATGCCCGGTTCCGTGAGTGCGAACCGTTCCTCCCCACTGAGGCCGAGGAAACTGATTTCAGCCTCATTTTCAGATCCCAGGGGAAAACCACAAACCGCTGTTCATTCCAAAAAACCAACACTGTTGACGCCACGGGCGGCGTGAATTAGACTCCCTGTATGAACAAACGAAGCGGTTTAACCTTTGCTGATGTTCTGATTCTGGTTGCCCTTGTCCTGTTACTGGCTGCCCTGGCGGTACCCCGGTTTGTAAAAGCGCCGGATTATGGCAACGAGGAGGACGAAACGGTTTCGGAGACCACCAATACGGCAACCCAGGGAGAATCACCGGACGCCAAAGCCGCATCTGAAATTACGTCCGGAAACGACGACCCGAAAGTCACCCCGATCAAGCCCTGACTCAATCGACCCCGTCAGGATCGGAGCACGGTATTATCAATCAAGCGGGTTGTCCCGATCCGGATCGCCAGCGCAACCAGTACGGCACCCTCCACCCGCTCCACAGGGTGGAGCGTTTCATCATTCACAAATTCGATGTAGTCCACCCGAACTGAAGGAACACGGGAAAAAATCCCGGCCAGTTCATTCCGGAGCGTCTTCACGTCGCGCTCCCCGTCCAGGATGCGGCTTTCCACATGATCCAGCGCCCGACGGAGGCAAAGCGCGTCCTGGCGTTCATTCGGCGTGAGATATCGGTTTCGGGAGCTCATCGCCAATCCGTCAGCTTCACGCACAATCGGTCCGGGAAGTATTTCCACCGGGATATTGAGATCCCGAATCATCCGCTGAATGACCCGCAGTTGCTGAGCATCTTTCTGACCCAATACCGCAACATCAGGCATGACGATATTGAACAGCTTGGCGACCACGGTAGCCACGCCGTTGAAGTGACCCGGCCGGCTGGCTCCGCACAATCCCTGCGATAAAAGGGTTTCCTGAATCACCACACTGTGATCCGGGGCATACATCTGATCGTTGTCGGGATAGAAAAGAATATCCACCCCGGCGGACCGGCACAACGCTTCATCACGCTCGGCCGGACGCGGATAATGCGCAAAGTCCTCCCCGGGAAGAAACTGAATGGGATTGACGAAAATACTAAGCACCACGAGCTCCGCCCGGACACGGGCAAGCTTCACCAATGATAAATGCCCCTCATGAAGGCATCCCATTGTGGGAACAAAACCGATCAGGCGCCCCTTCCGCCTCTCCACCAGAGCCCGCTGCTGCATTTCCCGTACTGTCAGGATCCTCTCCATGATCAATACCGAAGCCGCGTTCGAACGGCAGACAGCAGTGTTTCAGCCCTCACGGGTTTCCGCAACAGGCAATGAACTGGACTGTCCGTGACAATAGCCGTCATCGAATCGGACGGAGTAAAACCGGTGCAGAAAATAACCGGCGGCACAGGCCGTCCCTTTTCGGCGCAAAACTTTTCAATTCCCAAAAAGGTCTCCCGGCCATCCTGCACGGGCATCTGGAGATCCATGATGACCAGATCCGGTGCCGTTTCCGTGAAAGCCCTCATCGCCTCATCCCCATTCGCGGCCTGATCAATGACCGCATCGTGGAATTCAGACTGGATAATCATGCCGAAAAGTTTCCGGATCATCAGCTCATCATCCACAATCAGAACCCGTCTCCCGCGCTTCCCGGGCCCGCCATTGGGATCGCGGGGATTCTGATCCAATTCCTCACGAACCGCCTTGGCCACACGCTCAATCGTGAGGGGTTTTCGCAGGAAAATTCCCGCCCCAAGCTCCTGGGCCTTCCCGATGCGACGCGCTGATTTGGCGAAACCGGAGGTGAGAATGACGCGTTGGCCGGGAACGGTTTTTTTAATTTCAAGGAAAGTGGCCAAACCATCCATTCCCTTGTCCATGACCATATCCAGGATAATCAGGTCGAAACGCACGCCCTCGGATCGAATCTTTTCCAGACACGCCTCTCCGCTCGCGACTCCCGTTACCTTGTATCCGAGAACCTCCAGAAGTTGAATCAACACCTGCACCTGGGGGGCATCATCATCCACCACAAGAATGCGCTCATTTCCATGAGGGAGATTTCCCGAGCGGACCGTCTCACCTGTCGCCCGGGAAATAGGCAGGTAAACGATGAATTTAGCTCCGTGTCCGGGCACGGATTCCAGATCGATATAACCCTTATGATCCCGAATAATCCCGTGAACAATACTCAGACCGAGCCCGCTTCCGCGTTCTTTTGATACACGCTTGGTGGTGAAAAACGGATCGAAGATCTTGTCCCGGATTTCGTCGGGAACGCCCGGCCCGGTGTCGGTAATCGTAATCTTGATATACTCGCCAATCTTCACCGCGCTATAAGCCCCAAACGGAACATCCAGATACACATTTTCACTTTTCAGGTTCAAGATCCCGGATCCGTTCATGGCGTCCAGCGCGTTCTGGCAGAGATTGTCGATAACCCTTCGCATCTGATCCCGACTGCCGGTGGCATTGAGAAGATTATCAGCCAGATCATATTCAATGGTCACGCCCTTTGAAATAATGGGCTGGAGCGCACGGATCACCTGCTCGATCACCTCATTAATGCAAAAGACTTCGGTTCCGACCCGACCCCGCCGGGCCAGCGCGAGAAGTTGCTGGGTCAGCCGCGACATATCCCCGGCTGTCTTCTCAATGATATCCAGATATTCCCCTACCACAGGGTTTCCCTTGACTTCATTCCGGATCAGCTCCGGGTACGCCAGCATCGGAGTCAGTAGGTTATTAAAATCATGGGCGATCTGCCCGGCCACAACGCCAGCCATTTCAAGCCGTTCTGCGCGGGCCAACTTGACTTCCGTGCTTGTCGCCATATCAGGACTCTCCTGACGCTTGCCGGCTTCAATCAGGACAAGATAGGCTAACCAAACCCCTTCCGGCCCCTGCCCGACATAATTGACGATCACCTCGCATGGAACCACGGCCCCGCTGCATTGGGAACACAACGCATCCATCGTCAGGGTACGCCCCAGTGGAGCCGCCTTGAAAATCAAATCAATGATGACCTCATCCAGCCTGAGGATCACCTCGGAAACCATCATGGACTTAAGATTTGAAAGCTCCTGATCCAAAAACAACAGGGCGGCATCATTGGCATCCCGGATCAGCCCTTTGGAATCGACAACCAGGGTGGGGTAAATGCTTCCATGAAAACTTGCAGGGAACATCGCGGGCGTCGCCGCAGAATTTGGAGCTGCCGCCCCCTCAGGATGATTCAGGTCGCGCACCCCGGCACATCCGGAATCCTTGCATAAATTGAGTCGAATAACATCACGCATCGTCGTGCCGCCCCCCACACACACACACTAAATGCCCATTAAAATACCCTCTCATAACGCTTCCGTCAAGCGCCCTGACAGGAGGGAAAGTTGCTTTGCCCGCTGCACGGTAATGGTGAGGCTGCCCCGATTCTTCAGCACGAGGGACATCGCACGATTTCCAATACCCTCACGCAGGGAGCCCTCGGCGAAGAGTTCGTCAAGTGCCCGAATCAGGCCCGCGCCATCAGCAACCTGAATCAAACCACCCCCGGCCTTGAATTCATCCGTAATGTCAGCAAAGTTCTCCATGTTGGGGCCCACCACCACGGGCTTGCCGCACGCCGCCGGCTCGATAATATTCTGACCCCCGTGCTGGATCAGGCTTTTCCCCACAAAAATCACCGTAGCCGCCGTGTACAGGTGTTTTAATTCACCCGTTGTATCAACCAGAAGCACCTCAGGGCACCCCCCCCCTTGCTCTGTCATCCCCGTACTCCGCTGAACAAACCGGAGCCCCCGCCTCTGAATCGCCGCGACCACCTCGTCGCGCCGCTCCGCGTGGCGTGGAACCAGAACCAGTTTCAACCCGGGATAACGCTGGCGTGCTTCCTTGAAATAATCCAGAAGAGCCTCCTCCTCCCCGGGCCAGGTGGAGCCTCCCAGAAGAATCAGATCGGACGCCGACATCCCCACCGTCCGGAGAATCAGCGTCGCCTGCTCTGAATTCCCGGGCGACTTGAGCGCCACATCATATTTGGCACTGCCGGTCACCAGAACACAGTCCTGAGCCACACCCAGGGCCAGATAGCGCTGCTGGTCGCGGTCACCCTGGACGCAGAGGCAATCCACCAGCCTCAAAACCGGTGAAAAAAGCCAGCGAACCCGCGAGTATCCCCGGAAGGAACGATCCGACATCCGTCCATTGATCAACAGTACCGGACAGTTTCGAGCCTTGGCTTGCCGAATCAGGTTGGGCCAGAACTCACATTCGGTCAGCACCAGCAGTGCTGGCTGGATTAAATTCAGGACACGGCGAACAACCGGCAGAAAATCCAGGGGGAAATACACCAGTGCATCCTCGGGATTCAGCGACTTTCCCGCCAAAACACGAGCCGTCGAGGTGTTGACGCTCATCACGAACGCCACCTCCGGCTGGTCCCGGCGCCATTCTTCCATGAATCGCAGGGCGACATAGGTTTCGCCCACGCTCACGGCATGGATCCAAACTCGCGGTCGCTCCCTGATTTTGGCCTTCAGCGCCTCATCATACAGTCCCACCCGTTGTAGAAACCCCTTCGCATAACCGCCCCGCCGACACATCCGAAACAGAAAATAGGGCAACATCACCATCAGGATGATGGGGAAACATAAATTGTAGAGAATCCAAATCATTCTACTTAGGCCCTCGGATGGGCATCATGATAGACTTTTTTTAGTTTTTCAACCGTGACATGCGTGTAAATCTGAGTGGTCGACAAGCTGGCGTGTCCCAGCAATTCCTGTACGCTCCGCAAATCCGCACCCGCATCCAGCATATGAGTGGCGAAGGAATGTCGCAGGGCATGGGGCGAAATATCCGGATTCAGGCTGGCTGAGGCCAGATATTTCTTCAAAAGACGTTCTACGGATCGCGTCGTAAGGCGGCTTCCCCGCACATTGAGGAAAAGAGACCGGTCAGCAGGGCGGCGGCGCTCGATCTCCGGCCAGAGACAATTCCGGAGGATCAACGAGACCTTCAGCGCCTTGCATGCCGGACGCCCCAGGGCGCAAAGCCGCTCCTTTTTACCTTTACCGCGAACCTGAACCATTCCGCTCAACAAATCGACCTGGGGCTCCACCAGACTGGCAACCTCGGTGACACGACCGCCGGTACTGTAAAGAGCCTCCAACATGGCGGCATCACGGAGCGCACAGTATTCCGCCAACATCCGCTCCCGCTCTTTTTTTGGGGGATCAGCCTGCTTCCAGAGCATTATCGGTGCCGCAAGAAGCCGGGTCACTTCAGCCGGCGATAGAAAAAGCGGAAGCTTCCTGGCCCGCTTGGGTGCCTTCAGTCCGGAAAAGGGATTAAGACCGGTCATGCCCTCCCGTTCCATGAACTTATAGAAGGCACGCAAGCTGGATAGTTTCCGGGAAGTCGTGGTGGCCTCACTGCCGCGCTTCTGAAAATCCACCAGAAAGGCACGCGCCTTGAAGCGATCCGCAGCAGCCCAGTCGTAAGGGGGCAGCGTGTCACCCGACCAGGTGAACCGCACAAATTGCGCAATATCCATGAGATATCCCGCCACGGTGTGCGGCGAGGCATTCCGTTCATGCGCCAGATGGGCGACGAACTGCGACACGCAGGCGTCATCGGTCATCATGGCCCCACCCTTTCCCGCACCACCCGGTGCGGGAACGTTGGGATTGGGAACCTCCGGAACGTCAGCCCTCGGATTCTGCATTGGGTTCGGGGGCCGCATACTTTTTCACCATGCGTTTGAGCGCCGATTTCTGGCGCGGGGTCAGGGATTTGCGCTGGGTGTACTGCTTCGAGAGCGACTCAAAAAAGGTTTTATCATCGAAGGTCTTGCCGCCCTTGGCCACCGCCTCTTTCCACTCCGTCACCGGCTTGAGCAGGTTCAGCAGCGCCTCACACTCGGGATCCTCCACCTGCGGCCCCTGATCAAGACCCAGGCCTGGCTGTTTCGCCTCAAAGTCAGGAATGCGCTCCGAGTATTTCAGCACCATCCGGTTCAGAACCTGAAGCTGGGCGGGTGATAATTCACGATTCTGATCAGCCCGCCGCTGCAAGGACTCGACAAACAACTTATCGTCAAATTTCCTCCCGCGTCGCTCAGTCGGCGGATCAAACTCAAACCCCTTGAGAAGCCCCAGTTTGGCAAGCGTCTCAGGGGAAGGCGGCTGATCAGGTATTTCCTCCAGGAGTGCGCCAAGCCCGACGGTTTTGATCAGGTGCTCGACATCCGGGATCTGCTCCCGATACCGTAACGCAATGCGCCCCACGGACTCCATCTGACGCATGGACAGCGCTTTTTCACCTTCCTCCAGCTGTTCCTGGATTGAATCTGAAAATTTCTTGTCGCTATAAGTCCGGCGTCCACGCTTGGTCTCGGGGCCCCAGGCGCTGACATGCGAAAGCGCGGCAAGAATCTGAGCCACCTTGGCGGGGTCGGCGGGCGGTCCCTTGGCCAGCACCATCCATGCCTGGAAGCGTGTGTAGAAGTCACGAAGCATGGTGGTCCACTCAACCCTGCCTTCCTCGATTTCGTCCAACAATTCCTCCATGCCGGCAGTAAATTTTACCCCGAACAACTCGTCCAGATGCGTCACCAGAAAGGCATTCACTTTCAGGCCCAGTTCCGTCGGCTGGACGGCCTTCTTCTCCTTGGCCACATAGCGCCGATCGTACAAGGTCCCGATCGTCGAAGCATAAGTACTGGGACGTCCAACACCATTTTCTTCCAGCGCCTTGATCAGCGAGGCCTCGCTGAAGCGGCCCGGCGGCTGGGTTTCCTTGCGCTCCTCAAGCCACTTGAGCAACTCAAGCGCCTCGCCGATCGCCAGCGGGGGAAGCTGATCAACCTCAACCTCCTCCTCGGCCCCGTCCTCCTTGTCAGCCTGATCCTTTTCCTTGATCTTCTTCTGCATCCCGCTGACTTTCATATATCCTGGGAATACCACCTGTGAGGCCGTTGCGCGGAAAAGATAATCAGGAACCTCCCCCTTGCTACCGGCGGTTTCCACTTCAATGGTTTTCTGCTCAATGCGGGCGGGCGCCATCTGGCTGGCGACAAATCGCTGCCAGATGAGTGAGTACAACTTGAACTCATCCGGAGAAAGCGTGCTGGAAAGACTCTCGGGCGTCCGGTTCACCTCGGTGGGCCGGATGGCCTCATGGGCTTCCTGGGCAGCGCCCCGGCTCTTGAAGAAATTAGGCTTCTCGGGAAGATACTCCGCCCCATAGTTTCCGCCAATGAACTCACGACAGGATTTCAGGGCATCCTGGGCGATGTTGAAGGAGTCGGTACGCATATAGGTGATCAAGCCGGTAGGCCCCTCACCCAGATCCACGCCCTCGTACAGTTTCTGGGCAATCTTCATGGCCCGGCTCGGGGAGAAATCAAAGACCCGTGACGCTGCCTGTTGCAGACTGCTGGTAATATACGGAGGAAATGTCCGCTTGGACAGGTCGCGCTTGATGATGTCCCGGACCCGCAGGGAACGCCCCTCCAGACCCTTCCGAACTTCCTCCGCCTTTTCAGGCGTCTTGACTTCGGCCTTTTCGCCGCCGATGCGTGCCAACCGCAGGGCGAAGGGGTCGCGGGGTGCGACCTCCTTGCGAACCTCGGCGCCGAATAACCAAAACGGTTCCGGAATGAAATTACGGATAGCTTCCTCGCGTTCGCATACCAGACGGAGCGCAACCGACTGAACACGGCCTGCGCTCAATCCGCGGCGGATCTTGCTCCACAGCAGGGGACTGACCTTGTACCCCACAATCCGGTCTAGCACACGGCGCGCCTGCTGGGCATTCACCAGTTGCTGATTGATCTCCGAGGGATGATTAAAGGCTTCCTTCACCGCACGGGGCGTGATTTCGTTATAAGTCACCCGGAAAAACTGATCCTCGGGAACCTTCCCCTCCAACAGCGCCTTGAGATGCCAGGCAATGGCCTCACCCTCACGATCCGGATCAGGCGCCAGATAGACGGCATCACACTGCGTAGCGGCCTCGATCAATTCCCTGACCAGTTTCTTGCGCTCCGGTGTGACCTCATATTGCGGGGTGAAATCCCCCTCCAGGTCGACCCCGAGACTGCGGATCGGGAGATCTCGAATATGCCCCATTGAGGCCTTGACGATAAAGTCGTTCCCGAGAATTTTATTGATGGTCTTGGCCTTGGCCGGAGACTCGACGATAACCAGTTTTGTTGCCATATGACTATTCCCTTATGATGTCCGCAAGCCGACACGCTGGCCGGATAACATTTTTACAACACGTTTCATTTCCAAACCCAGTAAAAGCGCACTGATCTCAGAAGTCTTCCGTCCCGATTGACGGATCAGCGTATCCAGCCCGATTTCGCGCTCAACGGCAATCAGTTCGACCAGAGCCGTTTCGGCCTCCGTCAAGGTCGGCCGACCCGCCACCGCCCCGGCACCCTTCGCGGGCGTTGGAATCAGACATCCCAATTCCTCCAGAATATCCTCCACACTCGAAACCAGCTTGGCGCCGTTCTTGATCAATTTGTGGGGCCCCCGTGAACCGAAAGAATCAATCCGACCCGGTACGGCAAACACGGTACGACCCTGATCGAGGGCCTGGTGCGCCGTGATCATTGCCCCGCTCGCCACATCAGCCTCCACAACCACGACGCCCTTGGACATCCCACTGACAATCCGGTTCCGCACTGGAAAGGTGGTCTTATCCGGCTGTCGCCCTAATGGATATTCGGAGAGTACCGCCCCCTGCCCGCTGATCTCTTTTGCCAGCCCGGCATTTTCAGGAGGGAACATGCAGTCCAATGCGCCCCCCAAAACGGCCACGGTACGCCCTTTTCCCTTAAGCGCCCCGCGATGCGCGGCGGTATCAATACCCCGGGCCAGCCCGCTGATCACCGTCACGCCGCTCTGAGCCAGTTGGGATGCCAGTCGCTCGGCCGTCTCCATGCCATAATGCGAAGTGCGACGGGATCCGACAATCGCCACTCCGAGTTCGTCGCGGGATTGAATCGTTCCCTGCACATACAGCGCCAGCGGCGGATCATAAATTTCAAGCAACCGCTTCGGGTATTCCCCATCCAAAGGCGTAACCAGCCGGGCGCCAATCGCCCCGGCATTCACCTCCTCCTGATCTGGATCCAACCCATCGCGCTGGGAGAGAATCGCCGAAACCATCGCCGAACTTACCCCTGGAACGGCCGACAGTGAGGCCTTGTCAGCCTTCAGAATGGCCTCGACGGAACCCAGGGCGGCGGAAAGGGTTCGGACGGTTACCGGTCCGACACCCTTCATCATATTCAGGACAATATACGCCTGCCTGGAATCCAAAACATCCTCCCTCGTCGCCGTTGGGCAAATAAATGAGCCGGTTAGATATCACAACCATACCCGGAGCGCAAAGGGAATCCCGGAACCGAATGAGTGATCCCCCGGGACAAGCACGGTGAGCGGCGGATTAAGTCGAGCGGCAAACTTGCCGTTTCCGATTCTCTTTTGATACGATCCCCCTAGTTTTTGCCAACCTCAGGAAAGGAACCCGGGCATGAAAGTTGTTGCGTTCAACGGAAGTCCACGAAAGGACGGGAACACCGTCCATATGATCAACCGCGTCTTCACTGTGCTTAATCAGGAGGGAATTGACACGGAACTGGTTCAGGTCGGCGGCGGCCTTTTTCATGGCTGCACGGCCTGCTACCAGTGCGGGGTCAACAAGAACAACCGCTGCGTCCAAAATGATCCGGTCAATGACTGGATCGAAAAAATGAGAACGGCGGACGGGATCATCCTGGCCTCCCCCACCTATTTCGCCGACATCACGCCGGAACTGAAGGCCCTGATTGACCGGGCCGGCTTTGTCGCGCGGTCCAACGACAGTTTTCTCAAGCGGAAAGTCGGAGCAGCCGTCATCGCCCTTCGCCGGGGTGGCGGGATCCACGCGTTTGATTCCATTAATCACTTTTTCCTGATCCAACAGATGCTGATCCCCGGCTCCTGTTATTGGAATATGGGCTTCGGGCGCGACAAAGGAGAGGTTCTCAAGGATGAGGAAGCCGATAAAACTATGACCATTCTAGGCGAAAACATGGCATGGCTGATCAAAAAAACAAAAGCCTAGAATGCCCGGGTTACTGAATTGCCATCCGGCTTGCCCGTGGTATAGTTGATGCTACAAAAAGAAAACGACTTCCTATGAAAAAATACGCTTTATTCACCATAACCGTTATTGTTCTGGCCGCCCTGACACTGGGCACAGGGTGCGGTCGCGATCCGCTTGATGCCGGCATCAGGGCTGTTGAAAACGGTAATCTTCCCAAGGCGGAAGCCCTTTTCGCCACGATGCTGGAACAGGATCCCGGCGATGTCAGCGCCCTGATGAACCTGTCCATCGTACGCCTTAAAACCGGAAATACCGAAGCCGCCCTCTCCGGCTTCCGACAGGTTGCGGATCAGACAACGGAGGATGTCCTCCCACTTGCCTATATGGCGGACATCTATATGGATAACAACCGGTGGCGCGAGGCAGCGGAAGTCCTGAACGAAGCCACACGGCGTGACTCGCGTTCCCCCGCCATCATGACCGCCCAAGCGCTTGTTGAGCTCTACACCACAGGGGCCGCGTCCGCGCGGGATCGCCTGGTTCATGTGCTGGCCATGGCTCCGTCCTATGCGCCCGCTCTTTTCAACATGGCGGTCATAGAACGCGACTGGCTTAAGAATCCGGTTGAAGGACGAAAATATTTCCAGCGTTATCTCGCCATTGCCAAAAACGATTCCCACACCCCGATCGCACGCGCCGCGCTTCTGGAACGAGCCACGCCCCCCAC
>CAZOZF010000016.1:21902-30496 GCA_964584205.1 uncultured Verrucomicrobiota bacterium
CCAGCGCCGCCCACTGCACGGGATCCCAAAATGGCAACGGAAGCCTTTACGTTGGCCGTTCGCTACCACCAATCACACGACACGGAGAAGGCCATCCGGGAATACTCACGGGCCCTCCAGTATGACCCGATGCGGGCCAGCGCCCACTTCAATCTCGGCTTACTGTTGCGCGAAAAAGGTGATCTCGAAAAAGCCCGCGATTCGTTTGAACACGCGCTCGAATGCGCCCCGGGCATGACCGACGCCCGCTACATGCTCGGACTCATCCTGAACACACTGGGCGACGAGTCCGGCGCCACCACGCAGTTCACGACCATTCTCGAAAAGGCTCCGAATCATGCCGCGTCCCACCTCGCACTGGGTCTGATTTACAAAAAGGACAAAGCCAAACTGGCGCTGGCCCGAAAGGAACTGTCCCGCTATTTGGAACTGGATCCCGATGGCGCCTCTGCAAAAGAAGTGAAAAACTGGTTGAAGTATCAGCGTTAACAGGGGGAGAGCATCATGACCGACTCACTCGGATTCAATCTCGCCGATATCATTGCCTTAATTGCCGTTTTGATCGCCATGGTCATTGGCTTCCGGCAGGGCTTGACCGCCCAGATGGCCATGCTCCTGATGGCCCTCTCCGTGTGGGCAGCATTGGTAAATGGATTCGTTCCCTGCCGCGACTGGTTTATGACCCATTTCACCATGCCCCTGGATCTTGCCCGGATCGCCGCGCTGATTTGCCTGATCGTCATCCCCCTTTTGATTGTCGCCCTGCTCTACAGCGTGTTGCGCTATGTCATGAAACTCACCTTCACCACCTGGATCGACCGGATTGGCGGCGCTCTGGCGGGAGGAATTACAACGGCCGGAATCGCCATGCTGATCTTTATCCTTCTGAATACCCTCCCCCCCGCAAAACGACCGGACATCACCGGCGAAAAGTCCTGGATCTACCGGCAGGTCGCAGGCGTGGAAACCCAGCTTGTCAACCGAATCACCTCCCGCGTCAACAACGGCGAAAATTCACTTCTCAAGGCCCGTGAGGCCCGCGCCGGCAAACGGGAAAAGTGGGAGCCATAATGGCCGGCATGGTCTCCAAAAGCGTTCTCGACGATATCCGGTTCCGGTGCGACATCGTGGATGTCATTGACGCCTATATCACCCTGCCCCGAAAAGGAACGGTGATCAAGGCGTTATGCCCCTTCCATAAGGAAAAATCGCCCTCATTTACAATCAACCGGCAACGCCAGATATTCCACTGTTTCGGGTGCGGCGTCGGGGGCGACGTCTTCAAGTTCGTCATGCTCTACGAGCACGCGGATTTCCCGACTGCCATCAAAATCCTCGCCGAGAAGGCCGGCATCACGCTGGAATACGAAAAAGGATCGGAACCCTCCAGCGACAAGCAACTGCTCCTGACGATTCACGAGGAGGTCGCCGCACTGTATCACAAGGAACTCCTCAACAGCCCGGAGGCTCTGGTCGCCCGCGAGTATTTGAAAAAGCGACAGCTCACCCGGGAAATCGCCGAGGATTTCATGATCGGCTTTGCACCCGACCGGTGGGACTTCATCCTGCAATGGGCACTCAAGAAGAATTATCCCGTGGCAAAGCTCGATCTGGCAGGCCTGGTGGTCAAACGTGCCGAGGAAGTCGGTCCACACCCCTATTACGACCGGTTCCGCGGCCGCGTGATGTTCCCGATCCGTAACGAGCAGGGCCGCATCGTCGGCTTCAGTGGCCGAACCCTCCAGCAGGATCCAAAGGCCGCCAAATATGTGAACAGCCCGGAAACCCCGCTGTTCCGGAAAAGCCACATTCTTTATGCCCTTGACCGGGCCCGCCGCGAGATCGTTGAAACCCGCGAAGCGATCATCTGTGAAGGCCAGATCGATGTGATCCGTTGTCATCAGGCCGGCTTCAAAACCGCTGTCGCCGCACAGGGGACCGCCTTTACCGAGGATCATGCCCGCATGATCCGCCGCTATGCCGACGGCGTGGTACTGGTATTTGATTCCGATAACGCCGGCCGCAATGCCGCGCTCAAGGCCTCCGTCCTGTTCATGCAGTCCGGACTGGCCGTCCGCGTCGCCTCGCTCCCCCAGGGCGAGGATCCCGATTCCCTGATCCTAAAGCAAGGTCCGCAGGCCTTCGCGGAAGCCCTCGCCAAGGCGGTTCCCGCCATTGACTTCCAGTTGAACCTGTTGCTGGGTCAGGAAAATATCCGGACGGAAATGGGCATGATGAAAGTCAGCCGTGAAATTCTCACAACCATCAGCCAGAGCCCCAACGCCGTACAGCGCGATGTCCTCATCCAGACGGCGGCCCGCCGGCTGGGCGTGGCGGCCGCTGCCCTTCAGGCAGAACTTCGTCCCATGCTGAAAAATAGTATCCAGCGCGATGCGTCCGCCCCCCCCCCCCCCCTCACGATACACCCGCCCCTTGAGATGATGCTGGCTGAGCACCTGGGCGCCCACCCGGAGCTGATTGCCCTCGTGGAACTCTTCCTACCCCTGACGCTGATCACCGATCCGCTCTGTCTTCGCTTCATCGAAGTCGTCCGGGATAGCATCCGGGAAGGCGTGGAACTGATGCACCTGCTGGGTGAACGGGATGACGAAAATCGGACCTTGGCGGGCTTCGCCGCCCAAGTCCTGAGTGCCCCCTCAAAAACCGGACAGGATGGCAGCCACCAGGAAGCCGTGGAAAGCTTGATCCTTAAATTCTGGAGGACGGAACTGCAGCGCCGCCGGACTCTTTTTGAACAGGACTCCCAATCCGCCGTGGATGAGCAGTCCCGCGATGAAAAAATGGCCCAGGCATCCCAATTGACCACGGATCTCAAGCGGCTCCAGCACTGGAAAACCGGCGAGCCCGTTCTGCATCACTATGTCGGCCTCTCCGCGTGACGCCCCTTACCGATACTGTTTCACCGTTTCAAACATCGCCAGGAGATTCTCAATCGGCGTGCAGGCCTGGACGTTATGAATGGCGCAAAAAACAAAACCTCCACCGGGCGCAAATATTTCAATACGCTCTTTGACCTGCTCCCTGACTTGCGCCGGGGTGCCAAACGGTAGCGTTTTCTGGGTATCCACCCCGCCGCCCCAGAATACCAGTTTGTCGCCATATTGTTTTTTAAGCACCCGGGGATCCATCCCGTTCGCCGAGCACTGAACCGGGTTGAGAATGTCGAATTCAGCCTCCACAATTCCATCCAGCAGCGGAATGACTCCGCCACAACAATGCATGAAAGTTTTCCAGCTGGTATTCGCGTGAATCCACCCGTTCACCCGCTTCTGGTAGGGCAGAAATAGATCACGGTACTGATCCAACGAGCAGAATGGCCCATTCTGGGTACCGAAATCTGTGCCATTCGTCTGGATCACGGAAATCTTGTCGCCAACCGCCTCATGCAGGCGCTTCAAATTTTCAACAGCGACTTCAGCCTGCCTCTCAAAGACCGCCTTGATGTAGTCGGGGCGAAGGGCTGTGCTGACATACCACTCCTCCACATCACGGATCCCCTTGGGATGTTTCAGGAAGGTGGCCGGAACCAGAGCCACATCCCCAAAGGTCAGCCCCCCAAACGTGCAGAACAAGGCCCGATCTGTTTTCTTGTAAAGAACCTCCGCCTGCCGCGCATAATGCGCCAACTCGTCACCTGCAACCGGCACGAATTCTTCCATGTTGTCAACCGGATCAAGCCGGTCCTCATCCAGCGGGGGCTGCCGGTTCAAGGCGTCAAAGAAGTGCCCGCCCGCAGGCATCTTTCCACTCGGAGTCACGGAACGATCATTCTGTGGCCACTGGAGAATCTCCCCGCTGGCATCGGGGACAGTATTGAAATCCACCGGAACCAGAACAGGAGTCCCGTCATGCAGCCGCCATTCCTTGAAGTCCTTTGCCGGGAATCCGAACATGGTTCCGGTTCCGCAGAGCGATACGGTGTCAATGCCCAGCGCATCACGCAGGTCCGGCGCGATTTCGCCCAGCATCTGGTAGATCTCCACCACCTTTACCGGCGTGCCGGGTTTGTCGAGCCCCAGCGCCTGACGCAGCTTATACACCATGCTGGCATGGATGCCGGTCTGGAATCCGCCTCCGAAATCAACTGCCAGTTTATCAGGCTGAGTATGCCGCACCGTTGCCTGAATCCGTTCGCGTGAGGTCATCATCAGTCCACCAACTCCCTTTCTATCTGCTCCAACGACTTACCCTTGGTCTCCGGCACCTTCACCCAGACAAAAACAAAACCGGCGAAACAGATGACCGCGTAGACCCAGAAGGTCTTTGCCGTGCCAATCGCCCCGTTCAGGATCGGGAAGGTATAGGTCAGGATGAAACAGGCAATCCACAAGGCCGATACGGCCACCGAAATCGCCGCGCCACGGATGCGATTGGGGAAGATTTCCGAGATCAGCACCCAGGTGATCGGTGCCAGCGACATCCCATAACAGCCGAGTGAGCACAGGGTGAAAATCAGGACAGCCAGCCCTTTGAGCTGCATCACATAGGCGGCGCCGAGCAGCACGTGCGACAACCCGATCCCCGCGCACCCGATCAGCATCAATACCCGGCGCCCGGCCTTGTCCACCAGGCCGATGGCAAGCAGCGTGAAAACCAGGTTGATCGCCCCGGTGATCACGATGTTGAACATGATATCATTAACACCGTAACCAGCCGACCGGTAGATTTCCTCGGCATAGTTGAACAATACATTGATCCCGCTCCACTGCTGCAGCACCGCCAGGACAACGCCCACCAGCAGGATTTTGCGCATCTTGGGAACCATCAAATCGCTGAAGCGCACCTGGTTCACCTCTTCGCCGGCGATGGTATTCTGGATATCCCGCACTTCGGCATCGGCATAGGACTGGCCACCAATTTTCGCCAGAATCCGACGCGCCAACTCAGGGTTGCCGTTTTTGATCAGCCAGCGGGGACTTTCAGGAACCAGCAAGGCCCCGATGAAAAACAGCACGGAAGGCACAGTAACCGCCGTGAACATCCAGCGCCAACCATACTGACCGTTCCATGACTGGCAGATCATCTCGGCCGTCGCCCCCTCCGCCACCTTGTCGGCGATCAACAGATTCACGATCTGGGCACCCAGGATGCCAAAGACAATCGTCAACTGGTTGATGGCCACCAAACGCCCGCGCATATGAGCGGGAGCCACCTCGGCGATGTACATGGGCGACAGGTTCGAGGCCATCCCGATTGCCACGCCACCTACAATGCGCCACATTACAAAGGTATTGAAGGAACCCGCCCACCCGGTGAGAATGGATGACCCCGCAAACAGAAAGGCGGACACCAGTAGCAATTTTTTGCGCCCGAACTTATCACTCAACGCACCGGTAACAAGGGAGCCGACGAGACATCCCAACAGGGCGCAACTATTGGCCCAGCCGATCTGGGCTTCACTGGTAAGATTGAAGAACTTTTCGAAAAACGGCTTCGCCCCGCCGATAACGACCCAGTCATACCCAAACAACAATCCCCCCATGGCCGCCACAAGGGAGATCATCCAGACATAGGCAAGGTTGTAGGGCGGCTTCACCCCCGACACGGCAGATTCAACAGGCGCAACTGGCATCATGGATCAGGCTCCCTTCTGGCATGGTTGATGGACACACTACAGAACATGCATAAAAGAGATAATTTAACCCACCACACACGTTGACGAAATAGACAATTCTCCGAAAATGATGGACGATTGTATTATAGCTTCACAGATCCCTACCTCATTCAGGGCATAGTGACTATCCCACCAGCCGGATTGTCTCGATCTTGTAGGGCTTGATAGCCAGTTTGATCGTGCCATCTATGACCGCCAGCTTGCCCATGCTCGTCTCCCGCAATGTCAGGCGCTCGGCTAACTTCACAGGGATCAGCGACTTGACTGTCGCGTTGACTGTCTTGCCGGAACTGTTCCACACCCGCAACAGGACTCCCTTGCCGTCATCCGCCTGCTTGAGGGCCGAAAATACCAAGCCCTTGCCCTGCACGGAGAGGAATGACCCTGAAGGAGGCAGTTCACCCTTTACCGGCACGCCCTGCACGCCCGTGATCATGACCTTGTGCTGGTAGGCGGCATCCAAAACCCCCGCCGACTCCCAGTCACCGGCATAGGGCATAAGCGCCATCTGGTATTCCAGCGTCCCGAAGGAGTGAAGACCGGTATACTTGTCGAACTCGTCAGGCGTCATGTCCGTGTTCGCCGTCATGTAGGCGCGCTGCGTGCGCAACAGGGTAATGGCAATCGTCCGGCTCTCGTCGTCATGCACCTCGTACTCACGCAGCCCCTTGTTCAGAACCGCCAGGCCGCCCTTCTTATCCTCAAGAGCCACGAAGTTCTGCATCGGCTGGAAGGGGTAGAACCCCTCGAAGTTGTCGCCATACGCCGTCCACTGCATGTCACGCTTGTCCACAGCAAAGGCGCTCTCCACCACGACCTCGCTGGTCTTGACGCCGCTCGGGAAGTTCACGCGCAGCCGGTGGTCGCGGGCCTCGTTGGTCACGCGAGTACGGACCTTGAGCATGGGGCTCCCCTTATCGAGCGTCAGCCAGGTGGTGATCGGGATCGTGCGCGTCTCGCGCAACCGGTCACGCCCGTCCAACGTGGCCGCAGCCGGGATGGTCAGGGACAAGTCGATCCGGTAGATCCCGCGCAACAGGTTGGACTCGACCATCGTGATTGCAGCCGGTGATCCAATGCTGGTCTGGACAGGATTACGCTGTACCGCCTTGACCAGGTGAGCACTGCCCGTTTCCCCGTTGTCGGTGAAGTAGTGCAGTTTCTCGAACACGCGCCCGGTGGCCTTCTGCACCATCGTGAAAGTCCCGTTCGGATGGATCGTCACCTTGAGATGTTCGTTCTCCATGACCCCGTTTTCGCGGGCCATGAGCGGACGATCCGGCAGCTTGGGCGGATGTGCCACGGTGTTCGGGCCGCGCGGACGCAACGCCAGCGTGGCGTAGCCCAGGGCCGGCACCTCGGCCTCCACCAGTACCCGACGCCGGGTTCCCGGCATCTTGATGCCGTTGGTGTCGAGTTCGCGTTCGACGGAAATCGCCATCGGCTCCTTGCTGAGCACAAGGCTCGGCAGAACATTCCCCTTCCCGTCCACGAGGTCAAAATACTCGACCCCGGTACTGGATCCGCCAACACCCGTGCAGGGATCGACAATACCACCGCCCCCGCTCTCCTTCGGGAAGTCGATCACCAGCGGCACGACCTCCTTGCGGGCAAACGGAAGCGTATTGAATAATGTCACCGTGTGGTCGCCGGGCTCGCACACCTTGGCCGAGTTAATGTGCTTGAACAGCGTTGTGGTGCTGCGCGAGGTGACCTCCTCGCCCACCATGCGGACGATCGAGAAATTATAGAGCATATCCTCATGCGCCTGATCAACCGCCGCCCCGCAGATGCTGTCATGCGCGTGGCATAGCAGGAGGTGCTTCCAGGCCCGGTCGAGGATCGTACGCGGATATTCCGCTCCGAGCATCGCCGCGACTGCCGCCAGCGGCTCGGCATGGTGGATCAGCCCCGTTTCGGCAACTTCGTTCAGGAGTTTGAGCTTGATGCGCGAGGAATGCGTAGCGCCCAGCAAGCCATTGAAGCCTTCCTCCACGGCGGGATTACGCAACTCTCCGTGATGCACCGGCAACTTCTCGTTCTTGACGGAATCAATAATCGTGGCCATGTACTCATCCAGCGAACTCTGCACAATCTCAACATCGGGCGAGACCTTGTTGAGGGCCTCAATCATGGCGGGAAGCAGCCCGAAGGGGACATCGTTGTCCTCCATATTCAAGGCCAGAATATGCTTACCGCCGATCATGTAGGGCTTGGCCTGTTTCAGAATGGTGTCGAGCGACGCCTTGAGTTTGGCGGGATCCTGGTTGAATCCGGGAACCTCATGCAGCAACTTAAGTGCGCGCTCATAGTGGCGACTGTCGCACATATGAACCGGCACCTCGTCGCGCTTCCAGGAGTAGCTCAGGTCGCGGGCCGGCTTTCCGACCACGAGGGGTTGATGGACGTAGAAGAACCAGTTTGTACGGGTTACCTCATCGAAGGTCCGCAGCGTGTGCAACTCCGAGCCATCCTTCCCCTTCCACAGAAACAGGGGCTTAAGGAAGTGCTTGTTGGTCCCACGATAGAAGATGGCATTGGAGATCCCGAAGCCCTGATACAACTGGGGCAACTGGGAGGTTTGCCCGTACGAGGTCGCCGTATAACCGGCCGCCATCGTTCCGCCGAATTCCTTCGCCATGTCCTGGCCTAGCTTCATATTGCGGATCATGGCCTCCGGGGCCACGGTGAAGGTGTCGGGTAACGTGTACCAGTTCACCAGTTGAACGCGCCCGGACTGGATCAGGGCCGTCAGCTTCTCGCGGTTCTCGGGGCGCACGGACAGGTAGTCCTCAACGACAACCAAACCCCCATCCAGGCAGAACGACTGGTAATCTGGATGTTTTTCAAGCGTCCGGATCATGGAATCGACCAGATCCATCAGGCGGGGCTTGGACTGCTCCGCCGTATGCCGCCACTCCCGATCCCAATGCGTTCCCGAAATCACATGCATCTTGAA
>CAZOZF010000017.1:0-28284 GCA_964584205.1 uncultured Verrucomicrobiota bacterium
TGTCGAACCCGATACCCACGATGTCCTTGCCATACCGGGAGGCAAGGTCCGCATAAACATCATTCACAAAATCATTCCACCGCTTGAAATGATCCGTGGGATCATTCCAGCCCAGCAGTTCCTGTTGCGCCTTGCCGTAATCATGCCCGTCCAACGGGTGGGTGAATATGACCGTATAGATCCCCTTTGCCTTAAGTTTGGAAATCAATTCACCCAGCGCATCACGGGTGGCGGTGTACACCCCTTTGCCTCGCCATGCGTCAAGGGCGGCTGACGGATGTAACGTGGTCCCTAACCCATGAAAATCCGTCACATAGACAATCTCGAAGCCCAGATTCGCAATGTCATCAACCACCTTATCGATATTCAGTTCGTTGCAGTAAGCCTCAATCCCGCGGGAGGACGAACCATCCGGCTTGACCAGGCCGCACCCTGTCCCGCTCAGATTGTCACCTGACACCCAGTGGATGAAAAGCCCATAACGAAGTGCCTGATAAGGCCGGGTTGGCGCCGATGAATGATCCCCTTCCCCCTGTATAGAACGGCATCCTGTGACCCACAGAAGGGAACAACAGATGGACAATAGAATCCTTATGGCTGGGGAAAAAAAGCTTTCATTGAGATTTTCTCGCGTCATTTGGAACCAGGAATTCATTCTGTCGAGGTTTCGCTATATCTTGTATAGATATATCATCCCACATCCCCCATTCAGCCGCAATGGACTAAACGTCATTTTCCATGTACTTTTTTTAAGGGGGAAGCGGGGGGATATGTTATGGAGTGAGCGCAGAATCAGTGGCGGAGGAATTTCAACCGCCATGTAGAAGCCGCTTTACCATCCAGGGGAAGGCTATACGTCACGTGATAGGATTGGCGTCCCTCGTCATAGTCGGTCTGCCAGAAGTCGTTGCCGTGGACCGATTGGTCAAACCGGATTTCCTTTCCATCAACAACTTCAAACAGGGTGATTTCCTTGACCGATTCAAGCCCTTCGAAGCGTATCGGGACAAACCCAACCCCTCCCTTTAGTTTGATTTCGACCGTGGGGTTGTCGGCATGGATTACAATCGGATACCGATTCAGTACCGTCCCTCCACGAGCCGTCACTCGCAGGTCGTTCCCGATGGCCTCCCGATACGTCGTTTTCCACGACGACGGATTTTCAGTCAGGTGCTTTCGAAACGTCTCATTCGGCCCATAGTAGTCATCACCACACCGGGGCAATGTGATCCACTCGAGATCCATCTCAACAGTATCGCCGGGATGAAATTCCGTAACCTCCTTTGGAGCGACAAGCAGGAGATCGAGATTGAGACCAGCCCCATCCTTCTCGACCGTGTGGACGGGCAGGGAGATCGTCGGGCGTGAATAGCTTTTCCTGCCGAAACGGGCCTTGTAGGACCGGATGACCAGTGCACGGTACCCGGTCCCCCAGTCCCGCCCGTCGATACTCTTCCCTCCCGGGAAGGCCACCCACCAGGGGGCATTGCCGGCAAGTGTCACAAGATCTTCAAATAACGCCTTGGGTTTCAGGTTCCCGGACACATTTCGTTCCGCGATCAACCCGTCCCGGTTGCCGTAGGCGACTTGGGGCGTGACATAGCGGGAGGTCCTCCCCATCTTGTGAAACCAAACGCCGTCTGTTTTGGACGTGGCATTGAACGTGTACTTGAATTTCTGGAAGGTCCGAGCATAGTCGTCAGTGCGGACTGTCCTGATCATGGCATCGAGGGAGACCTCTTTCCCGGCGCCATAGAAGCCGGAATGGCGGACATCGCTCAGGCAGGGCCCATGGGCGAGATAGGCGGTCCTCAGCCCACTAAAAGGCAGCTTCTCGCCGGCATCATCATTCATCCCCAGCCAATCCCCGCCCCACCCCGCGTCGGTCCACGCCCACTTTTCCCCATTGATTCCATTTCTCGCCATGAGCATACGAACATCCGTGATGGCGATATCGACGCAGGTCATATCCATGTCGAAACAGAATGTCTCACCCCAGCACCCGATGGCCAGCTGATCCCAGCGGCCATTGCCGCCATAGCCAACCAAGCTGAGCTGGGCGTGGCTCGCCGAGGGCACTGAGCCATAGAAGCCATAGGCGATGCGCAGGATATATCCGGTTTTCCCCGGCTTGGCGGGAAGCGAGGTGTAAGCCATCAGGTAGGCCCCCACCTGGTCATTGTGCCAGTTCTTGCTGAGCTGGACGGGAATACCGGTCGGCCGCCCCTCCTTATCGCAAAGCATGGGGCAGAGACCGGTGATGTTGGCCACACTGCGCAGGTCGAGGAGGAAGGGAATCTCCGTCGGTATCCCGTCCTCATTCACGATACTGATCGCGAAATCATCGTAATGGCGGATATCGGTGTTTCCCTTCTTGAAAGTCCGTTTAAGATCCGGTACCGATGCGACCCAGCAATCTTTCCTGGGATCGAATACCACGGGAAAGTCCTGCCCGCCGTCGCAGGAAACATGGACCGGAGGGGTCGCAACCGGCGGGGGACCGCCGGCTCCAGGGCAGTGGCTGACGGTCAGATCCTTAACCTCATCCCCGTTCCAGTTCCCCTCAAATGTCTTCTCCGTCACGCAGTCGATCGCCTTGCCTTGGAGTCCGAGCCGGAACCTTGCGTTGTGCCATACGGACGTTCCTGCGGGCGAAATACTTCCCGTCAGGGTCAGGGAGCCAGGCCAGGCGACCAGATTGAGCGACGCCTTGCAGGACAACACGGCTCCACCGGGATCGCGCAGATCAAGATCGAGAAACTCATAATGCTGGACGAAACGTCCCGACTCCCAAAGGCGAACGGACTGGAAACGCTCCTTGCCGGATCCGACACCGGCCTTGCAGCTCCGAGCCCGGTAGATCCGGCCCTCCACCTCAACCTCCATGATGAATCCGGACGGGGGCAGGTTGCGCAACCACTCCGTCCCGGAAGCGAGGCTTTCCGCATAACCGGCAACCTTGCCGCCCCTCGCCGCGAATCCGGCCTTTCCAAAATCCCCGAGATCCAGGGTGAACCCATAGTGGCTTGTCTCAATGGCAAACAGCGCCGGAGTCGTGTCAGACGTGTTTTTCCGTAACCCGTTTAGCCAGCATGAATACGTGTAGGCGGCCTCGCGTAACGGGACAGGGACTGGTGTCGCTGCACACGCCCACGAAACGGCAATCAAGCCGCTGATAAGCAAACTGGAGAAAATCCGTTTCACTCCAAATCTCACGCTGTCGACAATCATGTCCATGTTCTATCACGGCACACGGATCATGCCCAGGCTTTCCAGGCTGGAGTCTTCGCGATCGCCGTCCACCAGCGACACATCGATCTTGTGAACGCCAGCTTTCCTGATCCCGAACACGCCCATGGGATAGGCCTGGTACTGGGAAGTCGCCGCCTGCTGATTCTGGATTACCGCTCCCTCGTCGGTGGATATCTTCCAGACCACACGCCCTTTGCCCCGATAGTTGAGGGACACCTTATACGCGCCCGGCTCCAGCACATTGACCGTCCAGCTGGCGCGGCCATCCTCTTTCCAACGGGATATCTGGTTGGCATGTTTCCACTCGCCAAATTTCTCCATCCAGCTCACTTTCTTTTTTTCCGCTCCGCTCGCCACGGCGAAGTGGCAGAGCAGGTTGTTCGGAAGATTCGGATGGAGGGCAATCGTCTGATCGACTTCGGGCGATCCGGCAAGTTCAACTCGAACAACGCAGGCGAGTCCGTCACACGCCCCTTCCGGCAACTTAAGCCGGCACCCAGATCCATACTTCTCCGGAATGATCGCATGCGATTGTAGTGTGGCTGATTTGACCTCCGTCACCAGGCCGGGCAAATAGATCATCCCGTCACACGGCATGTCAAACACCACCAGATTGAGCGTCTCGCCACCCTGCGTGGTGATATCACCCCACGGCATGGCGTAGTTCCACGGAGAGGGACCGGCACCATAAATGACATCGGGATTCGCCTTGATCCACCGTCCCGCTTCAACCAGGAACTCCCGACATTGAGGAGGGATGCCCCCTTTCCCGTCGGGCCCGACGTTCAAGAGATAGTTCCCGCCCCGTGCCACAGTGGCAACCAGCCGCTTGAGAATCTCCTTCGGTTCCTTCCAGTTGGTGTCATACCACGCATAGGCCCAGGAATCGTTGCTGGTATCGCAGCTTTCCCACAGCCCACCGACCTTCTCGGGAGGCACCTCCATGTCGCCCAGGGACGCGTAATCGCCCATGCCATATCCAATGCGACTCCCCAGCAAGGCATTGGGCTGGGTGGAGCGCACGAGATTGTGCAGCTCAACGACGCTTTCCCGGGGCATATTTCCCGGGGTGTCGAACCAGACCACCTCGAGAGGACCATATTGCGTGCAGATTTCCTTCACCTGCGGATAGCACTTCTGCCGGAAGTACTGATCGAAGGTCGCCGGGCTACCATCCGGGTTTTGCGTGGGCCCGCCGGATCCACCCGGCGCCGTCCAATCCTGGTTGTGCGAGTAGTAGAACCCGAAGCCTAGACCGGCATCCCGGCAGGCCTCCGACAACTCCTTCATCGGATCGCGATGCAAGGGTGAGGCCTCCACGATGTTGAATGGATGTGCCGATTTGAACATCGCGAAGCCCTCGTGATGTTTGCTGGTAATCACGATGTAGGTCATCCCCGCATCCTTGGCCATCTTGACAATGGCTTTGGCGTTGAACTGATCGGGATTGAAGGTCCCAGCCACAGCCATGTAGTCCGCGACCGGAATCCCTGCCATGGCCGGATGCATCAGCCACTCCCCGATGCCGTAATAGGTCTTTCCCTTCCACTGTCCGGCCAGTTGTGAATAGAGCCCCCAATGCATGAACAG
This sequence comes from uncultured Verrucomicrobiota bacterium, assembly GCA_964584205.1. GTDB lineage: Bacteria > Verrucomicrobiota > Kiritimatiellia > CAIKKV01 > CAITUY01 > JAABPW01. Next base: position 4,843 of record CAZOZF010000017.1, read on the forward strand.
GCCATAGTGCCCCTTGCGAAAATGAGGGCCACGTGCATGGTCGCCCCCCGCGGCGTTGACACTGGTGTCCCCCCACATTTTATCCATCGCTTCGGCCGCCTGCGCGCCTGATGGCACCATGACATATACAGCCAGAGTCGAAGCCATCACGAGTAGCAATTTCGTCATTCTCTATTCCTTTCGAGGTTTCTTGCGAAGTTTCTTGCGAAGTTTCTTGCGAAGTTTGAAGATCATAAAGCCATCGATGTCTATGCGCCCGAATCATGAACCGCCTTGAACATGGCGACCATATTGTCCGTCGGCGTGGTGGCCTGAATGTTATGCACGGGATCGAAGACAAAACCGCCGTCCTGATTAAAAATCTCGATGCGCTCAAGCACTTCACGATAGACCTGATCCGGGGTCCCGAATTGGAGGGTCTGCTGGGTGTTGGCACCACCGCCCCAGAAAGTGAGCTGCCGGCCAAACCGCTCCTTAAGCATGCGGGCCTCCATGCCCTCGGCAGAACACTGGACGGGATTGAGAATGTCAAATCCGGCCTCAATAAGGTCGGGAAGCAGCTCGGCCACACCGCCGCAGGAATGGATAAACGTTTTCCACCCACATTTATCGTGGATAAGCTTATTCACCTTGATATGGAACGGCTTGAAGAGCTCCCGGTAGGAATCGACCGAAATAAACAAGCCGCGCTGGGTGCCAAAGTCCGTCCCCGTCAGAAATACCGCCTGAACCCGATCCCCCAGAATCCCGATGAGCGTTTCGATGTTCTGCAGAGCGATCTCGCACTGTTTCTCAAAGATGGCTAACACGTAATCCTGCCGGGCCGCTGTGGAGACATACCATTCTTCGATGTCGCGAATACCTTTCGGGTGTTTCATCCAAGGACCGGGAATCAGGGCAATATCACCAAAGGCCGTGCCCGGCATGGTCATTGCGACCGCCACTTCCGGTTGGCGGTCAAATTCCGCCGCTTGGGCGCGGTACCAAGCCAGATCTTCCTCCCCTAAAAGACAAAATTCCTCGGTGTTATCCCCGGGGTTGAGATGGTCCTCATCAATAGGCGGCTGACGAATAATGGAATCGAAGAAATGGGCACCCTTAGGCATGCGGCCACTTGGCGGAACGGTCATGTCCCCCTCAGGATATAACAAGTAATCGCCACTGGTATCCACCGTTATATTGAACTGACCAGGCACCAGAACCTCCGTGCCATCAAACAGTTTGAAGGGTTTCCAATCACGGTTCTCGAACCCGAACAAGGTTTTACGGGTCATCAACCCGACGACATCAATGCCCAACGCCTGACGCAGTTCAGCATCCACTTCACCCAGCATCTGATAGGGCTCAATGACTTTCACAGGGCCTCGCCCGCAGCCCAGGACTGCATCACGCAGACGCGTCAGGGCAGAGACATGAATGCCGGTAACGGCGGTGGACCCGATATCCACGGCCACCCGGTCAGGTTGTTGATGAGCAAGGGTTTTGGCGACGCGTTCCCGACTTTTCATAAATTTCTCCCCTATTGAAGAATCAGCCAAGGAAGACTGTAACACGCAGGGCCACATTCAAACACGGACAATTTGTGCAATGATCGGACAGTTCGTGCAATCCGTTCCAAAAATTGTTCTTGCAAAACAATCCAGCACCATGAAAATCACTTTAATTCTATGAAACGCATCACCTCCATCTTTTTCATGCTCGCCTGGAATGATTATCGCATTTTCCAGGGCATCAGCCGGTATGCCCACCAGGCGGAGTGGACGATGGACACCCGCCACTTTTTCCTCAACATGTGCCCCAGGGACCACTCATTTCAAGGGATGATCGCCATGCGTCACTCCGACCCGGCCGTTAGGGCCTACGTCCGCAAAATGGCAAAGCGGGTGCCGACGGTCATCCTCGGCACCCAGAACCCCGGTATCGAGGCGCCCATGGTGATCGTCGACAACCGGCAGGCCGGGCGCCGGGCGGCCGAGCATCTGTATGGACTCTTCCACAAACATTACGCATGGTTTGCCTGCGACAGCGACCCTTCGGGCACGGAGCGCAGGAATGCGTTCGAAGGGCGGCTCCACGAACTCGGGTTCGCCTGCTCCGATCTTTCCTGTGGCAGGTCGCCCTTTAACGCAAAAAAGGTTCTTCACAAGCTCAAGCTCAGCCCCTCGCCTCTTGGCGTAATGGCCCGGGATGATCATGACGCCTCCGTACTGATCGACCTCTGCCAGCGGGCCGGCTTACGCGTACCTGAAAATGTCGCTGTGATCGGCGTTGGCGATCTTGAGTCGGTGTGTTCGTTCTCTTCAATTCCCATCTCGAGCATCAACCTGAATTGGGAAGAAGTCGGGTTCCAGTCCGCGGCGGTGCTGGACCAGTTGATGCAAGGCAAGAGCGTTCCGCCCAGGACCATCATCCCGCCAGGCCCGCTAACCCAACGCCTGTCGACACGATGCCTTGCCATCATCAACCCGCACCTGAAAGAGGCTGTAAAGATGATCGACAGGGAGTTTAAACGCCTGCTGGCCATGGACGACATTGCAGCCGCAGCAGGCGTCTCACGCAGGCAACTTTATCTGTTGTTCCAGGAAGAGATGCGCTGTTCCCCCCACGACTATCTGATGAACATCAGACAGGACCACGCCCAGCAACTGCTCACCGAAAACGAATTGTCGTTGCACGAAATCGCTCACGCCTGTGGATTCAACACGCCGCGCACCCTCCACCGGGCCTTCATCCAGCGTTTCGGGGTCGCCCCCTCCAAATGGGCGAAACAATAAGCCCCGTTCAACCGATATGCATACTGGTGATCCAATTCCGCAGCGAGCGGATGGCAAAACCGCCAGAACGCACAAACTCTATTGAACCGCAATCGTGAATTCGAAGTCGTAGGGCTGAACGCGCACCCAATATTTATCCAGGGGAACGGGGCCGCAGCTACCGTTGCCGAGCCCGAGCATCTTATGATCGATACAGAGAATGGTCTCATTCCGTTTTTTCAAATACTCAGGCCGAATCGCCGCATCCAAATCCAACGCATCGTAGTGAAGCGCGGAAAAAACGAAAGGCTCGGAGGATTCCACCTGCACGGAAGGCCCCTTCCCGTCAACTGATGTCAGCTTCAGCCAGCGCACGTCACAACGGGCACCGTTCTCCTGCGGGATCAGATAGGGCGTAAACAAATCCGTCACTGTGGATTCATAGCAGCCGAGAAACGCCGAGGTCTTGCGATCCGGATAGTTTTCATGCGGCCCGCGGCCGTACCACGCCACCTTTTCCAGCGCGCCGTTAAGCGCCAGTTTGAGCCCCACCCTCGGCAAAACCTGGAGCTTTTTCAGGCCTGTAGGGGCCACCTTATTGACGATATGGATCACTCCATTCCCGAAAACCCCATATTCAATCCGATGCTCAAGACTTCCCCCGTTATACTTATAATTCTTCAAGACACGGACTTTTGCGGATCCATCCTGCTCTTGTGTCACATCAAACGAAGCCTTCGTCACCGTCGGCGCACTCAATCCAGCCTTTTCCCAAGCCCCTATGAAATGACGGTCATTCCCTATCGGCGAGCGATACACATTCAGTTCCGGCCCCTTGATAGTCGATCCCTGAGCAATGCATTCGACACCTCTGGCGACAATCGACGTGATCTCCCCTTTACTTTTGTCAAAACGAACCGTCAAACCACGACTACTGATATCCAGCGTATCCGCCGTTTCCTTCAAATTAACCCCCCCTTCCCCAACCATCCTTGGGGCGGCGCCATTCTGTAGAACAAACTGTTCGGCAGCGACTTCATATCCGGCGTCCGCCCACAGGGTCTTCTCCCTGAGCTTATAGCGAAGGGTCAGCGCGTAGTCTGCCCCGGGTTCCAGAGCGCCAACCGGAAATGCCATAACTTTCTTTTCTGCGGGAGCGATGCTGGTATTTTCAAGTGTCCCGGATTTCACCACCACACCATTGCGAAGCAACTCCCAGCTCCCGGCAAACTGGTCCAGATTGATGAAACTGTATTTATTCTCGATTTCCACCTCAGCGCTCTGCGGTGCAATCAACTTAAACCCGATGTTCTGCTGAATCTTTTTCACCTCAATCAGTTCCGGTTGAATGGTACGATCCGAAAAGATGAGTCCATTCACACAGGGGTCTTGCGGCCGGCCTCCTCCGGCGAAATTACCGGCGTGCCTAACATCATCTTTCGCCTGGAAATCCACCCCATGAGATAAGCGCTTCATTCCGTTCGTCATCCCGATCCAGAATGTCTGCTCAACCCAATCCCAGATAAATCCGCCGATGATCAACGGGTTTTCTTCTGACACCTTCCAGTATTCATCAAAATTGCCCAAGGCATTACCTTGGGCATGGGCATACTCGATCATCAGGTACGGCTTACCGTTTTTAAACGGATGGGCAGGGTTTTCAAGGTAGAACCAGTCGTTAAGTTTCGGCGTCTTATAGAGACTCGGATACATGGAACTATTGACATCAAAGTAGTCACAGCTCTCCTTCCATACAATCGTTTCCCGGCCATCATACGAGATCGGCCGGGTTGGATCGTAACGGCGGATGTAATCACTCATCACCATGAAATTAACCCCCACACCGGACTCATTACCAAGGGACCATAAAATAACCGAAGGATGATTCTTGTCGCGTTGAACCATCGCGGAAACGCGATCGAGTGTACTGGGCAGCCAACCCGGGTCACTGCCGGGAATTCCTTCGCGCTGAATCCAGAAATCACTGGATTCAAAGGCTTCATCCATCACATAAATACCGTATTTGTCACAAATATCGTACCAGCGCGGATCGTTTGGATTGTGACTGGTGCGAACCGCATTGATGTTGTGCTGCTTCATCAACTCTGCATCCTTGCGCATCCCCTCCAGGCTCAGGGTTTTCCCGTGCTCGGGATCAATCTCGTGGCGGTTGACCCCCTTGATCAACACAGGCTTCCCGTTGACAAACAGACCCTTTTCGCCCAGCTCGATTTCCCGGAAACCGAATTTGGCGCCGGTCGTTTCGATCACCTTTCCGTCATCTCCCCGAAGCGTCAGGATGACCGTGTAGAGATACGGGTCTTCCGCCGACCATTTACGCGGATTCTTCACCTCCGCCTTCAAGTGGAGAACCGTTAATATTCCGCCAGCTCCATCGCCCCGGTCGTTGTGGGGCTTCGCCTCCGCCAGCTTCTGCTCGCCAACGTTATGGCCTGCGGCATCGAACAGACTCATTTCGACCGCGTAGCCGGTGGCACGTTTCATCTGATGGTTGAATACTTTAACAGTTGCCTGCAGCTCGGCATTATTGAACCGTGCGTCCAAATCGCTGCGGATGAAAAAGTCCTGCATATGAAGATCGGCCGTGCTGTAGAGATAAACCTCGCGGAAAATGCCACTGAAACTCCACATATCCGCATCTTCAAGATAGCTGCCGTCCGACCAGCGGATCACCTCGACAGCCAGCACATTTGGCCCCGGCTTAAGATGCTGCGTGATATTGAACTCGGCATCAGTCCAGGAATCTTCGTCGTAACCCACGAATTTACCATTGACCCACACATAAAACGCGCTCGCCACGCCGCTGAAATGAAGCACAACCTGACGCCCATCCCAATTGTTGGGAATCGTGAAGGTTCTGCGATAATTGCCGACAGAGTTCCCCTCATCGGCCACATCGGGTGCAACGATTTCACCCTTGGTAATCATAGCCCCCGGACGGCTTCCGTGAAACGGCTGACCATAGCCTTGTCGTTCCCAGCAGGCGGGAACCGGTATCTCTTTCCACCCGCTGTCGTCAAAATCTGGACGTTCAAATCCTTCCACTTTTCCCGACGGAGTAGCCGCCCATTTGAATTTCCAGGCTCCGTTCAATGACCGGTAATAAGGCGACTGCTCAAATGTCCCGCTCAGCGCGGTTTGGGCATCCGGATAAACCATATGGGTACAGTGATGGGCCATCGTCCCGACCGTAAACACATTCTGGTCTCTCCAAAATGCATACTCTTTTGCTTGCAGCGCCAGCGCGACCGACATAAGTGCTCCAATGACATAGCGCCTTCTGATCATTTAATCCAGCCTTCCTCCTGCAACCTGAGCCCATCATCGCAGACAGACATTTTACTCCGATTTGACGGGCCACACCTTGAGGCGGATTGAATTTTCTCCCGCAAGGCAAAACGGGCCGGGCTCGGGGTTGGCCCCGGCTCGTTTACAGCCGAAGTAGTCGGTGTTGATCGCATATGCCTTACCGTCAGGGGTTTCGAACGGCGCATTGGGTATCGCGGCCTTGCCGAGCCACTCGCTGGTCACCACCGAACGCTGACTCGCGGTACGCCATGTCGGATCCACATTCATTTCCAGCCACCAAGCCTGATCCTTCTCAAAAAGCCTGATTTTGGGGTCAAAGGACTCCGCCACGAGGGCGTTCCGATCCCGCTTTGACGGCTTGGCGCCGGCAAGAAACACGTTCCCGTCCGCCTGAATATTAAACGAATATTCATCATAGGCAGACAGCGTCTTTGCTTTGACAAACAGATTGTTAAAGAAACGATCATCGTGCTGATCGACCGTAAAGCCGACCCCACCCCATTGATCCATCAAGGCCAAACGTGCCTCGGCCGTCAGCGACATGAAGTCGCCGTTAGCCGTTTTTGCCGCAATCAAGTCCGTGGTATGAGGCTTGAAAATCGGCGTTTTCCGAGCCGTGAGATCCGCCCAGACGGACTGTTCGCCACTGATCAGATTATGCACATACGCCCCGCCGCCGCTCGCATCCAGCACGCCACGATTGGACAGCAGGATATTGTTGTCGATAAGCATCGGGCCGTGATTCATCTCAAACATCATGTCATTGCTGTTGTCATGCAACAGGTTGCCGGTCAACCGCGCGCCCTGCCCCATCCAGTCGAGCCAGATCCCGCCCCAGTGCGCACAGCGGTAGATATGATTGTTCCTGATGACAACATCCAGCGCGCCATGCAACTTGATGCCCGCCGTTTCACATCCGCCATATTCATGATGCTGACGGATTTCATGGATCTCATTACCGGTGATCGTGGAGTAACTGCAGCCCAGACTACCGATGATCCCGCCTTGGCCACAATTATAGATATGGTTGTCCCGCACGACATGACTTCCGATGGTGTTACGGTTCCACCCGCGCTGTAACGCAATCCGAATCGTTCGATTGTAGTTGAAGGTGTTATCGAACTCGTCGCCATGTTTCCCAAGTGTCACCCCGGCGCAGGCGGAATAGCGGATCGTGTTGTTCGCGATGAGCCAGCCCTTCGACCAGTGCGTACCGATCAGCCCGATCTGTTCTGCCGTCGGCGGCGCCCACGGGGTGGCGGCCTGTTCCAGCGTGAAGCCCCGCACGGTAATATAGTTCCGGCCCGGCTTATCGGGATAGAAGACGGCTTGACGAACATTGATCTCCACCAGCGCCTGATTCGGATCGACCCCCTTGAACTGCGCCCAGAGGGTAGTCGTCTCCGCATCGACCTGCGCAAACCAGTAACCGGGCTCATTAGCCCCGTAGGCCAGCGCTCGTGGCGCGGCCTTGAAAACAAGAACGATCTTCTGTTTCCCCGAGACCTTCGTTATCGCGGTACGGAAGGGTTGAAAGTGGGTCCATTCGGCAGTCACAGTGGGACGGCATGTGCCGAGCAGCTCGCCTTTGACATCATCTTTGCGAATCTCCACAAGGCCACCGCCCACCGGCGAGGCGAGGTAAAGGGTCAGGGCCGCAGTACCGCTGCCGCAATCCACGCCGTCATAAGCAAGCCACTCCCCGTCCTTCATTCGGCCGACACCACTCTTGCCGCCCGCCAACTCCAACACCTTTGCCCCCCCGCTATTTGACGAAAACCGGGTCGCCTGCACGCAGTCGGCTCCTTCAGGGTGGAGGGATTCCACATTCATCAGTTCATACCCACCCTCGCCCTGGTCATTCCCGGAATCCGACTTCACAATATCGGATTTGCGGGCGGCCTCCTTGAGCCAATGGCCATTGAGATAGACGGCTCCGGTATGATAAGGCTGCCTGGCTTCATACCAGTCTCCGTGAACGAGATCGCGATAGGGATTGAAATCACCAAAAAATGAATTTGGAAGAGTCACCTTCCAGACATCGCCTGTCACGTTCTGCCACCCGGTCATACGTTCCGAGCCCTTGACCACCACCTTCTCCCCGGTAGCGGCCTGATAGACAATACGCTTCTCGTCGGACACCCCTCCGCGCGGCGGGTTGATCCGCTCACGGTAGACGCCTTCATGAACCGTGATCACATCACCAGGCTGAGCGACTCGCGCCGCCGCAGAAATCGTCTTGAAGGGCGCTGTCGCTTTCCCATCATGGAAATCGTTACCCGTAACCGCCACGTGGATTTCCGCGCCACTTGCAGCGCAGGCAATCCATGATAGAGCGGTTAACGTTGAGGCTATCGCTGAGTGTCGTGTACGCATAATTTCACCTTTGATTCATAATCTTGACATCTTGCTTTCGGGATTCCGGCGTGACCTTCAGGTCTACAATCTTTCCGCCTTTAACCCGCCCCTCGACCGTGGTCTGCCTGGGAGCGTGCAGTTTGAAGTCCACGTCCCAGTCATCCGGCCAGGCGGGCAAAAGATGGATGGTATCCCCGTCACACAGCATGAGCATGCGCTGAAGGGCAATCAGGGTGACTGAGCCATGGTCTTGGTCCGGCGTCCAGTCAAAATTCGGCCCCCAGAAGGCGGGGAAACGGGGTTCGACGACAGGCCTGCCAGCTGGCGCTCTGTCTGTTGCGTTCTTGACCACATAGTCCTTCGCTTCCTGCGTCAACCCGAGCATGGCCGCCTGGATCGCATCCTGAGTCCAGCCGCCGGTGCGCTTAACAAGCCTTCTGCGCCAGGTTTCGAGCGCAACCTCCAACCCGGGTTTGCCCACAGCATACGCTCGATACGGAAAGACCGCGTACAACTCCGGATTCTCGGAGTTTCTCTGGTCCGAATATACATGAGCTGGCTTGATCCACTTTTGCCCGCCTTCTTCGCCGAAGGGGATTTCCGGTAGCTCGGAACGGAACCGGGTCCAGCGCTCCCGCTGCTCCGGGGTCGTCTGTTTTTCCGAAAGTTCAAGCAACCGGGTCAAAACCGTTTTGAGTCCGACGACAACGGGGAGAGGATCCTCGGCCGAATGCCAAGTTTCCAGACTTGCGGCCGGCGAGAAGTGAACCTTGCCCCGTGCGGTACGTTGATGGTGCTGGTCGTAGAACTTCAGCACCTCGTCGGCGATCGGGATGAGCGTGTTGGTGACAAACGTTTTATCCTGCGTGTGCGCGTAGTAGTCGAGCATCATCAGGCAGAGTTCATTGCCACTGTCCCAGTAATAGCGGACGTATGGGTTCGTTGGATAGAGCCCCTTGTTGCCATAGCCGAAATCGTGATTGGGATTGAGCCCCCAAAGATGCATCGTTTCGGAGCAGAAGATCCCGTCGTGATTGAAATAGCTCCGCGTCCGCTCCTTCAACAGCGGCAGGGCATCCCGGTACATTTTCCAGAGGGGCGCCATCTGGTCATAGTCGCCGGAATAGAGCATCGCCCAGTACGGGAATCGCGTATTCTGGAACCAATAGCACCCCCCCCATTTACGGGCATCCGGGCCCAGTTCCTGCAAACTTCCGTCAGGTTTACGGTGGATGTAATCCACGGTAAACAGCGATCCGTTAAATTTGATCGGATAGGCCCCCCGCCCGGCACAGGCTTGAATCCATCGCTGCAGCACGGTGGCGCGCGTGACCGCAAACGCCTCGTTCGTTCGGCCGGCGGATCTCTGTCCGGAAGACACAAATAGCCAGCTATTGTTCCAGAAGTCCGCCCAGTAGGATTCGTGCTTTTTGCGCGTTTTTTTGTAGGCAAGGCTCTCCATAGCAACGCGCTGCTTTTTTAATTGTTGGACCCACTCCTCCGGCGTCTCTGTCCGGGCTGTCAACGCATGCACACGCAGGTACAACTTCGCCACGGGCTCTTTCGTAACCAAGGTCTTGGCGTCTTTACTTTTGAGCCCAGCGCCGGAGATCAGGCCGCCAAAGGTCAGATTCTTCAATGGATCCGGATATTTTCCCACCAGGTGTCCGAGATGCTGATTTTTCAAGGTCTCCGCAAAAATGCTGCTTGTGTTGCGCTGAAACCAGCGGATCGTATTGTCCTCCGAGGGGAGTACCGTGTCCGGCACCGCTCCGCCGTAAAGCTTCGCTCCGGGTATGCGCCATGGCTCCAGCATCACCTCCGCACTGAAAGCGCTTTCTCCCTTAATTTCCACATTCACCACTGGATGATTGGCATCAATCCAGAAGCAGATTTCCGTCTGCTGATTATTGACTGCCGATTGAATCCGAATCGTGCCGGTTTTGAGATCCAGCTCCTGTTTGAAAACACCCCCCTCCCGCACCAACGGCTTGTGGAGCCGAACCCGCACCCGCCCCAGTTTCAACAATTCCTGCCCCGAGCTCCATGCATCACTTTTCGAAAGGTAAAAAAGCAGATCGCCATTGGGCTCAATCCAGACGTTTGCAGCCAAATCCCCATTGCCGATCGGCATGGAGCCATTGTAGTCATCACTGGGCGAATTCCAAACGACGGTATACCTGTCCAGCTCAGCGACATTTAATTTTTCTGATCCTGATGCATAAAAACTTGACACCAGAATTCCGATCAACCCCAACATCACCACCAGCAATCTTTTCGGTACTTGCATTTTGTTGCTCATTTTCAGTTTTCCAATTTATCGCCGCCTTACTGTCCGCCAAATGACTGTACGGCTGCCGCCAGTTGTTTGGCGAGAGCCCGGGACTCAGTATCGTTGTACGCCCGCCCTGGTGCAGACAGATAAGTTCGCAACACTTCTGGTGCATTATCGTAGACAAAGGGGATCTGGTATACGCTGCGTTTCTCGAAATACCGGGCGGACGCTTCATTCAAGGCATCGGCTCGACGCTGACGCTCAGGCTTGGCCTGGGGACCAATCGGCAGCCAAAAGATCTGCCTGGCCCGCGACTGGAGGGCCTCATGCACTTTGGCCAGATCCGCCGCAAACAGTGCGGGCGTCACCGTCACATCGTCCAAATCGGCACCGCCCATCGAGAGCACTACCCGATCCCATTTCCGATCTGGAATCCGGCCAGCGGCCTCCCTGGCAGTGGACAGTGATACCGGTGTATCCAGCTGCTGTATCCCTTCGAGTGCTTTGGCGAGAGGGCCGGCAAGTGAGACGGCAAGCGGATCGCCCACAAGACCAAGGACAGGCAGTTGAACACTCGTTGCCGCGCCAATTTGAGTGGGTGCCAGATAATCCGGCATGGGGTCTGGCTTGCCGTAGTATTGGCGGACTGCCGGAGAAATCTGAGCGTCATACTTTTTGAACCGTGCCGCCTGTTCGCGGCTGGGGGCCAGATCGAACAGATCGGTTCGCAGCGGGCGGCTACCGCCGAACGAGGCACCCATATTGGAAAACAGCTGGGTCATCAGCCGATCCGCTTTGCGTCCTCCGGCGGTCAGCGCGAGCTGACAGAAAATATGAGACCCCTTGCCTTCTTGACTCTGCAGCAGCACCGGATCGCGGTTGACAAACCAGGCATTCTGCCTGAGATCGCGCACGCCGTTGACATACTCGTCATAGAGTCCGTTGCCAGTTTCGGATCCGATATGCCAGTTACTGATCAGAATACGAGCCCGTCCTGAGGCGGTCACAGGGTTCATGCCTGCCATCTCAATACCCTTGCCCAACATCGTCACACCGTCCCACTGCAAGTCCTGATTCGCGATGCCGGCAAGCAAGGAACTGAAATTACGTTCGAAGGGATAGGGCACGAGCAAGCCGTCGTAATAGTCAACCCACTGTTGCGGAGTGCCTTCGCGCATCCAGCTGATGGGTGCCTTAATGCAATTAAAGCGCTGCCCGAAAAACGGCTCTGTCAGCCGTAGCGCCGTCAATCCGGTAAGTGTGCGAACCTTGGTCAGTTGCGCTTCATCAACCGGAGTCCAAAACACCGTGCCTCCTTTATTGACAAGTTGTTGCAAGGCCGTACGCCATGCATCCAGCTCCTCGCCATCACAGATAGCCGCCGGCTCCACAATCACCAGATTGCGTCCTTTCAAGAATTTGGGATCGCTGACCGGATCCGCCGTGAGCCCCAGGCCTTGCCAATATTTGACTGTCGAATCACTGCCAATCACAGCGACCGGAGGAGCTGCCTCAACAGATCGATATTGGGCCAGATACTCCAGCATCCGTTGAAGCATGCAACCGGCAACGGGCTCCTGCTCCAGCGTGCCGAGCACATTCAACGAACATTCCAGCACCAGCCCCTGGCCAATGGTATACTCCTGAAGGACGGCATCCGCACCATCACTATCGCCAAACAAAATTCTCCTGAAACCAGCAGCTTGCGGCAAAGCCAACTTGGAGCAGGCATTGCCACCGCGCCAAAAGGAGAAGTCTTCAGCCCCCAAGCCCTTCAACAACGGGTGCTGCGGTCCGTCCGGCGGCATCATCGCTGCGGCCAGTTTCTTGGCTTCAATCTGAAAGTCCTTCAGAAGGAGCACCACACTTTTTTGGGAACGGGTGATTTCCATTCCCAAGCTTGAAACATTTTCAAAAACCGGCGCGGACACTGGCTTGCCGATGATCAACGGTTTCCCGGGTTCAAGCATCACCTCATGCCAGTTCATCCGGCCAATACGGACTTCGGCTTCCCCGCCCATATCACCAGACCCCTTTGCTTCGAACCGTATGGCATCTTCCTGGCTGGCCAGCCATTGTCCGTTATCCTGCTGGATGAGCAATCGAGCACTCTTTTGGAAATGCGAAGCTCCGCCAACCTTTTTCCAAACTTCTTCGTACGTCGGGTCCGGCGGCATCCACAAATTATATGTAAACTTCAAACGGCTTTTGTCATCCAGCCCTACAAGTTGAGGAAATTCAAATTTCACCCATGCTCCGGGTTCGGAATTGAAAATAGCCATATCATTAAATTGAGATCTTATTGTAGCTGTCGTTGCGCCTTTTCCGAATAAACAAACTTTGGTTTCCGAAGGCTTCATTATCAAGATTTCAGGTCCAAGATTTAAATCCGACGTGCTAGTCATTGGCAAATAAAACCTGCTAAGCATCTTCCGACTGCTCTCGTCCGCCGGGCGATTCAAAACCAGCACCCGCTTTCCGCTACGCACTTTTTCCTTCAGTTCCGGTGTAAGCGAATCCGTCACAATAACTTTGGCAGAATCTGCATCAACTCCACGGCCCTTGAAGGCCGCCTGCAACGAGGGCGCAATCGCCATCTTTTTGGCAGTGGCTTCAACATCGTACTGTGGGAAGATTTTCACCTCGCGCACCTGCCGGTATCCGACCGTCCCCTTGAGAGAGAACTGCCGCACCAGACGCACGGGCGTGACAACGTCTACCTTTGGCAACGTCCACGTCGAAACAAACTCAGGCACAGTCACGCCCGGCACATAGTTAACATCGCGTCCGCTTGCTGTTAAAACATCTCCTCCGACTGTCTCAACGCGAAATTCCACCTTGTCCGCCACCTGATGGTCTTCGTAGAACAAGCGGCCCCGATGCTCGATCGCGGCACCACTGAAGAAGGTGCGATCCTTCGGATCATCGGGGAAGCGGACATGGCGCAGGAATTCCTCAAAACAGTAGAAGCCCGGATTGGGCTGATAAAAGGGAAGTGTCGGATCCCAGATGTTCAGGGTATTAGCGCACGGATTGACGGTCTCAATCTTGACCCCCCGCTCGCCTTCGATTCGGTCATGCTTGACCGGCATTTGATTGAAATTGTTGAACGGCTGAAAACGGAAGAAATTATAGCCGAACTCCCAGGGGATCCAGGCGGTAACCCGGTAAAAACGACCGTTGTGCTCCTTGCCGTCGGCGCAATGCTTCAGGTCGCCGCGCACCTGCATCCAGCCTTCCCCCCAAGTCCCGGCACCGACATCCTGCGAGGTAACCTCGTAACCGGCGGGACCGGTTCTGAAAGGGCGTTGCGGTTGCCAAGTATCGGCAAATTCGTCCCAGATCATGGGCTTGTCAGGCCCGTGCTTGAACCATTCTTCCCAGACGGTGGCGGCGGAGTAGTGCTTGCTGATCACATCACCATGCAGGCTCCAGGGGGAGAAATCGCTCGCATAGGCGGGACGTGTCGGATCCAGCTCGTGGCAGAGATCGATCAGGTATTTAGGCTCCTCAATCTTGCGCCAGTGCAACTCGTTGGAGACACTCCACAGCGCCACCGACGGACGGTTGCGCAGCCACCGGATGAGATTGCTCATGTGCATCTTGCCGATTTCCGGATCCGGCAACCGAAAGTGGTGGGACGCCTCAGAAATGAACAGGAAGCCCAGCTCATCGCCCGCATCGTATAACTCGGTGTGCCGGGGAAGGTTATGCATCCGCATAATCTCCATGCCGTTTTCCTTAAGCATGCGGATTTTGGCGAGGGAAAACTCCCGGCCGCCCTCAAGATCACCAATCGGATGATCACCATTGCCGCGCAGAAATAGTTCGTACCCGTTGAGTAAAAGCCGATTCTTGTCAGTGGTGATCTCGCGGAATCCAAAGCGCAGCCGGTGACGATCCAACACGGCACCGGACTCGTCCACGACCTCTGTGTTGAGAACCTGCAGGTAGGGATCGCTCAGCGACCATAAGTGGGGATGTGCCCAAGACTCAACGCTTTTGAGAAGCGTCACTGCGCCAGGCTCGATGATTTTGGCAGCGGCCTGCCAGGATTTCACCGTCCGTCCGTCCGCATCCGTGACATGGAAGCGTAGCCCCACCTTGCGGGCGGCACTACTGTCATTACGCACGGGGATATCGCAGGCGATTTCCCCGCGCGCCACCGAGGTGCGCACAAAAAGATCCGGAGTAACATGCACGTCCGGTACGATCTTCAGGAAGACATCCCGGTAAATACCGCGCCTCACGCTGTTCCAATCCTCGAAGAGCACGCTATTCTCTTTGCCCACATGCACCTTCAACTCGTTGCTGCCGGACTTGACCAAACCGGTGACGTCGAACTCAAACGGCACATACGAGTCCCACCATGTGCCCGCTTCTACGCCATTCACTTCGACACGCACCTTATGCCTCACTCCACCGAAGTGAACCAACACACGCCGCCCCTTCAGGCTGTCCGGAACGTCAAACGACCGCCGATACGTTACCGCCTTGTTGCGCCATTCCGGGGGATATGACCAAACGTCCGAATGCTCTTTGCCGACCATTTGATCCTGTCCGGCATAAGAGCCCGGCACACGCACTTTTGCCGCCTGGGAGATCCCCTCCACCCGCAACTCCCACGTTCCATTCAGACAGACCTCTTCACGCAAATCAGGATCCCGCGCAAACGTGGTCAACGGGATGACAAAAACGGCACAAGCGACGATGACTTTCAAAAATGGCTGCATTTTCATTGATGACTCCTCACGTGATGAATATAGACAAAACGACCACGACGCATTGTAGCCCTACCTTTGCAAGTTGGCAGAAAAGTGGATCTGCCACTTGGATCGTACATCCCATGATAAGAGGAGTACACGATATGTGGTCGGACGCCGCCTACTGAATTATGATCATTCCCCCATCTGAAACACCTGTGGTGACCCTCAAGGTGCCGCCGCCGAGGAAGTGATCATCTTCGCGTTGGGCGCCGCTGCCGGGCGCACCCCAAGTGCCGCGCGCCTTCTGGCGTCCTTCCAACCACAATTCGCGAACGGTCGGATTGACCCCGGTGCCCAATTCCATCTTGCCGGGCGCGCGCACCCGCAC
This sequence comes from uncultured Verrucomicrobiota bacterium, assembly GCA_964584205.1. Classification (GTDB taxonomy): domain Bacteria; phylum Verrucomicrobiota; class Kiritimatiellia; order CAIKKV01; family CAITUY01; genus JAABPW01. Next base: position 20,653 of record CAZOZF010000017.1, read on the forward strand.
TACGGATGATGTACTCAGGGTCGCCCCATTCGTTAAGCTCAGCACGCCGTTGCTGATCGTGGTATCACCGGTGTAGAGGAAGCCGGTACCACCGAACGTCTGCGTCCCCGTCCCGGTCTTGACAATGCTGATCTTACCCACCCCCGCCACGGTGTCCCGGAGAATACCGGCATACGTATAGTTGGTGGAATTGCTGATCGTCAGAGTAACCTCCGCGACCACGTTGGACTCATTCTCCGTGTTCTCAACAATCGCCTGCCCGTTGCTGAGGGCGGCCGCACTGAGCCCGGCGATGGTCTGATCATAGCCCATGAGCTTGACGACAGACTGCCGGGGAAGCGTTACATTGGTCAACACGAGAACCGAATTGGCACCAAACTGATTCGGTGCCCCCATCTTGAGAACAGCACAACCCGCCACGGCCCCACCGCTGCCATCCACAATCACGTTCCCTTGAACTGCGGCACCCGATAGATTGGCTAGAATCAAGGTTTCATTGGTGCCATTGTACCCCGCGCCCGGGTAAATCGTCGTCGTCCCGGTGAAGGAGTTGGCGCCGGAAAGGATCCACGCGCCGGTTCCAGTTTTGAGAAGACTGATTGCACCGCCAGCACTGTTCGTGATGGCGCCAGCGAGCTCGCCGGTGCCGGCGGTCGAGCCCTGCAGCGTCAGCGTCTTGGCACCCGCCCCGGTTGCCGTCATGGCGCTGGTGAACTTCAGCAGGCCCGTACCCGACTGGTCAATCACGCCGCCTGAAGTGGTACCAGCCAGGTTCAGTACCCGGTCGCTCGTATCACCGGCGCCCGCATATTTGAGCGTGCCAGTGTTGGCGGAGTCGCCGAGGACAATCGTGCCATTGGCAACGCTGGTAGGCGCGCCAAGGCTGCTATTGCCCGCGCCAACGCTCTTTACCGACATAACCTGCAAGACACCCTTCATAATCACGGTCTTGCCAGTGTAGGAGTTGTTTGTTCCGCTCAGGATTTGTGTGTTGGACCCGCCATTACCGCGAATGGTCAAATCAATGCTGCCGCTCATGACACCGCTAAAGTTGGCACCATTGAAGTAAGTGGGAATATCCAGAGTGAGACCACTCAGTGAAGCCACGCTATTGGTCCAGTTGCCTGCCCCACTGATGTAGCCGACACCTTCGCTGCGACCGTTATGGTCGAATGTGCTTCCAGCGGCGATATCTACTCGCACGAGGTCACTAATGCAGTGAAAAGCCTCTGCCAACCTAACGGTGCTGTTGTTTTTGATGAACAGTGTCGCGGATCCGTTCCCGTTGATACCTTCGATGAACTTGTTGTAATCCTCATGCAAGAGACTCAGAGTCCCGCCTCCAGTAACGATGACGGACGAGTTCTGGTCGACGGGCACCAGCTTTCTCAGGGTTAAAGTCTGGTTGCTCGCGATGTTCATAGTCAGCGTACCGGCAGCGAGGCTAATGTAGTCGCCACTACCGGAGGTCTGTGCGATCGTGGCACTGTTATTGACAATAATGGACGGTCCCGTGCCGCCAAAGGAGAGAATATTGGTTCCGGCCACCGCACTCTGGTCAATGGTATAGTTGGAGGAACCCGGCGCGTTGATAATGAGCCCATTGAGGGTGATGGTGCCGCTCTGAGTGATGGTACCCGCCGCACCGTTGCTGACCCCGACAACCGCCACATTCGTTACCGTGTTGCCCCAAGGGCCGTAAGTGACGCCATTGAACCAATTGGAGCCGCCGGAAGAAACCCATGAACCGGCACCGTCATTCAAAGGTGCCACGCCGTCTGCATCCCATGTATACAACTTAGGGCCAACTAAGACCGTCACGATTCCGGTGCCCTGAAAATACACATCACTCTTGTTATCGGCTGCGCTGGAGGTCGAACCCCAAGTACCAGATGCCGCAGGAATCCCGTCCAGCAATAGCTGATTCACGGTCTGATTGATACTACCATCCAAATCCAACTTGCCAGGAGAGGTAATATAGACCGTCGTGGCCGGATTAAGGCTTGCTCCGGCGGCAAGCCGCAGAACCCCGTTGTCAACCGTGGTCACCCCGTTATAGATGCTCGAACCCGAGAGCGTCTGCGTGCCAGTGCCGGTCTTTGTGAGATTCATCACCTTGGCCTGTGCGGCCGCATTCGTCGTGATGCTCCCAGCGAACGTGCCGCTCCCATTGTCGATACCAACGACAAGCGTGACATCGGTCCACTGCTCTGCCTTAGTGACGACGCCAGTTCCTGTGAGCGCATCGACATACACCGTCTCCCCGTCCCAGACATCAAACGTGCCGTCCACATTCAGATCACTTAGATTCGACGCAAAACCCATATTGGCATAGCCGCCGTTTTGAAATTTTGCGCCGGACTGAACGTCAATCAGGCCGCCGGAACCAAGTGATAGATTAACAATGCGAAGACGTAAAGGGAAGGTACTCGACATCACTCCTCCCGAGATGCGAAGCGTGCCGCCCCCTGAAATTGTGTTCGTGCCCAGCGGGTTCACGCGCGCCCCGTCAAGATTCAATACCGAGCCGGATGCGATTGAGTAGTTCAAGAACATGTTGGCTGCATCAGCCAAAAGACGCAGAGTTCCGCCTCCGGTAACAGTGACGGTCGAGTTCGCAGTGGCACCCCGTATCTTTCGCGTGGTCAACGCCTGGTTGCTGGCGATGTTAACAGTCAGCGTGCTCGCAGCGAACTCAATGCTGTCGTCGATTCCCTGTTCAATCGTGGCGCTGCTATTGACATTAATCGCCGGTGCCGTGCCGCCAAAGGAGAGAATATTGGCTCCGGCGACCACACTCTGGTTGACGGCATTGCTACCGGAACCGGGCGCGTTGAAGGTCAGCGTATTGAGGGTGTTGGTGCCGCTCTGGGTGATGGTACCCGCCGCGCCGCTGCCGACCCCTATGATAGCCGTATCAGCCGTCGTGTTGCCCCAGGCTCCATAAGTGGCTCCATTATACCAGTTAGCCGAAGCAGCCCACGATCCGGCACCGTCATTCAACGGTAACACGCCGTCTGCATCCCATGTGTACACCGCACCTAAAACCGCAGGTATCGCCACAAGACTCATGGAGACCATCACAACAAAGGCCATTCCAGTGCTAATCCCATTGATCTTCTTCATATCGCTCCTCTTATGCCTCTTGGCAATTCATTCACTCCACGGCCCGTCACCGTATCAGGTACACCGAGCCACCTGGAACAACCAGAACCCCGTTGCCAACAAAGTGTGTGTCGTCCACATGAGTGGCGCCGCTCCCTGTCGGTCCCCAGGTTCCGGCGGCCTGCGCGATCCCGTCAATCCACAACTGCTTCACGGTCTGTCTGATGCTGCCGTCCAGCTCCATCTTGCCCGGCGAAACGATCAGCACTGTGGTTGCCGTGTTCAGGCTTGCCCCGGCGGCAAGGCGCAACACGCCGTTGCTGACCGTGGTATCACCGGTGTAGGTGCTGGTACCCGAAAGCGCCCAGGTGCCAGTGCCAGCCTTGGTGAGACTGGTGACCCCACCGACACTGTTCACGATGGCGCCGGCCATCTCGCCGGTGCCGGCAGTCGAGCCCTGAAGAGTCAATGTCTTGGCGCCCCCCCCGGTCGCCGTCAGGGCGCTGGTGAACTTCAGTAGACCTGTTCCGGACTGGTCAATCTTACCGCCCCCCGTGGTACCAGCCAGGTTCAGCTTTCGATCACTCGTATCGCCAGTGCCCACATACTTAAGCGTGCCAGTATCGGAGGAGTTGCCGAGGGCAATCGTGCCGTTGGCAACGCTGGTGGGCGCACCAAGACTGCTATTATTGCCCGGGCCAACGCTCTTGATCGACATCACCTGCAAAGTGCCCTTCTGAATCACGGTCTTGCCGGTGTAGGAGTTGTTGGTGCCGCTCAGAATCTGTGTGTTGCCCCCTGAGGAACCGCGCAAAATCAAATCACCAGCGCCGCTCATGACACCGCTAAAGTTGGTACCATTGTAGTAAGAAGGGAGATCCAACGTGAGACTATTCCCTGAAACACTGCTATTTATCCAGTTGCCAGCCCCGCTGATGTAACCAAGCCCTTCACTAGACGTATTCTGATCGAATACGCTTCCGGCGGCAACGTCCACTCGCACATTATCACTGATGCAGTGATCCCCCGCCACCCTGACGGTGCTGTTGCTCTCTATGTACAGCGTCGCGGATCCACTCCCGTTGATACCTTGCATGATATTGTTGCCCAAGTTATTAAACAAGATACTCAGAGTTCCACCACCGGTAACAATGACGGACGAGTTTTGATCGGTAGGCCACAGCCTCCGCGTGGTCAAAGTCTGGTTGCTGGCGATATTAATAGTCATCGTACCAGCAGAGAGTTGAATGAAGTCGTCGTCACCCTGCGCCTGTGAGATCGCGACATTACTATTCACATTAATGGCCGGTGCGATGCCACCAAAGGAGAGAATATTGGCCCCGGCCACCGCACTTTGGTCAACGGTGTAGTTGCCGGAGCCAGGCGCGTTGAAGGTGAGCGAATTGAGGGTGATGGTGCCGCTCTGGTTGATGGTACCCGCCGCGCCACCGTTGACCCCGATAACAGCCAGACTCAACGTCGAGTTACTCCAGGCGCCGTAGGTGTAGCCATTGAACCAGTTGGCGCCGCCTGAAGGAACCCATGACCCGGCCCCGTCATTCAACGGCGCCACGCCGTCGGCATCCCATGTATACGGCGTAGGGCCAGCCATGACCGTCACGATCCCGATGCCCTGAAAAAAGGTACTCTTGTTCGCGGCTGAACTGGAGGTCGAACCCCAGGTGCCGGGCGCCTTCGGAACTCCGTCCAGCAACAGTTGATTCACGGTCTGGTTGATGCTGCCGTCCAGATCCAATTTGCCGGGAGAGGCAATATAGACCTTCGTGACTGGATTGAGACTTGCCCCGGTGGCAAGATGCAGCACCCCGTTGCTGATTGTGGTCGTCCCTGCATATTGGCACGCACCAGAAAGCGTTTGTGTGCCAATGCCCGTCTTCACAAGATTCATCACCGTGCTCAACGCGGCCGCATTCGTCGTGATCGTTCCTGAAAACGTTCCGACCCCATTGTCAACACCAACGACAAGCGTGACATCGGACCACTGCTCTGCCTTAGTAACGACGCCAGCTCCTGTGAGCGCATCGACATACACCTTCTCCCCGTCCCAGACATCGAACGTGCCGTCTACATTCAGATCACTGAGATTCGCCGCAAAACCCATGTTGGCAAAGCCGCCGTTTTGAAATTTTCCGCCGGACTGGACGTCAATCAGGCCGCCGGAACCAAGTGATATATTAACAATACGAGAACGTAAAGGGGAGGTACTCGACATCACTCCTCCCGAGATGCGAAGCGTGCCGCCCCCTGAAATTGTGTTCGTACCCAGCGGGGTCAGGTGATTCCCGTCAAGATTCAACACCGCGCCGGATGCCACCGTGTAGTTGCGTCCCGTGGTACTGAATGCACTCCCCTGTAGTTTGAGCACACCCGTAGTGACCGTGGTCGTGCCCGTATAGGTGTTGGCGCCGGACAGCGTCCAAGTGCCGGTGCCCTCCTTCGTGAGAGCGGTGGCCCCGCCGGCACTGTTCACGATGGCACCAGAGATCTCGCCGGTGCCGGCAGTCGAGCCCTGCAACTTCAGAGTCTTGTCACCCGACACGGTCGCCGTCATGGCGCTGGTGAACTTCAGCAGGCCCGTCCCCGACTGGTCAACCGTGCCGCCTCCCGTGGTGCCAGCCAGGTTCAATACCCGGTCACTCGTGTCGCCGGTGCCCACATATTTAAGCATGCCAGTGTCGGCGGAGTTACCGAGGTCGATCGTGCCGTTGGCAACGCTGGTGGGCGCACCAAGACTGCTGTTATTGCCCGCTCCAACGCTTTTGACCGACATCACCTGCAGGGCGCCCTTCTGAATCACGGTCTTACCGGTGTAGGAGTTGTTGGTACCGCTCAGGATCTGTGTATAGGCCCCTCCACTCCCTCGCACAGTCAAACCGCCGCCGCCGCTGATAATACCGCTGAAGTCGGAACCATTGAAGTAAGAAGGAACATCCAATATTAGACCACCCGTTGCAGCCCCGCTATTGGTCCAGTTGCCAGCCCCGCTGAGGTAGCCGATCCCTTCGCTGTACGTATTCTGGTCGAATGCGCTTCCGGCGGCGACGTTTACCCGCACGTAGTCTTCGATGCAGTGAGAGCCATCCGCCAACCTGGCGGTGCTGTTGCTTTGAACGAACAGCGTCGCGGATCCCGAACCGTAGATGCCTTGCAAAAACTTGTTGTATCCCTCATACAAGATCCTCAGTGTACCGCCTCCGGTGACGATCACACTTGAATTCTGGTCACCCGGGAGCAGCCGTCGCGTGCTCAGGGTCTTGCCGGACGCAACATTAAGGGTCAGGCTGGCGCCAGCCGCCAACGAGATTGAGGAGGAAGTGGCTCCGCTGTTGTCGATCGTGGCGTTGTCATTGACGTTGATCGTCGGGGTCGTGCCGCCGAAGGTGAGCGTGTTGCTGCTGACGGTGTAGTTACCGGATCCAGACGCGTTGAAAGTGAGCGTATTGAGGGTGATCGGGCTGCCCAGCGTAATGGTGCCTGCCGCGCCGTTGCCGACCCCGATGACGGCCGTATTTGCCGTCGTGTTACCCCACGCGCCGTAGGTGGTTCCATTGAACCAGTTGGAACCGCCAGAGGAAGCCCACGTTCCGCCACCGTCATTCAACGGCGCCGCGCCGTCTGCATCCCACGTATACGACCCCGCAGGGCCAACCGTGACCGTCACTATCCCGTTGCCCTGAAAATACACATCGTTCCTGTTCATGGCTCCGCTGGAGGTCGAGCCCCAGGTGCCGGCCGCCATGGCGACCCCGTTCAGTAACAGTTGATACACTCTCTGGTTGATGCTGCCGTCCAGATCCATCTTACCGGGAGATGCAATACGGACCGTCGTGGCGCGATTCAGGCTTGCCCCGGCGGCAAGCCGAAGAACACCGTTGCTGACCGTGGTCACCCCGGCATAGGCGCACGCACCCGCGAGCGTTTGCGTGCCACTGCCAATCTTCGTGAGGTTCATCACCGTGGTCTCTGCGGCCGCATTCGTCGTGATACTCCCGGAGAACGACCCGCCCCCTCCGTCAACACCAGCGACAAGCGTGACATCAAACCACTTCGTGGTCTTCGTGATGACACCACTCCCCGTAATCGCATCGACATTGACCGTCGGCCCATTCCAGATATCGAACGTACCGTCCACATTCAGATCCCCAAGATTCATCCCGAAACTAACGTGGTTCCAGTCTCCGTTGCGCAATTCTCCGCCGGGCTGAATGTCGATCAAACCGCCGGAACCGAGTGAGAAGTTGACAAATCCAGCCGGGTAACTACTCGCAAACTGTCCTCCCGATATACGAAGCGTACCGCTTCCCGATATGGTGTTTGTGCCCGGCGGGGTATCGTGATTACCGTCAAGATTCAACACCGCACCGGATGCGATGGAGTAGTTGCGAGTTGCGCCCTTGAATGCATTTCCCTGTAATTTGAGCACCCCCGTGCTGACCGTGGTCACGCCCGTGTAGGTGTTGGCGCCGGACAGCGTCCAAGTGCCGGTGCCCTCCTTCGTGAGAGCGG
>CAZOZF010000018.1:0-25916 GCA_964584205.1 uncultured Verrucomicrobiota bacterium
TTATGTGAAGTCACTGTGGATTTTCCTGTTTAATTGTACTGATTTGGAAATTTACGGTGGAAATTTACTCAACATATTCATTGGGTTTTAAGGCGTTTTCGAGTGGTGGAGGATATCGGGGTCGAACCGACGACCTCTTGAATGCCATTCAAGCGCTCTACCAAACTGAGCTAATCCCCCGCAAAACGGGTCCGGTCGAAAACGGGTGGTAATAGTGCCGTCTTGTGATACGGTTGTCAATCTTCCCGTAGAAAAAATATTGGAGCATGACGAATGATTGATTTGCACGTTCATTCCACATTTTCGGATGGTACGAATACTCCCGAGGAATTGGCCGAAATGGCCGCAAAGGCCGGTATCACAGCTTTGTCGCTGACGGATCATGATGGGATGTCGGGAATTGACCGTTTTCTGGCGGCATGCCATACCCATGGCGTGAAGGGCGTGCCAGGGGTCGAAATCAGCGTGGATTTCACGGGTGGCACCATGCATATGCTCGGGTATTTCATCAATCACAAGGATGATCGGGTTGAAACCGCCCTGACGCGTATGCGCAGGGGGCGCGAGGAGCGTAATCAGATTATCCTTGAGCGCCTCAATCACTTGGGACTATCCGTGTCGTGGCCGGAAGTGACGGCCTTGGCAAAGGAGGATGTTGTGGGCCGTCCTCACTTCGCCCAGGTGTTGATCGAAAAGGGTTATGTGAAGAAGAAGGATGAAGCCTTTGAGCGTTATCTCGGCAAGGGTAAGCCGGCTTATGTGGAGCGGAGTCGTCTGACCGTGGAGAAAAGTATCGACCTGATCCGGGAGGCGGGCGGGGTTCCTGTACTGGCTCATCCATTTACCCTCGGGCTCGGACGGAAGCGGTTGCGCGTTTTTCTGGCTGAACTGGCTGAACAAGGCTTGCAGGGGATTGAGGCCTATTATTCTGAACATAGTCATGACCAGCAGCGGTTTTGTCTCAGTGTGGGCCGGGACCTCGGTCTTGCCTTCAGCGGCGGGTCGGATTTCCATGGTGCCATGAATCCTCATAGCCGGTTAGGGGTCGGTTTCGGAAATCTTAACGTGCCGGATGACTTGGTGGAGTTGTTGAAGGAGAGAGTGGGAAGGGTCGGTTCAGGGTTCAGGGTTCAGGGGGGCTCGTAATCCTAATCCATTCTGCGGCAGAGGATTACGATTACGTCAAGATTACGACTTGGATTGGAATGGCACTTACTTAAGGCAAGCGTTCGAGGTTCCCGGCGCTGGTGTACCGGCTTTAGCCGGCCTCCTCTGGGCCGCCTGAAGGCGGTACACCAACCGTAGCCGATCCCAAACAGCCCTTAAGGAAGCGCCATTAGATTATGATTGGGGATTATGATTGAGGGACTTTATATTCATGTGCCGTTCTGTGACGGGAAGTGTCACTATTGCGCCTTTTATTCGGTTCCCTACAGTCGGGAAAAAGGAGCGGCCTGGCTTGCGGCTTTGAAGCGGGAAGCGGGTGTGGCTCGTTCTGATTTCGGCCCTTTCGCCTTTTCTACAGTCTTCCTGGGAGGAGGAACCCCTACAATTCTGCCGATGGATCAGTTGGAGGAGTTGTTGGGAGTGGTGGGAAGACTCATAGAAAAGCGCGAAGCCCCTGTAGTAACCGGCGTCTCGCCGGTATCGACCCAGAAGAAGAAAGATGCCGCCGACACGGCGGCTACTACAATCGAATGGACCAGTGAAGCTAATCCGGGGTCGGTGGATGGTGATAAGTTGCGGTTGATGAAATCTGCCGGGGTGAACCGGATCAGTTTAGGAGCTCAAGCGTTTGACGACCGGGTATTGCGACAGTTGGGCCGGCGTCATTCTGTAAAGGATATTTACTCCGCAGTGGAGGAAATTAAGTCAGCTTGTTTTACGAACTGGGGACTGGATCTGATTGCCTGTGTGCCTGGGGTGAGTGCGGAAGCGTGGCGCGCCACGCTGTGTGCGGCGGTAAAGCTGGAACCCACCCATGTGTCTGTATACGCCCTGACACGGGAGGAGGGGACCCGGTTGGATCGTGATCATCAGGCGGGAACGGTCACGCTCCTGGATGATGATGAGCAACTCCGGATGCTGGATCTGGCGGAGGAGGTGCTGGGAGCCGCCGGATTACCCCGTTATGAAATTTCGAATTATGCGCGTCCCGGGTTTGAGTGCCGTCATAACCTTTCGTGCTGGCGGGGAGAAAATTATGTCGGATTAGGGTGTGCGGCCTCATCGCGTGTCGGGAACCGGCGCTGGACGAATGTAGCAGATTTTGAGTCCTATCTGACGGCGGGGGTGAGGGAGGAAGAGGTGCTTACGCCCCTGATGGATGGGGTGGAGCGGTTTATTTTCGGGCTCCGGATGACGGAGGGAATCGACTTGGAGTCCATTCTGAGCGCCTGCGGACTGGCTGGATCTCCCCAGGAAGCGGTTTGGAAGAAGACGCTGGCGCGGTTGGAGGGAGAGGGGTTGGTGGTCTCGGGCGGGGGGCGCTGGTGCCTGACGGCAAGAGGCCGGGAGTTGGCAGATCATGTGGCAGTTGAATTGATGCCATGATTGTGATAGGTGTTTGACCTTTTCCGGCATTATGAAAAATCACGTCCAATGGGAAAGCAGTTTGTTTGAGCTGATCCGCCGCACCTCGGTGGATCTTCCTTGCGACATTGAGCAGGGATTGCGTCGGGCTTGCAAGACCGAGAAGAAGGCCAGTCGGGCCCGATGGATTCTGGAAACCCTGTTGGAGAATGTCCAGAAGGCCCGTGATAATGATGCCCCGCTTTGTCAGGACACCGGCAGTCTTATTTTTTATTTCCAGGTTCCCGTTGGCTTTGACACGAATGCCCTGGCTGCGGCGACACGCCTGGCCGTGGCGCGTGCCACGCGACTGGGTTATTTGCGGCAGAACACGATTGATTCCGTCTCGGGGGCGGCCTGTGCGACGAATGTGGCCTATGGTGCTCCGACGTTCTATTTCGAGCAGTGTGCCCGCGGAACGGTGGATGTGCGGCTCCTGATGAAAGGGGGCGGCTGTGAAAATGTCGGAAAGCAGTACAGTCTTCCGGACGAATCGATCGGGGCTGGACGGGATTTGGAGGGAGTTCGCCGGTGTGTATTGGATGCCGTGGTTTCCGCTCAGGGGAACGGGTGCGCACCGGGTATTCTGGGTGTGTGTATCGGGGGCGACCGCGCGACCGGATATGAATGCTCCAAAAGCCAATTTCTGAGGAAGTTGGACGATAAGTCCCCCGTGAAAATTCTGGCCCGGCTGGAAGATCGCCTTTTGAAAGAATCGAAAGCGCTTGAGATCGGGCCGATGGGGCTGGGAGGGAACACGGCGTTGTTGGGCTTGAAAATCGGATCCATGAGCCGGGTGCCCGCCTCATTTTTTGTCACGGTCTCCTACATGTGCTGGGCATTCAGGCGCCGGGGCGCGGTGCTGACGGTAAGGGGAGGGTTCAAAAAATGGCTCTATTGAAACCCCACCGGTTGGAGTACCCCTTCACCCCGGAGCAGGTAGGCTCGTTGCGTGCCGGCCAGTTTGTGCTGGTGAGCGGCCTGGTGTATACGGCCCGTGATCGGATCCATAAGTTTTTCTTCGAGGGCGGAAAGAGCCCCGTTGATTTGAAAAATGCCGGGCTCTACCACTGTGGTCCCGTGGTGATCCGGAAGGATTCCGATTGGGTGGTACGCGCCGCAGGCCCGACCACATCCCTTAGAGAGGAGCCGTATCTGCCACGAATTATCAAGGATCATGGAGTTCGTGTGATCATTGGCAAGGGCTCGATGGGGAAAGTTGCTGAAGGGGCGTGTAAGGCCGGCGGGTGTGTCTATCTTCATGCTGTGGGGGGCGCCGCCCAGGTTCTGGCTGAAAAAGTGGTGTCGGTAAAGGGTTTGTATTTTGGCGAGGAATTCGGATTGGCTGAGGCCATGTGGGTTTTGGAATTGAAAGACTTTCCAGCCATTGTGGCGATTGATTCCAAGGGGCATAATTTGCTGAGACGGGTCAAGTCTGCCTCCCTCCGGATGGGGCGCAAGCTGATGAAGTCATCCGATCCCTTTATCCCCTGAGGTGCTGAGGTTGAAGCGCTTTAGCCTGAAGGCTGAAGGTAAAACACGAATCGATAAACCAGAAATTGTCGCAAACGACTTAACGCGAAATTATGCAAGATTATGCGAATTTCCCTGCAGTCTTCAGCCTTCGGCCTTCAGCCTTGTAACCTGTGTCCTATGGGACGCTACTGAGGAAAAATCATAAATGCGGATACTTTTCATGGGTTCGGCGGGGTTTGCATGTCCCTGTCTTGAACAACTGCTGGCTTCATCGCGGGATGAGGTGGTGGCGGTGGTGACGCAGCCGGATCGACCCAAGGGGCGGAATCTTGAGGTTTCGCCCTGTCCCGTGAAGGCCTATCTCGGGAGCCGTGCGATTCCGATCCTGCCTCCCGAGAAAGTCAACTCACCCGAAAGTCTGGCCGCGATTCAGGCGCTTCGTCCCGACCTGATCGTCGTGGTGGCGTATGGACAATTACTGAAGCCGGCATTACTGGCCATTCCGCCGCTGGGTTGTATCAATGTGCATGGCTCGCTGCTTCCGAAATATCGAGGTGCCGCGCCGATTCAGTGGGCGGTGGCCAACGGCGACGCCGTCTCAGGTGTCACAACGATGTTCATGAATGCGGGGATGGACACCGGCGATATGATCCTGAAGCGCGAGGTGGTCATTGAGCCCGGGGACACCGGAGGCAGTTTTCACGACAAACTCGCCAAGGTGGGCGCGGCTCTTCTGGGCGAGACGGTGGAGTTGATCCGGGCTGGAACGGCGCCGAGTATCCCGCAGGATCATTCCCTTTCCTCCGTGGCCCCCAAGCTCAAGAAGGCGGATGGCAGGATTGATTGGGCTCTGCCCGCCATGACGATTCATAACCATGTCCGGGCGTTTCATCCCCGGCCGGGCTCCTTTTGCGATATGCCCGGGGCACCGGGAAAAATCCTGAAAGTTCTGGCCACGCGGGTGGAAGCCTCAGGTGCTGTTCAGGGCAGGCCCGGCACGGTCCTTGAGGAGAAGGGCGATGGGCCGTTGATCCAGACAGGCTCGCAGGCGATCCGGCTTCTAGAAGTCCAGCCTGAGGGCCGAAAACCCATGACTGGTGCCGCCTTTCTGCGCGGACATTGCCACAAAGTCTAGCCACCTGTAAGACGGTCGGCGAGGCCGCCGACCCATAGCTATCAAGCTAAGAGAAAATACTGACTTTGGACAGGTAGGGCGAACCGTCCCCGGTGAGCCGGAGCATGGGGAAGCCCTTATTTATGCTCGGATGAAATTGATCTGTTCGGGCGCATTGCATGAACTTCATAGGCGCCGACGGCTCGGCAGGGACGCCTCGCCCTACCTTGTCAGAATGGCTCTTTATTGGCATTTCTCATTCATTCTGCTCAACAAAATCCTTAGCTTGATAGCTATGGCCGCCGACCCTCCCGAAGAACAGGCAAATACCTGGTTTTAAATCGGGAGGGACGCCGGCCTCGGCGTCCGTTTGTTGTTCAACAGGCTCCTAAATCGACTTTGAGTAGATGACGCGGGCGTCGTTCGGGGCGTAAAATTCGGGGATTCGGGCGGTTTCGTTATAGCCGGTCTTGAGGTAAAACCCACGGGTAGAATCGTAGAGGGGGCGCCCGGAGGTTTCGATGATGATGAGCCGGCCTTTTTGTTGGCGGATCTTTTTTTCAGCATGATCCAGCAAAGCACGGCCGTACCCGCGTCCCTGGCATGTGGCGCTGACCCCGATCCAGTAGACATCGTAGGTGCCATGGGTGCAGGGAGTCGGCCCATAACAGATCCAGCCGGCGGGGGTTTTGTGATCGAGCAGGGTAAAGGATTTGTAGTGCCCGGTTGGCCCCTTGGCAATCGCCTCGTCCAAAACTTCGCGGGCCACCTCGATTTCGCCGTCATGAAAGAATCCAGTTCCTTTCATGAATGACAGGATGCCGTCGCGATCCTTGGCTTCAGTGGGGCGGATCAGCGGGGCACTGACGCCGGCGGCATCTTTCTTTTTCCGCGCCCGTACCGGCCGGGTGCCGGTGACGACCGCTTTCTGTTGAAGACGACCTGCAGCATTCTCGATCATCGCCTTCACAAAATCCCGGTAGGGGATTTTGGCCGCCTTGAGGGCCGCCTCGAATCCGCTGTCGGGCGAAATGTCCGGATTCGGGTTGACCTCGAGGATCACAAACTCCCCGGCGTCATTCAGGCGGAAATCCACGCGGGCGTAATCGCGGCAGCCCAGGGCCTGCCAGGCGGCGAGGGCGGCGTCATGGATCCGGCGCGCGAGGGATTTTTCAATCTTTGCGGGAACGACCCGGACGGTGTTCCTGTACTCAAACGAATCCGTGTGCCATTTGGCCGCGTAATCAATGATGCGGGGACGGTTCTTGCCATAGCCGCGGAATTCAATCTCGGCGACGGGGAGGACCACGATGCGGGAACCCCGCTGAAACAGCGCTACATTGATCTCGCGGGTGCCGAAGAACGATTCCACCAGGGCGGGGTGCTTGAAATCCTTATGGATGCGGCTGATGGCTGTGCTCAACTCCTTGGCACCGCCATGGACTACTGAGGTCGGGTGGATGCCCTCGCTCGCATCGGCGAAAAGTGGCTTGACGATCCAGGGTGACGGGAAGGGTAGCCGGGCGGTGGAGCCGACGGGAACGATGATTCCCTTTGGAACCGGAAGGCCCGAGGCATGAAGGACCGCCTTGGTCCGCCACTTGTCGAGAGCCAGGGTCTGGCAGGCGCTTTCGTTGCCCGTGCATTCCTTGCCGAACGCCTCGCAGACGGTCGGCACCTGCATGGCATCGACGGGGCGGTCGGGGAAGTTTTCCACCAGGTTGACGATGAGCCGCTCGGGGGCGTTCCGGAGGAGTTCTGGAAGGCTTTTCAGGGAGTCCACCGGGGCGACGCGGAAGGGGATTTTGAGCATCTGAAACGTTTCAGATGCGATTTTCACCTCATCCATGACCCCGGCATCGCTCTCGGCATTGTGGCAGCTTCCGGGTGCCGGAATGGCGTGATGCAGGATCAGAACCGGTTCGCGCTGCGCCTTCATACGGCGGGGGGGATCCGGGAGAGTGCGCTCTCGATGATTTCCCGGATGACTTCCTGGTAACTCACGCCCTCCTGTCGGGCAATGATGGGGAGATCCGAATCCTCGGGATTGAGACCGGGCAGCGGGTTGACTTCCATGAAGGAGGGCACGCCATGACGATCGAGGCGGATATCCACCCGCCCGGCGTCACGGACTTCGAGCGCGCGATAGGACGCCAGTGCCAAAGCTTCGATCGCTTCGGTTTCCGGGGTGCGCGGAAGCCGGTGGTAGTCGACGAAGTTTTCGTACTGATCCTTCATTTCGTAGGTATAGATTGAGGTGTTCGCGTTGGGGCGGAGGACTACCTCCATGCCGCCCAGGACGCGGGCTTTTGAGCCCGTGCCGAGAATGGCCACCGTGAATTCGCGACCGGGCAGAAATTCCTCAACCAGGACCGGCTGATCATATTTCAAAAGCAGGGTCTGGCATACCGCCCGCAATTCTGCGGAGTTCTTAACACACGAGGCGCGGTCAATACCCTTTCCGGTTCCCTCGGCGATCGGCTTGGCGAACAGCGGGTAGGGCAGTGTGACGTCGGCCACATCCGCCTCGCTCCGGACCACGTGGAAGCCCGGGGTGTTGAGTCCTTCCGTCAGGAGAATGCGCTTGGCAATGGATTTGTCGAGGGTCACGGCGCAGACGAGCGGGTCGGACATCGTGTAGGGAATATCGAACGCCTCGAGCATGCAGGGCACCTGGGCTTCGCGGCTTCGGCCTGCGACGCCCTCGGCGAGGTTGAAGACAAGATCCCAGCGTGCCCCGGCGGCCAGTTGGGTGCAGAGGGCGCGGGCATGACCGATCCGTACGGGGCGGTACCCGAGAGCGGCAATGGTGCTTTCAAGGGTGTCGATCGTGATGTCCGAGTCAAACTCGGCAACCTCCTCCGTCTTGAATCCCAGGGCCAGATAATCACGGCGAAGATCGTAGGTCATTCCAATCGTCAGGCTCACCGTGATCTCACCCTCCGCCTTCCGACATCAATGACTCCAGGAGCAGATTGAATTCCGGATGCTGTTGGGAGGTATCCCCGCGTTGAACTTTCCGGGTGGCCCGGCGTTTCTGGCGGTGCGAGCCGGAAGGGGTGATGGCGGAGGAATGACCGGCGGCCACTTCCCAGACGCCCGGACTTCCTGAGCGGGCGTTTGTGGAGGGAGGAGTCCGCGGCATCGGATCCATGGGCTCGGGATAGTTTACGATCATTCCCTCGAAATTCCGCAACACGGTGTGTGACGGGCTTGAGGAGATGATATAGTTGGGCAGCACGGGAATTTTCCCGCCGCCGTGGGGGGTATCCACCACATAGGTGGGAATGGCGAGCCCGCTGAGGCGGCCGCGCAGATATTCCATGATCTCGATCCCGCGGCTGATGGGGGTGCGGAAATGTTCCACGCCCCGGACCAGATCGCACTGGAAGAGATAATAAGGACGGACGCGGATTTTGACGAGGGCGCGGCACAGTTCCTCCATGACCTGAGGGGTGTCGTTGATGCCGCGCAGGAGCACGGTCTGATTTCCCAGCGGAAGTCCTGCATTCGCGAGTTTGGCGCAGGCCGCCGCGGATTCCGGCGTGATCTCATTCGGATGGTTGAAATGCGTATTGATCCACACCGGGTGATACTTGGAAAGCATCGTGGTGAGTTCATTCGTGATACGCTGGGGCATGACGACCGGCACGCGTGTGCCGATGCGGATGATATCCACGCTGGGCACCGACCGGACTGCGGCCAGGATGCGCTCCAGGAGCGAGGTTGACATGGTCATCGGGTCGCCGCCGGAAATCACCACATCCTTCACCTCGGGGTGAGCGCGAAGATAATCGGTAATGGCGTTCAGTTGGCTGACATCGATGCAGGATTCCTGATACCCGGCGACGCGTTTACGGGTGCAGTGGCGGCAATACATGGAGCACATGGTGGTCGCCATCAGCAGGGCGCGGTCGCGATAACGATGAACCAGACCGGGGACAGGCATGTCCTCCTCCTCCTCGAGCGGATCAGCGTGGAGGAAGTCGGGCGCGAGGAGTTCCTGCCCCTGGGGGACGCTCATCTGGTAGACGGGGTCGGAGAGATCGGTGGACTTGATCAGGGAGGCATAATAGGGCGTGATCGCCATCGGGTATTTTTCGGCCACCCGCGCGATTCCCGCATTGGATCGAAGGGCGGGGAAAAATTCGGTGAGTTCCTTATAGGTCCGGATCCGGTTGCGGATCTGCCAGCGCCAGTCGTTCCATTTCGGGCTCTGGCGGGGTTGCGAGGAGGGGGCTGTTCCAGGGGCTGAGGAAAGCTGCGCTGTAGTCGCAGGTTCCTCGTTACTAGGCGGAGGTTCGTCGTTCGTGGTGACGGCTTCTTGAATCATATTGTCGTTGTTCATGGAGTACTGCTTTATCCCTTTCATCGAAATCATTTTAACAGAACTTGTTTTATTCCCGCCAGGAGCGATTGCCGCGCCAGGTCGAGGTTCTTGATCACATCGTGTTTGCTGCTTGAGATAGAGAGGCCGACGGTGACGGGCCCGCAGGCGGCGGCGGCCAGCAGCGAGGCGATCTGCCGCTTCTGGTCGGGGAGGACCGTCGCGGGGAGGGAGGCGGCAATCCGGGTTTCGATGGCGCTGATGTAACGGGCATACGGGGCGTGAAGTCCCGGCAACGATGCAGGCCGAGTGGCCACCATGGTTTGTCCCTGAAGAAAAAGAATGAACAGGTCGGAACGTTCCGTGAAGAAGGTGAGATGCGCCTGGATGAGTTGCGTGACCCGGTCATCGAACGAAATTGCGGGAGCACTTTCCGCCGGCATGCGTTTGATCAGGTCATCGGTGGAAACATCGAGAAGTGTTCTAAGGATATCCAGTTTATCCATGAAGTGCCGATAGAAGGTGCCTTTCCCAACATCGGCACTTTCGGTGATATCCTCAATGGCGCATCCTTCAACACCCTTGGTATTGAAGATATACAAGGCAGCATCCAACAAGCGTTGACGGGTCTTTAAAGCCCTTCGCGATGCTCTACCTTCAGGTCGCTGGTCTGGTTCGTCGTCCATTATAGATTGTCACCAAGCAGTCAAAGCTGACTAAGTAGCCGCCTTATTATTTATCCAACAGATATTGGGTGAACTCATATTTACCCCCTATATCTTGTGTGCCTGGTAACGCCTTCTTTAGTAAGGGAAAATAGTCGCTACTGACTACATCGTCAACAAACTTTCAAGTTTTTTATACGGTCGCGACGGAGCGCGACCCTCCAAATAAAACAAAACCGGTCAATTTTATTAATGGAGGGATGCGCTCCGTCGCGTCTGCTGGCGTTTTTCACGTCAAGTGTCCTTTTACAAAAAAGATGGCGTCAGCGGTATCTTCCTGACATAATCCGCGCCCAATTCATCCTGTCCCGTGACACGGAGTTTTTTATGGATTACGCACAACACACAGCGAATGGGGAGATTATTATTCTTCCGTCATTATTGGCGGCGGACTTCGGCTATCTGGCGGATGGTGTCCGTCATGCGGACAATGCCGGAGCCGATGGGATCCACCTCGACATCATGGACGCTCATTTTGTCCCGAACCTGAGCATGGGGCCGGATGTTGTGGTCATGGCCAACAAGACCACGGAAATTCCGCTCAGTGTTCACCTTATGATGTCGAAACCGGCCGCCTATCTGGAGCGCTTCATCAAGGCGGGTGCCGACATCCTCCTGATCCACATCGAGAGTGAGGGCGATATCCCCGGTATGCTGCAGAAGATTCGCCAGTTGGGCGCAAGACCCGGCATCACGCTGAATCCCGACACCCCGGCCGAGGCGGTCTATGAGGTTCTGGCGGATGTGGATGAAGTGCTTTGCATGTCGGTTCATCCGGGGTACGGCGGGCAGTCGTTCATTGAAAGCGTCCTGCCCAAGATCCGGAAACTCCGGTCTCGGATCAAAACCCTGGGTCTGGATGTGGATATCAATGTGGACGGAGGAATCGACCTGAAGACCATCGGGGCTGCCGCCGCCGCAGGAGCCAATGTTTTTGTGGCGGGGACGTCACTCTATCGCGCCGCCAATATGCAGGAAAGTGTTGCCGCCATGCGCGCCCTTGCGGCGCAACAATATGACTCGATGAAGGATTGATAAAGTAACGATGCATCTTCAAGACCAGACCACTCTCAGGACGATTCCCCACACCCGGAATTTTTGTATCATTGCCCACATTGACCATGGCAAATCCACGCTGGCAGACCGGTTGCTCCAGCTGACCGGCACCATCTCGGATCGCATGATGCGCGACCAGATTCTCGACAGCATGGATCTGGAACAGGAGCGGGGCATCACCATCAAGAGCCATCCGGTTACGATGACCTACAAGGCAAAGGATGGGATTGAGTATGAGTTGAACCTGATCGACACGCCCGGGCATGTGGACTTCACCTATGAAGTGTCGCGCAGCATGATGGCCTGCGAGGGCGCCATTCTGGTGGTTGATGCGGCGCAGGGCGTTGAAGCCCAGACGGTGGCGAATACCTACCTGGCCATCGAGAACAACCTTGAGATCATGCCGGTGCTTAACAAGGTGGATCTGCCCGGCGCCGAACCGGATGTCGTGGAAAAACAGATCGAGGAAATTCTTTCCATACCGGCCCACGGGGCCAGCCGGATCAGCGCCAAGAGTGGACTGGGAATCCAGGAGATGCTGGAAGCGGCGATCGCGCATCTTCCGCCTCCCAAGACCTGTGATGACGGGTATCTTCGGGCGCTTGTGTTTGATTCCGTCTATGACGCCTTCCGTGGCGTGGTGACCTATGTCCGGGTGGTGGACGGGGAACTGAAGGCCGGGGACCGGACCCGGTTGCTGGCCAGCGGTATCGAAACCGAAGTGAAGGAAGTCGGCCGGTTCCGGCCGAAGATGGAGCCGACCGCCACACTCAAGGCGGGGCAGGTGGGCTATATGATCGGCACCATCAAGAGCGCCTCGGATATCAAGATCGGCGATACCCTCACGATGCACAACCGGCCGGCGCTCAAGGCGCTGCCCGGTATGAAGGATATCCATCCCATGGTGTTCAGCGGGCTCTATCCGGTGAATACGGCGGACTACGAAAAACTCAAGCAGAGTATGGAGAAACTGCGGCTTAACGACAGCGCGTTCACCTACCAGTCCGAGTCCTCGGTCGCCCTCGGCTTCGGATTCCGGTGTGGATTTCTCGGGCTACTGCATCTGGAAGTGGTGCAGGAACGGCTGCGCCGCGAGTTCGACCTCGATGTCATCACCACTTATCCCTCGGTGATCTACCGGGTCTTCCTGCGGGACGGGTCGATGATTGAGGTGGATAATCCAATTCATCTTCCGGATCCCACGCGCGTGGATCACATGGAAGAACCGATGATCAAAG
Source organism: uncultured Verrucomicrobiota bacterium (assembly GCA_964584205.1). Taxonomy (GTDB): domain Bacteria; phylum Verrucomicrobiota; class Kiritimatiellia; order CAIKKV01; family CAITUY01; genus JAABPW01. Next base: position 12,508 of record CAZOZF010000018.1, read on the forward strand.
CGTTTGTCATCTGTCATAACGAGAACATCGGGGATGTGCTCCGGATTGTGATGGACCGGCGGGGTGATGTTGAGAAAACGGAAACCCTGGACACCAAGCGCGTGATGATTTCGGCCACCATGCCGCTCAACGAAATCCTGATTGATTTTCATGATTGCCTCAAGAGTGTGAGCAAGGGGTATGCCTCGATGGATTACGAGCACACCGGATATGCGCCGAGCGATCTGGTCAAGATGGACATCCTGCTGAACGCGGAGGTGGTGGATGCCTTCTCCTGCATTATCCATCGCGACAAGGCGGTGTACCGGGGCCGGCAGATGTGTGCGGCGCTCAAGGATGTTATTCCCGCCCATCAGTTTACGGTGCCCATCCAGGCGGCCATCGGGAAGAACATTGTGGCCCGCGAAACCATCAAGGCCATGCGTAAGGATGTGACGGCGAAGTGCTACGGCGGGGATATCAGCCGGAAACGGAAACTTCTGGATCGCCAGAAGGAGGGCAAGAAGCGGATGAAGGAGTTTGGATCCGTGAGTGTGCCCCAGGAAGCGTTCATTTCAGTATTGAAGAGCACCGGTTGATCCAGAAAGTGATGCGCACCATGGCAGGTTTTTTTGAAACTCGCAGGACGGTGAAGTCGGGACGGGAATGGTTGAAGCATGCCCGGCATTGTCGTCATTTGAAGGAGGACATCGCCTCTCCTGTGGCGCTTCAGCAGTTGGATGAGGCGGTGGCCGGCCTGAAGCAGGCCATTCATGATCGTGAGGTTGATCCGATTGAGAAGCAGGCTGGACGGGTTCACACGGCCATCCTCACCCTGATGCCCCCCAAGGCCTTCGCGGGGCTCCGGGAGAACCTTGAAGTGATTGTCGTCGCCATTGCCGTGGCTATGGCGTTCCGGTGCTATTTCCTGCAGCCGTTCAAGATTCCCACCGGCTCCATGCAGCCGACCCTGTATGGAATCCATTATCATCCGCAGGCGGAAAAGGGGGCCTTTGACATGATGCCGCTCCGGCTCGCCAAGTGGCTGGTGTTCGGTGAATGGTTTACGGAAATCAAGGCCCAGACGGCCGGCACGGTGCGGGGGCCCTATGTCGGACGGGGTGACGGGATGGCGTATTATGACATCGGCGGGTTGGCTCATGCGGTGCCGCCGAATCTGCCTCTGGCCGTCAAGCCCGGCAATGAGGTTGTCACCGGCCAGATTATTGCCTCCGGAAACAAGGTCAGTGGAGATCATCTTTTTGTGAACCGGGTGAAATGGAATTTTATCAAGCCGGCTCGGGGCGAGGTGATGGTGTTCCGGACGGATGGTATTCCCATACCGAGGCTGACGGAGCGGACGCATTACATTAAGAGAATGTGCGGCATGCCGAATGATACGATTTCCATCAAGGCACCGGAGTTGTTGGTGAACGGGAAGCCGCTGATGCAGCCCGAGCCGATCCGCCGGATTGAAAACCGGGCACCGGGGTATGCCGGGTATTGCCTGGGCGAAGGGCCCGATGCGCTGTTTCTCAATTCTTCCGATGACTCTTTGAAGTTGGAGCCGACCCAGTATCTCGCCCTCGGGGATAATACCCGAAACAGTCTTGATGGACGCTATTGGGGTCCCGTTCCTGCAAAAAATCTGGTGGGTCCGGCCATGGTGGTCTACTGGCCCGTTTCGAGCCGGTGGGGGTGGATCCGGTAAGGTGTTATATGTCTTCCCGCGTCGCTATTCGCTTGGTTCAGATGGACGTCCTTCCAGGACGGCCGGTGGAGAATACTGAAAAAATCCTGATCCGGATTGCTGAGGCCAGGGCGGCTGGGCGGACGCTGGTTATTTTTCCTGAAATGGCCGTTCCCGGTTATCTTCTGGGCGATGAATGGGAACGTCCTGCTTTCCTTCGTGAGTGTGAGGTGTGTGGTGAGGAAATTCGTGCCACCTCGACCGGAATCACGGTGATGTTTGGAAATGTGGGGATTGATTGGCAGCGTCGCAATGAGGATGGCCGGGCACGAAAGTATAATGCGCTGTTCATTGCGGAGAACGGCCGGTTCCTGGGGCCTGAAGGCGGGCCGTATCCCTTTGTCATCAAGACCCTGATGCCTAATTACCGGGAATTTGATGACAGTCGTCATTTTTTCGATACCCGGAAACTTGCCGCCGAACTGGGACGGGATCCCCGGGATTTGATTGCCCCGGTTCAAACCGCCTGTGGGCGGATTGGTGCGGTACTGTGCGAGGATGCCTGGGACCAGGATTACGCGGTGTCGCCGCTACAGGTTCTAGGGGGCAAGGGTGTGGATTTCGTAGTCAATGCCAGTTGTTCCCCATTCACCTTCAATAAGAACAACAAGCGCGCCCGTGTGTTTTCGGAGGCGGCCCGGCGCCTGCAGCGGCCGCTGGTGTATGTCAATAATGTCGGCATCCAGAACAACGGGAAGACCGTGTTCACCTTCGATGGCGCCTCCTGTGTCTATGACGGGCAGGGGGATTCTGTTGAGACGCTGAAACCCTTTGAAGAGGGAGTCATGGACTACAGTCCCGGGGGCGACTCCTCCAAGGTGGACCGCGACCTCCGGGCGCGGTCAGACGCCGCCCGGAAGTCGGCGTCCACCAGTTTATTTGATGCCATACTTTACGGCACCGGGAAGTTCATGAAGGCCTGCGGGGTGGAACGGGTGGTAGTGGGGGCGTCCGGCGGGATTGATTCCGCGGTGGTGGCTGCGCTCTACAGCCGGATCCTTCCGCCCGACCGGCTTCTGCTCGTGAATATGCCCAGCCGGTTCAATTCCCGGACTACGATCAACCTGGCCCGCGAGTTGGCGAAGAATCTTGGGTGCGGGTATGTCGAAATTCCCATTGAGGACAGCGTGAAGCTGACCCGCGCCCAGGTGGACGGGGTGGACGTGTGGTGGCCGGATGGAATGAAGCGATTGGCCCTGACTGATCTCCTGCTCGAGAATGTCCAGGCGCGCGACCGGTCTTCCCGCGTGCTTGCAGCCGTCGCGGCCGCATTTGGCGGGGTGTTCACCTGTAATGCGAACAAGTCCGAGATGACCGTCGGCTACACCACGCTGTATGGAGATCTGGGCGGATATTTGGCGAATCTTGCCGATCTTTGGAAAGGCGAAGTGTATGAGTTTGGCCGTTATCTGAATGAAGCTGTTTTTCGCCGGGCTGTCATCCCGGAAGGCAGTTTCGCGGTGGTGCCATCCGCCGAATTAAGTCCCGCACAGGCCGTGGATGAAGGGAAGGGGGATCCCCTGAACTATCCCTATCACGATTGCCTGTTCCGGGTTTGGGTTGAAGACTGGAATCGAGCGACCCCGGAAGAGATTCTGGAATGGTATCTGGAAGGGACGCTGGAGCAGCACCTCGGCTATTCGGGCAAGGTGAAAGAACTCTTCCCGACGCCCCTGCAGTTCATCGCTGATTTAGAGCGTTGGTGGAATCACTATCAGGGACTGGGCCTTGCCAAACGAATCCAGGCGCCGCCGGTTCTCGCTGTCAAGCGCCGAGCCTTCGGCTTCGATCACCGCGAATCCCAGATGGGCACTCGCTATACCCGGCGGTATGAGGAATTGAAGAAACAGGTAATCGGCTGACGTATTGGTGCGAGAAAAAGCCTTCGTTGGTCGAAGACCATCCGCAGCTCGAGCCGAAGGCGAAAAGCGTAGGATGGTGCACCCGGAGGGAGTTGAACCCCCACTCCTTGCGGAATAAGAACCTGAATCTTACGTGTCTGCCAATTCCACCACGGGTGCGCGAAAACGGGGGCAATATTTATCAGCATGACACACGGGTGTCAATAGTTGCTTCAAGATTGTTTTTCGGGAAGAACGATGGGAAGAACGATGCGGCTTGTGAAGGATCTATTTCCCGAGGTAGCAGACCACCTTCTGCCTGACTGTGTCGGCATGTAAATTCAGATGAAGCCCGCCGGGAATGTCTGCTCCATCGACCACTCTCAGGGCTTGTTCCATCGCGGAGGCCTCCGGCAGGAGTGTGGTCAGCCGGTTCGGGAGACTTAACAGGAGTGGCGTATTGAGTCCGTGCCCTTTCTTGTCTGGTGAAATGGCAAAGTACAGCATGTTGAGTTCAACCAGGTCATTGAAGAAATGAGTGCCGAGGGAAACGTCAGGAACCAGGCCTTCGTGCATGGCGGCGATTTCGCAGACGACGGAGGCGGAGTTGATTTCGGCAAAGGAGACCGGAATGCCCAGGGAGGGCGTGGAGGTGGCCCAGCGCCCCGGTCCGGCCAGCATCACCACCGGCGCGGAACCAGGGGCTTTCAGGCGGTTCAGTTTCCCGATGGTCCGGGCCACGGAATACCGCGCGCTTTCGCTCATTTTCCCATAAACGGAGGGAACCACATAAATCAGCCGGTCCACCAGAATGGCCGCGCTTTGCCCGATGACGGGTCCGGTGCTTTCCATGAGCAGATCCTGCTTACGGATGGAGGAGGGGGCCCGCATCCGTGCGGAGTCACCCGTCATACGAACCTGGAACGGACGGCACTGCACCAGATTGATCCGGTAGTCCCCGTTGGACAGGAAGTTTGTGGTGAATTCGATGTCGACGGGGTACGCATAGGCTTCCTGGATTGTGCTGAGAATTTCCCGCATGACGGCCACAAAGGGGGTATCCTCAACCAGTTTTCGAAAAGTCAGATGCCGGAACTCGGTGGAGGCCTCCTGAACTTTTTCGGAATATAATTCCAGCGACAGGGATTCCGGCGGGATTCCGGCGATGACCGAATTGAATTCCTTGGCCGTCAGCTTGTTCTGGGGCAGATCCAGGATATCCACATCACGCTGGCTGAAGCGGATGCCTTCGGCGCCGTTTCCTTCCGGTTGCCGGGTCGGGGCGTTGAGGGCGATCAGGCGGGTGTAATCGCTGCTGATGCGATCCACGGCACGGGTTCCGAGCCCGAAGACAAGCCGCAGCATTCCCGCCTTGGGATCAATGTCCTCATTCCAGACATACGGGTTGAAGGAAAATCCGACCCCGGCAATCTGGGGGAAATAATTGTCGCCATACAAGGCTCCGGACACCCGCTGGATCAGGAGCGACATCTGCTCGTCCTGCTCGAGAAGTCCGCGCTGGGCGCGGTAGGCCAGGGCTTCCTGGCTGAGCGTGCTGGCGTAGACATGTCGGACCGCTTCCATGAAGGCTTCCAGTCGCTGTTCGGGAGTGCCCTGGTTGGCGCAGAAGACGGTTTCGTATTTTCCCGAAAAGGCATTCCCGTAACTGTCCTCCAGTAATGAACTGGAACGGACGATGATGGGGGACTGTCCGAAGTAATCCAGCATTTCCACGAACTGGCGCCGGATATGGTTGGGAAAGGTTCCGGAAAGCAGGCGTTTCTGACGTTCCTCGTGGTACTCGTCCGAAACCAGCGCATCCCCGGTTTCCCGCTTTAATTCCCAGCAGCCGTTCTGGACGAGGTAGGTGTAATAGACATCCGCCCCGATGAAGAAGGAGTCATGTGGTTCCAGCTTTTCATAAAGGAGCGGCGTTTTCTTGCGCAGAATCGCGCGGGCCAGCAGCATACCGAGTGATTTCCCCCCGATCAGGCCGGTGCCGATCATTCTCTGGATGATGGCCATGAGATCGGGAAGGTCGAAATACCGGCAGATGAGCGGCATGAATTTTTCATCCCGCGTGATGGCGCTTCTCAGGAGGCGCTGGAACGATTCCTGGATGTCCTGCACCGGGGCGGCTCCGGTGCGCATCGCCTCAATGGTCTTTTGGGCGCGGGCCAGATTCTTCATCCAGATGCCGGGCCGGGTTGCCGAGAAATCCAGCCAGGGTTGCGAGATGCCCGCCAGGATTTCCGAAATGGTGGTGCTGGAGGTGACGGGGATGCAGTCATCCGCCTCCGTCCATTCGTGCAGCATGTAGAGGGTGGGGGAATAGCGTTGATCCACCTTGAGCGGCTGGATGAAAAAACGATCCCGGTTCCGGTAGACATCCAGGACGAGTTGCGCGGTCTGGTGGATGCTTTCGGCGGCGTGGAAGGAATGGTGATAGCGGAAGAGCGCAAAGTAGGCAATGGTGTCGAGTTTGTAGAGGAAAGGGCAGGTGATCATGAAGAAATTGCCCAGCATCCGGTCGCTATACCAGTCGGCCGCCAACTCGGAAAGCCCGTCAAAGACATACAACGCACCGCGTCCCTTGCGTTCGATCACATTGAGTATGGTTCCGACAAAATGCTCAAAGCCAGCTTCCGGTTCGACATTATGGATCTCAACCCCGGGCGTCTCGGGAATCAACTGGCGATGGCTTGCAAACCGGAAATAGACAAGGGGTACCCCGGTGGTTAGGCCATGTTGAACGAACCGCTCGACCAGAGGCCGGTAATCCTCAATGTCATCCACCTGCCAGACGACATTATCCCCGGCGACCAGGTTTTTCAGGGTGGCATCAAGAGAAGGGATCCCCGTGCTAAAAGGGGGAAGGCCCGGTGCGTCTGTTTTTTCTTCTGGATTAGGCATGGATTAATTGAAACAGTACTCCGGTTCCGGGCTGGATTTCACGAAAAAAATTCCACCTCGTGAATAGGGCCGCGTTCGCGAGGTTCTCTTTGATACAAAACTGAAACAATTTCATTTTGAGAGCGACAAGTTTGTTGTTTTTGACTGCGTATGTGAATGTCTGGTGATGGCGCTATTTATTCGTTAGTCCTTGATAATGAAGATAATGTGAATTTATTTAAAAAGCTGGCATGACATTTGCTAATTAAATCTATGATTTTAGTATCATTAAACCCGAAGGAGACAGAAAGACATGAACTGCTGTTGCGAAACTGAATCGGTTGGTCAATCGGTGCCTGAATTGTTCGGATCCAATGTGTTCAATGACGGGGTGATGCGCGCCCGTTTACCGAAAAACATCTACAAGAAGCTTCGGGAGACCATTGACGGGGGCAAGGAATTGGATCCCTCCCTGGCTGATGTTGTGGCGAATGCCATGAAGGATTGGGCGATCGAAAAGGGCGCTACGCATTTCTGTCACTGGTTCCAGCCTATGACCGGGATCACGGCGGAGAAGCATGATTCCTTTATTTCGCCGACATCGGACGGGCGGATCATGATGGAGTTCAGCGGTAAGGAATTAACCCAGGGCGAGCCGGATGCGTCGTCATTCCCCTCGGGCGGCATTCGCGCCACCTTTGAAGCCCGTGGTTATACGGTATGGGATTGCACCTCGCCGGTCTTCATCAAGACCGATGGCTCCAATACAGCGCTGTTCATTCCCACCTCGTTTGCGTCCTATACCGGCGAAGCGCTGGACAAGAAAACACCGTTGTTGCGATCCATGCAGGCGTTGAACAAGCAGTCCGTCCGGGTGCTCCGCGCCCTCGGGAATCAGACCAGCAAGCGGGTTACCGCAACGCTGGGTGGTGAACAGGAATATTTCCTGATCGATCGCAAATTTGTCGAGAAGCGCGTTGATCTTCGGTTGGCCGGGCGCACCTTGTTCGGGGCGCCTCCGCCGAAAGGGCAGGAGTTGGAGGATCAGTATTTCGGTTCCATCCACGAGCGCGTGGCGTCCTTCATGGCCGATCTGAACGAGGATCTCTGGAAGCTTGGTGTTTCCGCCAAGACGCAGCACAACGAAGTGGCGCCGGCCCAGCACGAGATCGCTCCGGTCTATGCGACGGTCAACATCGGGGTCGATCACAACCAGCTGACGATGGATCTGATGCAGCGCATTGCGCGCAAGCACGATTTCGTCTGCGTGCTGCACGAAAAGCCCTTCGCCGGTGTCAACGGCTCGGGCAAGCACAACAACTGGGCGCTGAGCACGGATGACGGGATCAACTTGTTGAATCCGGGCAATACGCCGCACGACAATATGCAGTTCCTGGTGTTCCTCTTTGCCGTGATCCGTGCGGTTCACAAGTACTCCAGCCTGTTGCGCGCCACGGTGGCCACACCCGGGAACGACCACCGGTTGGGAGCCAATGAGGCGCCGCCCGCGATTGTCTCGATCTTCCTGGGCGAACAGCTCACGGACATCTATCAGCAAATCAAGAAGGGTGGCGCCAGCCGGTCCACACAGGGCGGCAACCTGATGCTGGGGGTTACCACGCTGCCGAACATCCCGAAGGATACGACCGACCGCAACCGGACCTCGCCGTTTGCCTTTACCGGCAACAAGTTTGAGTTCCGTATGCCCGGTTCGTCGCAGTCCCTCAGCGGTCCGAACTTCGTCCTGAACACGATTGTGGCCGATGCCCTTTCGGAGATCGCCGACGAACTTGAAGGCGCCAAGAACCTCAACGCCAAGGTGCAGTCGCTTCTGAAGAAGTATGCGGTGGAGCACGAGGCGGTGATTTTCAACGGCGACAACTATTCAGAGGCCTGGGTGGTTGAGGCCGCCAAGCGCGGTCTTCCGAACATTCGGAACTGCGTGGACGGGATCAACGCCATGACGGACAAGGAGAATGCCAAGGTGCTGATCAAGCACGGCACGCTTCCCAAGGGCGAGATCCATGCGCGCCATGAAATCCTCCTGGAGAACTACATCAAGACCATCAACATCGAGGCCAAAACGATGTTAGCCATGGCCCGGCGTGAGATTCTTCCGGCGGTGATCAACTTCACCACCACCCTGGCGAACAGCGTCAATGCGGTTGAGGCCGCCGGCGTGGATGCCCCGGCTCAGGCCATGTTGCTCCAGAAAGTCAACGATGCCGCCACGGAGATGAGTGTGGCGATCGATGAGTTGGCGGACACGGTTTCGGCGGCAGCGGGAGAGGCGGCTGTTGGCAAGAAGGCCGTGGCGTACCGGGATAGCGTGATTCCGGCCATGGTGGCCTTGCGCAAAGTGTCGGACGGCATTGAGCCGTTCATCGCTGCCGAGTGCTGGCCGCTTCCGACCTATGCGGATATGCTCTTTTATCGCTAATCGCTGACGAGTTGATTCACGATAACCCCGCCGGATTTATTCCGGCGGGGTTTGTCACACCATGATAGAAGGATGTTATGGAAAAGTCAGAACCACGGAACTTAAATGGAATGCCTGCTCCGCAGGGGTTGTATGATCCCGGGAATGAGCATGACAATTGCGGGGTTGGCTTCCTGGCCAACATTGACGGCATCGCAACGCACAAGATTGTGTCCGACAGCATTGAAGTGCTGAAGAACCTGTTGCACCGGGGTGCCGTGGGCGGTGACCTGACCACGGGCGATGGCGCCGGGGTGCTGATTCAAATTCCGGACCGTTTTTTCCGCAAGGAGGCCGCGCGTCTTGGTTTTGCCCTGCCGCCAGCGGGCCACTATGGCGTGGGAATGATTTTCGTGCCATCCTCCACCGTAAGTGTTGCCTGCCTGGCGTGCCTCAAGACCGTGATTCAGGAGGAGGGGTTGGGCTTTATCGGATCCCGTGATGTTCCCACCGACGGGAGCATCCTCGGGGCGGAGGCGCGCAAGGATCAGCCTTTTGTCGCACAGGTGTTTGTCGACGGCAAGGGCCTATCGGGCGCCGCCCTGGATCGAAAATTGTATGTGGTCCGGAAACAGATGCAACGGCGGGTTCGTGACGTTCTGGGGGATCAGGATCGTTTCTATATTCCCAGTTTTTCCTCGCGGACGATTATTTATAAGGGCTTGCTTATGGGTGGGCAGGTTTCAGGTTTCTACAAGGATCTGAACGACCCGAATGTCGAGAGTGCCGTGGCGGTCATTCATCAGCGATACAGCACCAATACCTTTCCGTCCTGGGAGCTATCCCAACCGTTCCGGTTCCTGGCTCACAACGGGGAAATCAATACGCTTCGCGGAAACCTGAACCAGATGAATGCCCGCGAGAACGGCATTGAATCGCCGTTATTCGGGGCGGATATCCGCAAGCTGCTCCCGGTCATTGATCCCGGCGGCAGTGACTCGGCCTGCCTTGACAATGCCTTGGAATTGCTGGTCGCTGGGGGGCGCTCGATTCCCCATGCCATGATGATGCTGATTCCGGAAGCCTGGGGCGCCAAGTATCCCATGGGACCCGATCAGAAGGGCTTTTTTGAATATCATGCCGGACTGATGGAGCCGTGGGACGGTCCGGCTACAGTGGCTTTCACCGACGGTTCAGTGGTGGGAACGCTGCTGGATCGCAACGGGCTTCGTCCCGCCCGCTATACCATCACCAAGGATAAGTTCATCGTCATGGCCTCGGAGGCCGGGGTTCTGGATATTCCCGCCGAGCGAATCCTGGAGAAGGGAGCGCTTCGCCCCGGCCAGATGCTACTGGTGGATCTTCAGAATAAGCGGGTGATCACGGACAAGGAAATCAAGAGCCAGATGGCCCGTCGTCAGCCCTATCGGCGCTGGGTGGAGGAAAACAAGATCACGGTTCAGGGGCTGTTTGAGGCGATGGCGCCGGTGACGCCGGATGCGAAAACCCTGCTACAGCGACAGCGCCTGTTTGGATATACCCGCGAAGATCTTCAGATGATCCTCGAACCCATGGCATCCAAGGCTCATGAGGCGGTCGGCTCCATGGGAACGGATACCCCGCTGGCGGTTTTCTCCGAGAAACCGCAGCTTCTTTTTTCCTATTTCAAACAGCTGTTCGCGCAGATCACCAATCCGCCCATTGACCCGATCCGCGAGGAATTAGTGATGTCGCTGATGACCTTTATCGGAAATCCGTCCAATATCCTGACGGAAATTCCCCAGCATGCCCGGTTGTTGAAACTCCGTAATCCTTTTTTGTCGAACGAGGATCTGGAACAGATTCGCAGTCTTCACATCAAGGATTTCAAAGCCTGCACCCTGCCGATTGGCTTTGTGGCGGGCGGGGGTGCCGGCGATCTTGAAGCCGCGCTTGACGCCCTGTGTGTCAGCGCGGATGAAGCCATTTCCGCCGGGCAGAACCTGCTGATTCTCAGTGATCGGAACCTTCCGGAGAGCCTGGCGCCTATTCCGGTGCTTTTGGCGGTATCGGCGGTCAATCGCCATCTGACCCGGAAAGGGCAACGAACCGGAGTAGGCTTGATTGTCGAAACGGGCGAGGCCCGTGAAGTCATGCACATGGCCCTTCTTCTAGGGTATGGTGCCACGGCGATCAATCCCTACATGGCCTTTGAGACCATCTCTGACATGGCGATCAAAAAGGAATTAAGCGTTGAGATCGGATCGGCCCGGGCGATGGAAAACTATGTGGCGTCGCTCTGCGAGGGACTCCGGAAAGTCATGTCCAAGATGGGCATTTCGACCTTGCGTAGTTACCGGAGCGCCCAGGTTTTCGAGGCAGTCGGCTTGCATGAGTCGATTCTTGCTCGTTATTTCGAGGGAACGGCCTCCCGGGTGGGGGGAATCGGGCTTGCGGAAATCGCCGCCGAGACCCAGGCCCGATATCGCGAAGCCTATCATCTGCCCGAAGACGCGGCGCCGATCCTGACCTCGGGCGGACAGTACCGCTTCAGGGCTGACGGGGAGCGGCATCTCTGGTCGCCGGAAGCCATTGCCAATCTTCAGCATGCAACGCGATCCGGGGATTCCAAACTTTACCGGGACTATGCCCGGTTGATCAACGATCAGTCTGAAAAACAGTTTACCTTGCGCGGGATGTTCCGGTTTGTCGCGGGACCCTCTGTTCCGTTGAATGAAGTGGAGCCTGCCTCGGCGATTGTTAAACGCTTCTGCACGGGTGCCATGTCGTTTGGGTCCATCAGTCGCGAAGCCCACGAGGCCATGGCCATTGCCATGAACCGGTTGGGCGGAAAGAGCAATAGCGGAGAGGGTGGGGAGGATCCTGCCCGCTACAAGCCGCTTCCCAATGGGGATAGCCGTTGCAGCGCCATCAAGCAGGTGGCTAGTGGACGTTTTGGTGTCACCACCGAGTATTGTGTCAACTGCCAGGAGCTTCAGATCAAGATTGCACAGGGTGCGAAACCCGGTGAGGGCGGCCAGTTGCCGGGCCATAAGGTGAATGATGAAATCGCGCGGGTTCGCCATTCAACCCCGGGCGTCACGCTGATTTCCCCGCCGCCGCATCATGATATTTACTCGATCGAGGATATCAAGCAGCTCATTTATGATCTGAAGAACGTCAATCCCGAGGCCCGAGTCTCGGTCAAGCTGGTGTCCGAACTCGGTGTGGGCACCATTGCCGCCGGGGTTGTGAAGGCTCATGCCGATGCAGTGCTGATCAGCGGATTTGATGGTGGGACGGGGGCGTCACCCCTATCCTCCATCAAGCACGCCGGTGCGCCCTGGGAACTTGGGCTGGCTGAAACCCAGCAGACCCTGGTGCTGAATAATCTGCGGGGCCAGGTCCGTTTGCAAACTGACGGACAGATCAAGACGGGTCGGGATGTCGTGGTTGCCGCGTTGCTGGGCGCCGAGGAATACGGGTTCGCGACGACCGCGCTGGTCGTACTCGGCTGTGTCATGATGCGAAAGTGTCACAATAATACCTGTCCGGTTGGCGTGGCTACCCAGGATCCGAAATTGAGGAAACTCTTTTCCGGAAGCCCCGATTATCTGGTGAATTTCTTCACCTTTGTTGCCGAGGAGACCCGGGAAATCATGGCGCAACTTGGATTCCGGTCCATTGATGAAATGATCGGGCGGTCGGACCGGTTGGAAATGAATGATGCAATCACGTTCTGGAAGACGCGTGGATTGGACTTCTCCAAGGTATTGTATCGGCCTACCTCAACCGGCCCGGTTCGGTGCATGACTCAACAGGATCATGAACTGAAAAGCGCCCTGGATTTGACGCTTCTCCCGAAGGTTAAGCAGGCAATCGAGACGGGCAAGCCGGTTGTGATCGAGCATGCGATCCGGAATGTCAACCGGACGGTGGGCACCATGATCGCCGGCCAGGTCGCTCGGAAATATGGACACGAGGGACTTCCGGAAGACACCATCACGTTGAAGTTCAAGGGTTCAGCCGGGCAGAGCTTCGGGGCGCTGTTGGCGCACGGAATGACCCTGATTCTGGAGGGCGAGTCGAACGACTATCTGGGCAAGGGGCTGTCGGGCGGAAAGATTATCGTCAAGCCCTTGTCAGGCGTTGATTATGAGCCTGAAGACAATGTCATTGCTGGCAATGTTTTGTTGTATGGAGCCACGGGAGGAGAAGTGTATCTCAACGGCGCGGTCGGGGAGCGGTTTGCCATTCGCAACAGCGGGGCGATTGCCGTGGTTGAAGGCGTGGGTGATCACGGTTGTGAATACATGACTGGCGGACGGGTGGTTGTCCTGGGTCGGACCGGTGTTAATTTTGGTGCGGGCATGAGTGGTGGCTTTGCCTATATCTATGATGAGGGACGGAATTTTGATGCCCGGTGCAACTTGGATATGGTCGATCTGGAACTGGTGTCCAGTGCGCGTGACAAGGCCGAGTTACGCGGGCTTCTGGAGAAACATGTCCGGTATACAGGCAGCCGGAAGGCAGCGCGGATCCTGGCCGA
>CAZOZF010000018.1:26016-27407 GCA_964584205.1 uncultured Verrucomicrobiota bacterium
TGGAGAAACATGTCCGGTATACAGGCAGCCGGAAGGCAGCGCGGATCCTGGCCGATTGGGAGAATCATCTTCCGTATTTCATCAAGGTCTTTCCGATGGAATATCGTCGTGTACTGGGACAGATGATGAGGGAAGATGAAGCCACCGAAAGAGCGGAGGTAGTCCATGGGTAAGACTACAGGATTTATGGAATATGACCGGCACGATGCGCCTTACCGGGCCGTGGCGGAGCGGGTGAAGGATTTCAACCCGGTTGAACTGCGGCCTTCTGAAAAGGATGTCCGGGAGCAGGCGGCGCGATGCATGGATTGCGGGACGCCCTTCTGCTTCGGGTGCGGGTGTCCCCTGGATAATGTCATTCCCGAATGGAATGAGCAGGTCTACCAGGGACGTTGGAAAGAGGCGTTGGACATCCTGCTGTCGACGGATAATTTCCCTGAATTCACAGGCCGGATCTGTCCGGCTGTCTGTGAGGGATCCTGCGTGTTGGGAATCAACAAGGAGCCCGTGTCTATCCGTCAGATCGAGCTCGAGATCATTGAAAAGGGATTCGAGCTCGGCTACATGACGCCGAAGCCCCCCTCAAAGCGTTTGGATGCGCGGGTTGCGGTGATTGGTTCCGGCCCCGCCGGTCTGACGGTGGCCGACACCTTGAATCGCGCCGGGTATGGGGTGGTAGTGTATGACGCGGCGGAAAAACCGGGTGGTATCCTCCGTTACGGAATTCCCGAGTTTAAGCTCGGGAAATGGGTGGTGGATCGCCGAATCCGGCTGATGGAGGCCGAAGGCGTCGTTTTCGAGAACAATGTGTGGGTTGGGGAAGATATTTCTTATCACTACCTTCAGAACCGTTTTGATGCCATCTGCCTGTCCGGCGGTGCCCGTGAACCCCGGGATCTTAAAATTCCGGGACGGGACTTGAAGGGGATTCATTTTGCGATGGATTTCCTGGTTCAGCAAAACCGGCGACTGGGGAATGAAAAACTGGATCCTGCCCGGGATGTCCTGGCTGCCGGGAAAAAAGTTCTGGTCATCGGCGGAGGTGATACGGGGTCGGACTGCGTGGGAACGTCTATCCGTCAGGGCGCGACCCAGGTGAGCCAGATTGAAATTCTACCCGAGCCTCCGCCGGCCCGCTCTGAGGCAACGCCCTGGCCGCGATGGCCGAATATGCTTCGCGTTTCAAGCAGCCATAAAGAAGGCGGAACCCGTCGCTGGAGCGTGGCGACTCAGAAAATCGAGGGCGAGAACGGAGCCGTGAAGGCCGTCCGATGCATTGAAGTTGAATGGATTTCCCCCTCGCCGGGTGCCCGTCCGGTGATGAAGGAGAAGGCGGGGACGGAATTCACGATTGAGGCGGATCTGGTTCTTTTGGCCATGGGATTTGTCGG
>CAZOZF010000019.1:0-3356 GCA_964584205.1 uncultured Verrucomicrobiota bacterium
ATCGCCGGACGCCTACGAATCTCGATGACGGTGAATCCATGATGCAAGATCTTGGTATCGGCGGTTTGGGGCGCTGGCAATTTCTCACTCTGGCTCCACAACAAATGACCGAGCCGGTCCCCCAGAAGCGGGCTGGTGGCGATGTACGCCTAACCGCTAATGGCTCAAATATTGCCCAATACATGAGTTGGATCCGCGCTACTGATCAATCTGCTTTTGCAGGCATTCTTGAGGCCATTCAGTATGTTCTGCCTTATGCGCGCGATCTTCAGCCGCAGTTGACCTCGGAACTTGAACGTTCCGTGTACCTGCAAATGACAGAAGCAGGCTTCAAAATCCCTGGCTGGATGTTCTCCTCTGGAACGCTGCGCGTCGTTGCTCTACTGGCCCTGTTGCGCAGCCCCGAGCCGCCACCACTGATTGTTGTCGAGGAGATCGAGAACGGCCTGGACCCGCGTAGTGTAAATCTGATTCTTCAGGAAATCAGCGGTGCTGTCGAGAGCGGCAGAACGCAGGTAATTATGACAACTCATTCGCCGTATCTGCTCGATCTACTCGATTTGTCACATCTAGTCTTGTGCGAGCGGGTAGAAGGCACCCCGGTGTTCTCGCGGCCCCAGGATCGCAAAGGAGTAAGGGACTGGGCGAAAAATTATGCCCCGGGCCAATTGTATGTGATGGATCGTATGCACGCGGAGGGGCGAGGATGAAGATCGGCTTGATATTGGAGAGTGGCCCGCAGGGTGCTGAAAAGCAGGTGTGCGAGCATCTGGCCCGCCGACTTATGCCAGGCGTCATTATTTCGTCGGTACCGCACAGGAATAAACCCGAAATGATCGCGGACTGCGGCAAGGATGCTGCTCAACTCGTAAAAGAAAAGTGTAAGAGAATCTTAATTGTATGGGATCTGTTCCCACCATGGCGGAAAGCGAAGGAGAAACCCTGCCGGAAAGCTGATCGTGAGGCGATTTTGAAATCCCTCAAGTTGGCCGGGGTTGAGGATGCTCCGGTATTCCTTGTTTGCATTCGGGAGGAGTTGGAGGCGTGGTTGTTGGCGGACGGAAGGGCGATAGCCGCCATCCTGTCTACAGCGGCTCATCCTGTCGCGAACATTGCTGACGCTAAGAATCCTGATCACGTTTCAAATCCGAAAGGGCGAATAAAGCGATTATTCCGGGATCACCGGCGCGGGGAGTTCAACGACCTCATTCATGCGATCAAAATTATTAAGGTCGCCGATTTGAGACGTTTGCGTCGTTCTGAGTCGTTTCGCCGGTTTGAGGCGAAACTCACTCAATGAGGAGTAACGATAATTCATAATCAATTATGACATTAAATACCGCCTCGGTCGCGATGCCGGGGATGGGGAGGAGGGTTGAGTATGTTCACTAAACTGGAAATGCGTAATTTCAAGCGTTTTACGGATGCTACCGTTGAATTGGGCCAGTCGGTCGTGTTGATCGGCCCCAACAACATGGGCAAGACCACTGCTCTTCAGGCGTTGGCTTTGTGGGATGCCGGGTTGCGGACGTGGGTCACGGAATACGGAACTAGCGGGAAGATGCCCAAAAAACGCCCTGGTATCACCATCAATCGTAAGGATCTGATGGCCCAGCCGATTCCGAGTGCCCTTTTACTATGGAAAGACTTGCATGTTCGTGAGGTTACTCGCGTAGGGGGCAAGCCGAGTACTGAAAATGTTCGGATCGAGATTGTGGTCCATGGGATTTCGGAGGGGAAGGAATGGAAGTGCGGTTTGGAGTTTGATTATGCGAATGATGAGTCGATCTACTGCCGTGCGCTTAGAATTGGCAGCGGCGCCGATTCTGAACGGATGCCTATTCCGGCTCAAGCGGCAACCCATCGTGTAGCGTATCTACCACCCATGTCTGGCTTGACAGACCGGGAGTTTATTAAACAACCTGGTGAAATCGGTGTGTTGATCGGCCAGGGGCAGACGGCGCAAGTTCTCAGGAATCTCTGCCAGAATATCAGCGGGGCTGCGGATAAGACTCCATGGGAACGCGTGGTTAGACACATCAAGGACCTTTTCGGAATTGAGTTGATGACGCCGGTGCTCAATCCTGTCCGGAGTGAAATTACCATGGCCTACAAAGATACGGCTGGTAATAAACTGGACATCGCCTGTTCTGGGCGAGGGCTTCAGCAAACGCTTCTTTTGCTTGCGTACTTGTACGCAAACCCTAAGAGTGCTCTCTTGCTCGATGAACCAGATGCCCATTTGGAAATTCTTCGTCAACGCCAGATATTCAATCTACTGACAGACGTTGCTGAAACACAAGGATCTCAGATTATTGCAGCCAGTCATTCGGAGGTTGTCCTGAATGAGGCCGCCACCCGAGGGCGAGTTGTGGCATTCGTGGGGCGGCCGCATACAATCAATGACAAAGGGACGCAACTTCTAAAGGCGCTGACAGAACTCGGGTTCGATCAGTACTACCAGGCAGAGCAGAAAGGCTGGGTTCTGTACCTTGAAAACACCACGGATCTGGACATTCTCCGGGCTTTCGCGGAGACGCTCCAACATCCCGCATGTGAACACCTGACTGCGCCTTTCATCCATCCGGTTTCCACCAATCTCCCGCAGCGCGCACGTGAACACTTTTATGGTTTGAGGGAAGCCAAAAGTGGTCTCGTCGCTGTGGCCATCTTTGACCGAATAGACAAGGAATTGCATACCGACACGCCGCTGGTCGAGACGATGTGGCGGAAGCGCGAGATTGAGAACTACTTCTGTCGCGAGGCCGTACTGCTGGCCTACGCGGCCTCTGACGTCTCGGACGATCTCTTTGGCCACGCAGAGCGCCAGCAGCGCCTCGACGCCATGAAAGTCGCCATTGCCGAGGTGTCAGGAGCTCTACAAACACTTGGCAAGCCGGGACCTTGGACAGACGAAGTCAAGGCGACGGATGACTTTCTCGATCCTTTATTCAAGACGTTTTCCGCCAAACTCGGGGTGCCGCTTGTCTTGCGGAAGAACGAGTATTACAAACTCGCCAAGTTTGTTGGCAAGGATGCTGTTGATAGCGAGATCAAAGAGAAGTTGGATACCATCGTTGTGGTGGCCTCGAAAGTTAAACCAATCGAGGCCTAAGCCATGCCCGCGAAGGGGAATATCCCATTTTCTGAATAATGTACGTCTGGTGATCGCCAAGAATGCGGCGATACGCAACCGTTTTGTCGCCGTCCACAAACTCCTTCACACCTTTGACCACCCCTCAAATGCCACCCTGGTCGAAGCCGGGGCACTCTTTTTTCACCTGTAACTAATTTGGCTCGTTATTGGCGCGGTTACATCTTCTGTTGGCGTATTCTCTGTGCTCTCCTTCAACTTT
>CAZOZF010000019.1:3456-26967 GCA_964584205.1 uncultured Verrucomicrobiota bacterium
TATTGGCGCGGTTACATCTTCTGTTGGCGTATTCTCTGTGCTCTCCTTCAACTTTTCAGCGTCTTCTACGCTGGCCTCGGTGATCGGTTCCGGCTCCGTGATAATGACGGGGGGTGGGGTGACTGGTGGTGTTGGGATTGGTACCTCCATGACTGGTTCCGGAGCCGGTTCCGCCGCTTCGGTTGTTTCTTCAACCGGTTCTGCCAGGGGTGTCGGGATGATGATTGGTTCGGGGAGAACTTCGGCAGGGACCGGGACGGGATCCGGTTCGGGTTGGGGCGTTGGGGTCTCTGACACCGGTATTTCAACGGCGATGGGTTCCGCTGTCGGTTCGATAACGGGAGGCTCGACAATGACCGGCTCAGGTTCCGGCACCGGCTCCGGTGCCAGCGGAGGTTCTTCATCCACGACCGGCTCCGGTGCCAGCGGAGGTTCTTCATCCACGACCGGTTCCGGTATAACGATGGGCTCTGACACCACCGCAGGTACGGTTTCCTGGATCTCGGGGCTAGGAGATGAAGTCGGCGCGGATACCGATTCTGGAGGCGTTTCCAGTGCTGGCACTGGGACAGGTTCGGCAACCGGTATCGGTTCTTCGATAACTTCCGGTGCCGGTGCCTCCGCAATAACGGGTGACAGGGGTTGTGCTACGACTGGTGTGATCGGTGCCGGGCTGGGTGTGACTGGTTTGACAGGTGTGACCACTGGCGGCGGCGGTGCGGGTACGGGTGCAGGAGTCGGTGTCTGTGTAGGTGCCTGTGTAACTGTCGGGCTTTTGTTTGGCCGTAGCGCGGTCAGCATCGCCTTCGCCGCGTCTTGCCACAACACGATCACCGGGCAACCCCCGGCCACTGTCGTCGTCACGGCGGTGTAAATGCTGGGGCAGGCGATGAGACCGACGGAGCCCTCGTCACGCAACCGGTTGATCCGTTCCCGGGCCGACGTTGGATCAGCCGGGATGACGGCGATATTCAAGCGGAACCCCTCAGCCATCAGAACGTTTTCCAGAACCGGAACCAGCGCCAGGGTTTCAGCCGAACTGGCGGTTGAAAGCACGAGTCCAATCTGTTGCCGGATTGGTGCTGGTGCTCTCTCTTCAATCTGAGATCTTCCATTTGAGATTCCATCAGGGCGCGCCGCCATACGCGGCGCGCCCTGATGGAGTGCCCGACTGCGGCTTGTGAGATCAGGCTGATAACCCAATTGCTGGATGGCGGCCATGACGCGAGCCTGCGTGGAGGGAATGATTCCGCGCTGGGACGCTTTCCCGTTGACGACCAGGGATGCCGTTGTTTCCGAGACTCCTGCAGTCCTGGCGACGTCTTTCAGGGTGACTTGTGAATTCATCTCAAGCCCTATAGCAGGGCTTGAGATGAATTTCAAGTTTGCGCTTGTATCGTGTTAGTGTTTGACGACAATTCGTTTCTTTGGTGATCCATGAACTTCGAAGAAGATCTTCCAGAATCTTTGTCTGCCGCTGAATGTCAGTGGCTGGATCGTCTTGCCATGGCGATGGCGACTCCGGACAAGAAACTTGCCGCCCTTGCCGTTCAGGCGGTTGATCACAATGCCTCAAATGGAGCCATTCTATCTGATGCGGTTCTCGCTTCCATCGTGGCGGGTGAACCTGAGCAGGCGCTGCGGTTTATCAAGCGGCTTCATAAATGGTACGAGCCCCACTATTCGTCGCTGATCTATGAGGCAATTGCCCTCGCGCAATTGGGACGGTGGCCACTGGCGAAAGCGCTTTTGCTGCAACACCAACTTGACAAGTATTCGATGCTAATAGTTTTCCCTCCCGTAACCATGACTTTTGGCGTTCGCTGGATGAAGAGTATCGGGCGATGGAAACCCGCTCCAGAGGGGAAGCCTATCCGAAAAGACGCCCTGCGTCCGGTGAAGCCTGCCTCCAGGACGAAGGGGGCTGAAACTTCCCCTCAGGTGCCAGTTCCCGTGGTGGGCGAGGCCGCCCCGCCGTCCCTGCGCCGATTCTCCTTTCCCCTTCCTGTTGAATTTCGTTTGCCCGGTGTGGATGCCTATCAGGAACTCGAACGACAACCGGTGGCGTCGCGAGAGGACATGCTTTTACTCAATGCCTATGCGCATCTTGCCCTGGTCAAGGGATTCGACGACCTGCTCTGCCTCGAACAGTTGAACGGGGTGACGTCGTTCTGGTATCAGATCGAGACGGTTCGAAAAGTGCTTAAACAGTTCAGGGGGCGGGTCCTGCTGGCGGATGAGGTGGGTCTGGGCAAAACCATTGAGGCCTGCATGATCCTGAAAGAGTACACGTTGCGTGGGATGGTCGAACAGGTCTTGATTCTCACGCCGCCCTCACTGGTCGGGCAGTGGGAGGAAGAGGTCCGGATCAAGTTTGGAATGGAATTCGCCACCAGTCACGACGCGCTGTTCCGCGACGATCCCCGTGCATTCTGGGCGCAACCCCGGATCATCGCTTCGCTCGCATCAGCCCGCACGACACGCCATTTCGAGTGGGTCACGGGAACTCCCCGCGATCTGGTCATCGTGGATGAGGCGCATCATCTCAAAGACCGCCGGTCGCGTAACTGGCAGGTGGTGGATGCCCTTCAGAAGCGGTTCCTCCTGCTGCTGTCTGCCACGCCGGTGCAAAACAACCTGATTGAACTTTACAATCTTCTCACCCTGCTCAAGCCAGGCTTGTTCAAGACCGAAAGTGATTTCAAGGCCTCCTACGTCACGCCCCGCCAGCCGCGTTCGCCGGCAAACCGCGATCGGCTCCAGGCGCTGATGCGGGATGTCATGATCCGAAATACCCGTGCGTTGGTGGACGTAAAACTGCCACCGCGCCAGGCTCTGACCGTGCGGGTGGATCCCGATGAGGCCGAACGGGACTGCTATGCCGCGTTGAGCGAGGCCATTCGCGAGGCGTGCCGGGCGCCGACGGCGGGGCATCACCGGATGGCCTTGAATCATCTGCTTCAGGCGGCGGGGTCTTCCCCGGCCGCCGCCGAGGCCTCGCTGGGGCGTCTGGCAAAAGGGGAGTGTCCCGGCGAGTGGGCTATCCTGCGTGACCGGTACGCGACGCTGGGCGGCGAGTCTGCCAAAACCCGTGCGTTGCTGGAGATCCTGCGCCGGAACCCGACGGAAAAGAAAATGGTGTTTGCACGCTACAACGCCACGCTCGACAGACTGGCGGTGGTGCTGGCCGCAGAGGGCATCCCCTATGCGCGCTTTGACGGACATCTCTCGGGACCTGGAAAGGATGCGGCCATTGCCGAATTCCGGGACACCGTTCCGGTGCTATTGTGTTCCGAGGCCGGGGGAGAGGGGCGCAATGTCCAGTTCTGCAATACCCTCGTGAATTTTGATCTGCACTGGAATCCCCAGGCCATCGAACAACGGATCGGGCGCGTCCACCGAATCGGCCAGACGCGTGAAGTATTTGTGTTCAACCTGTCCGTCCGGCACACACTGGAGGATCGCCTGCTCGCCATACTTGACGAGAAGATCAACATGTTTGAACTCGTTGTCGGCGAAATCCAGGCCATTCTGGGCGAGATGGATGAGGAGCACGACTTGGCGGAGTTGGTTTTCTCCGCGTGGGTGGCCGAGACCGAATCTCACCGCGATACCGCGTTTACGGCACTGGAAGACCGCCTTCTGGCGGCCAGAGATCGATACAAGGAAGTCAAAACCTACGATGAGGATCTCTTTGGAGAGGAGTTCACCACCGGATGAACAGTCTCGCAGATTGGATGGCCCGGGCTCTGGTCGCGGAAGGCGCCGTGGTAGAGACGGTTGAGCCGGAAGGCCTGGATGCGCTTCTCTCCACTTCGCTCCAAAATGCGTTTCGATGCGGGGAATTTCAGCGGCTCGGGTGTGGTGCCAGCATGCCTGAGAATGCCCGGCGCGTGACCCTGGAGTCTGACTGGGTGGAACTATTGGGGCGACGGATCGAGACACGGGGACGCCGGGCGGAATTCAGCCTCGACATCTCTGTGGCGAAGGCGCCGGATGCCGTCGAGGTGTTGCGAAAGGCGCTTGTGTTCGACAACGCCACGTATCGGTTTACGGAAATGAAGACGGCGGTTTCTCGCTATCGCATGATGGTGTTTCGCGTGGTGGCGGTGTCGGACGAAAAGCGCGAAGATGTTGTTGCGGTCACCGTGAACGAAGGCAACGCAGCCCGCGCGGAGGGAATGGCGGCGGTGGTGTTGGAAGGGGGTTCAGCACCCTGGAGTGTGTTACTCGACGGGTCTGGGGATGACTTGCCCGCCCCATGGCAACCGGATCGGATCCGGGACGTGTTTGGCCCCGCCGCCAGGGTGTTGGCCCGGGACGGGTTGGCACCCTTTCTCGCCGGCATGGAGCGGCGCATGGGGCGCGATCTGGATCGATTGCATGCCTATCACGAGGACTTGAGAAAAGAGGCGCTCCGACGGCAAACGGAAGGACGGGGTCGCAAGGGAGTCAAGACTGACGCCAATCTTGTCGCCCAACGCCTGTCGGCGATTGAGCGCGAATACGAGGCCAAGGTGGCTGATGTCCGCCGCAAATATGGGCTTACGGTTGAAATCAAACCCCTTCAGACGTTTCTGGTAAGACTGCCGGTTCACCGGTTGTATTTTGTCATCCGGCGGCGCAAAGGGGAGCGGACGGGATACTTGGATTGGAATCCCCTCACTCGTAAACTGGACACACTGGGCTGCGAAGCGTGCGGCGCGGTCTCACCAATACACAGTGTGTGCGACGACAAACTCCATGTGGTGTGCTCATCCTGTCATGCGGCTTGTCCCGTGTGCGGCAGATCCTATTGCCGCGCCTGTTATCCCAAAGGCTGCCCTCATTCACATGTATGATTCTGAGCTTCACCACGTTGCTGATGGGAGCGTTCTAGGTCTTTGATTCCACGGCAAGGGTTGCGGCAACAGCCTTCAGGAGGGTGTCTGTATTCGAAGTGCGGAGGGATTTTCGGACATTCTTAATGGCGTATTTTCGTTTGGATTCATCCTTCCCTGCAATCGTGTCGTCGTAAATCACAATCGGAATCTCGCTGGTGCTGGGCATGACATCCAGCAGGGTTGCCACGGCGCCGCCGTTTAAATAGGGAAGAATCTCATTCATCAGGATCATGTCCGGCTTGTTTGTGGTGGCCTTCTCCAGAAGTTCAGGTCCGCTTCCTGCGGTGTCCACATCATAGCCGGCGTTGAAGAGTGCTTCTTTTAAACGGGTTGCCGTTGTGGTTTCGTTTTCCGCCAGCAGAATCGTGCGTCGTTCCCGTTGTTCTTTTCCGACCTCACCGCGGCGCTTGGCCAGAATGGTGCGAATCATGCCCGTCAGTTCGGCCTCTTCACAGGGCTTGGCGACAAAGCCATCCACGGAAACGTCATGGAAGAAGTCCGCCAGCATTGATCGGGCGGTCAAGACCAGCACCGGGTAGCGGGGTTTTCCGGCGGGTGAAGAAATGCGTTTAAGAAATCCTATTCCGCCCATGCCCGGCATGCTGATGTCCAACACAATCAGATCGGGGGTGACCCGCTCAAGTGCCGTCAACGCTTCCTCGCCGCTCTGGGCGGTGGTGACGGTGAAGTGTTCGAACATCAGGTAATCCCGCAATGAAATCAGCAGGTGTTTTTCATCATCCACCAAAAGTATATGATCCTGCCGCATTGTTTTCGAACTCATATCATGCTCCTCCATTGTGGCGATCCATTGCGCAAATTGTCATGTTTTTTTCCCCATTGCAACCTGTTCGAGGCGGCGGAATAAATCTTTTTCATTCCAGGGTGCCGTGAGAATGGGCGCCCCCACGCCCTGTAAAATCTCCTGCTTGACCGGGTTTTCAGCCCCTCCGGAAATAAACAATAAGGGAAGGGTCCGGAGTGAATCGGAATTCCGCAAGATGGAGAGAAGACGGGCGGGTTCCAAGCCCGGCGCGGTCCAGCCTAATACGATGATATCCGGTTTACGGATGGCGATCCGCTGGCCGAGATCAGCATTCATGTCGGTCGACAGGGCCTCGTATCCGTATGCCGTCATCTGGTTTCTTGCCTGATCCCGGATCGTGTCCTCATCCCCCATCACCAGAACGAAGGGAGGTGTGCTGATCGGGAGTCGAATTCCCACCCAGGTTCCCCGTGTTCGTTGGGGGGGCGGGCTGAGGAGTTCAATCGTTCCACCATGATGTTCGATCAGTTCCTTGCAAATGGCGAGCCCCAGGCCGGCGCCGCTGACATGTTCGCCCACCCTGAAAAAACGCTCGGTCACGCGTTTCAAATGCCGGGCCTCAATGCCGATTCCGGAATCAAGGATTTCCAGGAGCAGGCGCCCGGGCACTCCCGGATCCTTCTTGAGTCTGACCTCCACCGTTCCCTGCGGGACATTGAATTTGATGGCGTTCCGAATGATGTTGAAGATCACGCGCTCAAGCTTCTGGGGGTCCCCATTTACGAAAGGATGTGAGTCCTCAATTTCCAGGGAAAGTGTGAGACCAGCGGTTTCGGCCTGGATTCGCAGGGATTCGACCGCGTTACGCAAAAACAGGGGGAAAGGAATTTTTACACACCGGAGGCTGAGCGTTTTGGCCTCGATACGGCTCATGTCGAGGATGTCCTCCACGGTTCGCGTCAGACGCTGGCAGTCGGTTCTGATCATACCCAGATAGTCCGTGGCTTGGGGGCTCAACGGGCCTGCAATTCCCTTCAGGAGATTGCCCGCCATATAATTGATGGAGGTCAGGGGGGTTTTGAGCTCGTGGGACACATTGGAGACAAACTCTGTTTTGGCCAGATCGTGCTTCTGGAGCGTGATGATCGCGTGTTGCAGCTTTTCCTCCGCCGTTGTGCGTACGGCAATTTCCGCGTTCAATTCCTCGTTGAGTTTTGTGCGTTCCCGAACCTCAGCGGCTAACTCGTCGTGGGCGCGCTGGATCTGCTCCTCGGCCTCACGGCGCGCCGTGACATCCCGGATGAAGAAGCACAGAAAATCGCGGCCTGGCATGCGCATCCGGCTGGTTGACACTTCCGCAGGAAATTCGGACGCATTTTTTCTGAGGCAGGACGCCTGAATTAGCGTGAACCGGTCATTCGTGAGGTTGTCGCAGACCATCGTCATGACCTCATCATTAAATCCCAGGATGATGTTGGAGATATTCCGTTGACAGAACTCCTCGTGCGTGAAATCAAAGGCGAAGGAGGCCCGGGGGTTGGCTTCCAGGATGATTCCGGACAAATCCGTAATCAGGGCGGCATCATAGACATTATCAAAGAGCACCTTGATGTCGGCAGATCCGATCGCTGCCGCGACCCGGGATCGGGTGCCCGAGCCCTGAGGATTCCGGCTCTGACGGCCATGCGTCAGGAGATCCGGGGGAATCTCCAGAAGAATGGTCTTTGAAAGTAGATCCTTAGGCGAAGACATCCCTCAACGCTCCTCTGGCCACCGGGCTTCGGCGAAGATGGAGATGCCGCCGCGGGGATTGAAGTTGCCACTGACCTTGATGTGCCTCGGCTTGATGGCCTTCACGATATCGTCCAGGATGCGGTTGACGACTTCCTCGTGGAAGGTGTTGTGGTTCCGGAAGGAGTACAGGTACAGCTTCAGCGCCTTGCTTTCCAGGCATAACTGGTTTGGAATGTACTCAATGGTGATGTCGCCGAAATCAGGCTGGTCGGTGATGGGGCAGCGGCTGGTGAATTCCGGGCAATCGAACCGGACCGTGTAGTTCCGCTTGGCATAGCGGTTCGGGAACGCCTCCAGTTTCGCCTTGTCGGGTGAATCCGGATAGCGGGTGGTGCTGTGTCCCAGCAAACTCAGTTCTTTGATGGTTCGTTTTTTCATGGGTTATTTCTCCGTCATGGTCCACACGCCAGTCCATTCCGTTTGCGACTGGGAAAGCATTGCCCGGCATCGTTTCACATAGGCCGCTGCGGGGGCGTCCTCGGCCTCGATCGTGCCAAACAGCGAAAGCGCGTCATTCAGTTTGCCCCCATAGTACTGGGCAAGCGCCTGGGCAAAGACGGCCAGGATGTCCTTTCGGGCTTCCGCCTCGGCCGGCATCATGGGTTCGTAGACGGTGACGGGCTCCTTCCGGCCCACGACCTGGACCCGGGCGATCTCGCGCACGGCAATGCTTGCATCCAGTTGCTTTCGGGTATTTTCTGAGATGAGGAGCGAGGTTCCAAACTGCTTGTTGATGCCCTCCAGTCGGGCGGCAAGGTTACCGGCGTCTCCCAGGAAGGTGTAATTGAAGCGCTGGCGTGAGCCCATATTGCCGACCACCACGGGTCCGCTGTTGAGGCCGATGCGCTGGTGCAATTCGGCGCCGATCTGTTCCTTGTATTTCGGGTTCATCGCGGTCAGCTTGGCCTGGCACTCCAGCGCGGTGTGCACGGCAAGGATGGCATGGTTCTTCTGGGCCAGGGGGGCGTTCCAGAACGCAATGATGGCATCCCCCTCATACTTGTCCACCGTGCCCTCATGGGCATAGATGATGTCGGTCATGGCCGTCAGGTAGTCATTGAGGAGCGCCGTCAGTTCCTGCGGATTCAGGTGTTCCGAGATGCCGGTAAATCCCCTGATATCGGAAAAGAAAATGGATAACTCCCGCAATTCCCCGCCAAGCTTCAGGCGTTCGGGATGCTGGACAAGCTCCTCGATAACCAGCGGACTGAGGTATTGTTTGAAAGCGCCCTTGATGAACCGTTTCTGTTTGCCCTCGGTGGCGTAGTTCAGGGCCAGGGTTCCGATCAGCGCCGGTACGGTGGAACTCAGGAGAAAGACGATGGGAAGCCAGAAGCCATGGGCATAAGCGAAGAACCCCAGCAGGATGGGGAGCGGCAGCAGCAGTGCGAAGACGAGGATGTTTTGCCAGGCATGGCGCCCGAGGCGGATGGCTACGGCACCCCCGCAGGCGAGAAGAAAGGCCAGGATGAGTGAAAACCAGGGAGCCGCGTCGCGCATGAAGTCGCCCGCCAGCAGATTGTCGAGAAAGGTGGCGTGAACCTCCACGCCGGGATAGGTGGAGTCGAGCGGGGAAGGGCGCAGATCCTTGAGCCCCGGTGCGGTGAATCCCAGGAAAACATAGGTGTCTTTGAAGAAGGACGGATCGATCAGGGGGGGCTTTCCTTCTCGCATCAGGAGTTCGGATTCAATAACGCCTGATACGTTGACGGTCTTGTGGGTTTTGGATCCACCGCGGTAGCGCAGAATGGACTGGCCATGGGCATCCAGATGCATGCGGATCCGCCGGTGATTGATGCCGAACCAGGATTCGCGAAGATACAGCGACCGGTTGGTTGAGGCCGCCAGGTAGGCGCCCAGGCCCAAGGAGGGAACCACCTGCCCGTCGAACAGGCTGAAGGGGCGTAGCCGCCTGTAGATACCATCCCGGTCGGGGTTCCCGAAAACCGTGCCGAGGATGGCCGCATTGGTCGCTACATCCGGGATGGGAAACATGGCCCTTGTCATCTGGAAGGGATTATTTCGAGGTGGATAATGATCCCTGAAACGGATTCCAGAGCGGGGGATCCCGGCTGGCCAGTTTGTGGCGCTGCCGGTTTCATTGCCGACAAAAGCCGTTCCTACAAAGGCAGGGGTCTTCCGGATGGCAGATCCGAGAGCCTCATCCTGATCCATGTGCTCTGAAGGCTCGCTAAAAATCACATCAAAGGCGATGGCCTTGGTCCCGGCACGGCGGCAGAAGTCCAGGATAGGTCCATACACTTCCCGTGGCCACGGCCATTCCCATCCTTGTTTCTTGCCCCAGTCGAGGCTGTTCTGATCCAGAAAAATCAGACGGATCTGGTCAGTCGTGATTTCCGGGTGGGCGAACCAGCCCACTTCGACATCCCAAAACCGGCTTTCCCAGCGATCAAGAAGCTTGAATTGCCAAATCAGGGTTGCCAGAAGGGAGGAAAGAATTCCGATGCCCAGTGCCTGCAGAAGATGCTGGCGAAGGCTGCTGGATGATTCCTTTCCTTCTTCCTGCATCCTAGAGACCTCGCATCGTATCGTCGAAACGGGACTGTCGCGCGGCGGTGTTCGCAGGGGGTGGTGTCGTTATGAGTTTGGTCAATTCAGCGATCCGATCCTGCGGGGCAGGATGGGTTTTGGCGAAATCATGGCCGTCGGGTTTAAGGTTCTTTTCCATTTGCTGGAGCATCGAGACCAGTCCATTCGGGGAATAGCCTGCGCGTGTCAGGATGGTTACGGCCGCTTTGTCTGCCTGGAACTCGAATTTTCGGGCATACCCGCTGTTCATGACGGTGGAGGTGATGTCCGAGATGGAATTCTCAAAAGTTTTGGTTAATTCGGCCAGATCCTTGCCCCCGAGGTTTTTGGCGGCCTCGGTTCCCAGAATGGTGGCCGCAGCGGTGAGGCGGCTCTTGTCGATGGCCTGAAGTCCATGGTTCAGTTCCACATGCCCGATTTCATGCGCCAGAACGCCGGCCAGGGCCTCCTCACTTTTGCAGCAGCGGAGCATGCCGCGGGAGACCATGATGAAGCCGCCCGGTGCGGCGAAGGCGTTGATATCGGGCGTGTCCATAACCAGGAAGTGATAGCCCCCAAAGGTCTCCGGACGATCCGAAAACAGGGACAGATACTGCCCGAGTGTATTCAGGTAGGCGGTCATGGTTCGGGTGTCATAGGGTTTGTTCTTCGACAGGATCGTGGCGGCAACCGTCCGGCCAATGTAGTATTCCTGTTCAGGGGTAATGGATTCGAAGACCTTGCCTACCGCGCTGACACTCTTGTTGATGGACTGGGCCTGATCGGCATTAATGACGCCCGTGGCGGCCGCCAACCCGGTTCCGGCTTCAGTCAACTTATCAAGGGTTGCGCAACCGGCGAGAAGCATGACCAGGATCGCGGGGATGATGATGAGAGATTTCATTTCACACCTCCCTGGGCGTCAAGTTGGCCCGCCTTGGCGAATGCCTTGAGTTCAGGGGGTGGGATTTTAATCTTCTCCATTTTGTCCACCCAGGTGAAATCGATATCCTTATGGTTCGCCTTGAACTGGGATTCCACATCGGAATTGAACCCCTTGCCGGCCAGGGCCATTTCGCCACTGGAGGCCGAGGTCTGGGCGCCGGCACCGGATTTCATGACAATGTTCTTTTTTGTGAGGGCGGAGTTATGCATCCAGCCGGATTGTCCCGACGTGTTGACCTGTAACCAGGCTCCCTTCTCGGATTGAATGGTGACTTTGTCGCCATAGGAGACAGAGGTGACGATTTTTCCCATAAATGAGGGAGTGTCCCGGATATCAGCCTTGCGAATTTGAACGCTCATGAGGGAAGCCGTTGCCGCCCAGGCCATAACCGTTGAGAGCCCCAGTCCTGCGATCGTTAAAAACAGTCTTTTGTTTCTCATGTCGAATGCTCCTTTTCGTGGGATGTACCCTACACCAGAGTCGAAAACCCTGCAAGAGTACGCTCAGGGGTTTGTGAGATTGCCATTTTCCTTGAGATACAGCTTGAAAGTGGCGTATTCTTGTCGACTATATGGAAACGCTTTTGGCAATTATCGGACTGGTCGTTTACGGTGTGGCATCCCTTATTGCGCTGAGTTCGCTGTTTAATCCGGGTGTCAGGAGGGAACGCCTCGAACTAAACCTGCTGGCCGGGGGTGCCCTCATTTTCCTGGTGGTCATGGTCATGCGTGTCGTCAAGGCGGGCTGTCTGCCCGCTTTCAGCCGGTTTGACGGGTTGACCTGGTACGCCCTGGCCTTGAGCGGCACTTACCTTCTGATGAAGCCGCGCCGGTTTGCGCGGGGCATATCCGGGCTGCTTATGCCTTTTGCCACGGGGATCCTGTTATGGGGGCTTCCTGCCCATGGGGTGCCAGCCGGTGTTCCACCCCCCAACCAGGGGGTGCTGCTGGTCGTTCATGTGATCATGGGCTATGCGGCCTATGCGGTCTTCAGCCTTGCCAGTATCAATGCGGCCGCTTACCTCATTCAGGACTATAACTTGAAGAACAAACAGTTTGGGGCGGTCTGGGAGCAGTTTCCTTCTCTGGAAACGCTGGATCACGTGATGAGCCGGTTAGTCGGCCTGGCGTTCCTGTTCCTGACGGTGGCCTCAGTCGGTGGACTCATGTTGGCGCACCAGTCTGGCGCGGGTGATAAATGGCTCACTGATCCCAAGGTGGCGGCGGTGACGGCGGCCTGGATTTTCTTTGCGGTGCTCGTTCACATACGGGCCAGCTCGGATCGTCATGGCCGGGGTGTGGCGATGCTGACGGTGATCGGCCTGGTGCTGGTGCTATTTGCTTTTGTGGGGGTTCCGTTGCTCGTCGAGTCGATCCATTCCTTCCTGCAGATCCGGACGGGGGTGGTGGGGTCATGATGGTTTCAGTCCTTGGAATCAGTTTTCACACCGCCTCCGTTGAATTACGGGAGCAGGCCTCGGTCCGTTCGGGTCAAATTCCCGCTACCCTGCAACGCATCCGTTCCGGATTGCCCGGTGCGGAACTGGTCTTGTTATCGACCTGCAACCGCACCGAACTCTATGTGGCGGGCGTGGATGCGGCGTTGCACAAGGACCAATTGATCCAGGCACTTCTCACCCGGGATGCGAACGAACATGTCGCCGGGCTTGAGCAATTCTTCTATATCAAACACGATCTTCAGGCCGTCGAGCACCTGCTTGCCGTGGCCGCCAGCCTCGACGCCCTCGTGGTCGGCGAGACGGAAATCCTGGGACAGGTTAAGCAAGCCCTGGTTCTGGCGGAAGAGGCTGGCACCACCGGCAAGGTACTGCACTCGCTGTTCCAGCATGCCTTCAAGACCGCAAAGCGGGTGCATACGGAAACGGACATTTGTCGCGGGCGGGTTTCCATCAGTTCGCTGGCGGTCGAGTTTGCCGAGAAAATTTTCGAGGATCTCCGCTCAAAAACAGTGATGATTATCGGCGCCGGGGAAATGGCCGAGCTGGCGCTCAAGAGTCTGATGGACCGAGGCACGCGGGAGGTCCTCGTGCTGAACCGGTCGCTCGAGCGGGGGGAGAACCTCGCGAACCGGTGCGGCGGTCGCGCCCTTCCCTTTGAACTTCTGGATGATTACCTGGCCAAGGCCGATATCGTGATCAGTTCCACAAGCGCCCCGCATCTTGTCATCCAGGCCGAGTCCGTCCGACGTGCCAGCGAGACCCGCCGGGGGCGCCCGATGCTCCTGATCGATATCGCCGTTCCCCGCGATATCGATCCGGCGGCCAGTCTCATTAAGAATGTCTATGTCTACACCATCGATGACCTGGAGCGTGTGGCGTCCGAAAACCTGTCGAAACGGCAGGAGGCCGTTGAGCAGGCGTGGCGCCTTGTTCGGCAGGGCACCTCGGAATTGGCCCTTCAATTTGAAAGCAGCGGGCTACGGCTCCTGCTACGCCGGGTTGATGAACACGGCCGTCAGATCTGTGAGGCGGCGCTACAGCGGGCACTGGCCAAGGAAAAGCTATCCTCGCTTCCTGAGCCCTCCCGCGAGGAAATTCGCGTCCTGGCGCAGAAGATCGTCAACAAGATGCTGGCAGAGCCCCGGGAGGCGCTGAAGCGGGCAGCCCGGAACGGTGAGTGGGAGCAGTATGCCCGGGTGGTGAATGATGTGTTCGGATTTAAGCCGGAAGAAGAGGGCGCCCAAAAGGGTGAAGTCTCCGGCTCAACGCAGGAAGATCCTGACAGGAAATTACTATGATTGGAATATCCAAACTTTATTGTGGCACGGTCGAATCCTCGGATCCGCTCCGGTACGGGCGATTGGCAAAGGATCTGCCGTCGCATCTGCTTCAGTTTTCGAAGGACAAGAAGCCGGTCGTGGTCTGGAATGTGGGACGGCGCTGCAATCTGCGTTGCGTCCACTGCTACTCCCAGTCCCGCGATCAGGATTATCCCAACGAGTTGTCGCACGAGGACGGTGTCCGGTTGCTGGATGATCTCGCCGATTTTGGCGCCCCCGTAATCTTGTTCTCCGGCGGCGAGCCTCTCATGCGCCCGGATATCTTCGAATTGATCCGGCACGCCACCGGGAAAAAAATGCGGGCCGTGGTCTCCACGAATGGCACCCTCATTACTCCCGCTATGGCCGCTCAGCTCAAGGATGCCGGTCTCTCCTATGTCGGCATCAGTCTGGACGGGATGGAGGCCACCAACGACCGGTTCCGCGGCATGAAGGGGGCCTTCCGGATGGCTCTGGAGGGCGTCCAGAACTGCCTTAAAACCGGGGTAAAGGTCGGGCTCCGCTTTACGGTGACCCGCGAAAACTACACGGATGTGGGCGGGATCCTCGATCTCGTCGAACGGGAGGGGATTCCCCGGGTTTGTTTCTATCACCTGGTCTATGCCGGGCGCGGGAGTAAATTGATTCACGATAGCCGCATGTCCCATGAGGAAACCCGGAACACGGTCGACCTCATCATGGATCGAACCAAGGCGCTTCATGACAAGGGGAAGCCGGTGGAAGTGCTGACGGTGGACAACCATACCGACGGCCCTTACCTCTACCTGCGTCTCCTCAAGGAGGACCCGGTGCGGGCGGCCGAGGTGCTCAAGCTTCTGAAGATGAATGGCGGAAACAGTAGCGGAACCGGCATCGGATGCGTGAGTTGGGATGGGTCGGTTCACCCTGATCAGTTCTGGCGCCATTATTCATTCGGCAACGTCACGCAGCGCCCCTTCAGCGCCATCTGGACGGATACCTCGGAGCCGCTCCTGGGCAAACTTCGGGAACGTAAACGCTACCTCAAGGGACGCTGCGCCGTCTGCAAGTGGTTGGATATCTGCAACGGGAATTTCCGGGTGCGAGCCGAGGCGGTCACCGGGGATGTCTGGGAAGCCGAGCCGGACTGCTACCTGACGGACGAGGAGATCGGGATATCATGAAGGACGACCTGAGGCTGGTGTTCTGGGAATTGACGGCGAAGTGCAACCTGAAGTGCTGTCATTGCCGTGCCGAGGCGCAGGATGAGGTTGTTGCCGGGGAGTTGACGACCCCCCAGATTCTGGAGGTGGCCCGCTCGATTCGCAAGACCGGCGACCCAATCATGATTCTGACCGGCGGCGAACCGCTGGTGCGTAAGGATTTCTTCGAAATTGCCCGGGAATGTGTGGGCATGTTCAGTAGGGTCGCCTTGGCGACCAACGGCACATTGGTGGATGATGCCATGGCGCGCAAGATTGCCGATGTCGGTATCAAGCGCGTGAGTGTCAGCCTGGACGGCGCCACAGCGGAAACCCACGACAAGTTCCGCGGCGTCTCCGGCAGTTTCGAGGCGACGCTGCGCGGTTACGACGCCATGGCCCGCGCAGGGTTGTCCCTTCAGGTGAATGCCACCGTGGCCAGGCACAATATCGACGAGGTAGAGGCACTGGTGACGATGCTTCTCGAACGCAAGGCGGACGCCTTTCATGTGTTTTCCCTGGTGCCGGTCGGCTGTGGCGCCGAGATCACGGATGACATCCGTCTGGGCCCGGCGCAGTTGGAGAAATTCTTGCGCTGGCTGTTCGAGAAGTCCATCGAGCTCAAGGATCGAATTCACATCAAGGCCACCTGCGCCCCCCAGTATTACCGGATCATGCGTGAAGTCGCGCGGGAGAAGGGGTTGCCGCCGCCCGGCGCGTCCCATGGCCACGGCCATCCGGGGCAGGGGCATCCCGGCAATGCCAACGGCATGGCGGCCATGACGCGCGGGTGTCTGGCTGGCTCAGCCGTTTGTTTCATTTCCCGAACCGGCGATGTCCAGCCATGCGGTTACCTGGATTTGCAGGTAGGCAATGTGCTCAAGCAGGATTTCGGCGAGATCTGGCGGGATTCCGAGGTCTTCAACGCCCTGCGTGATCCCGACAAGCTCAAGGGAAAATGCGGTGCCTGCGGCTATCGCGTCATCTGTGAAGGCTGTCGCGCCCGTGCCTATGCCGCCACCGAGGATTATCTGTCAGAGGATCCCGATTGCTTCTACGAGCCCAAGCGAGAAGCCGCCAACCCTGCCAGGCCATAAGCAAGAATATCTCAATAGGCTGAGGGAGGGGACATCGATGATAGAAGATCGGGATGAAGATATGGATAAGAGCAGTCCACGATTTGAGCGGGAAAGGGAAACCCTGCAGGCAATGATCCGCATCTGCTGCCGGGATTTGCATCATTCCGCCACGGTGGATGCCGATTTGCTCTTTGTCCTCCAGAAGGGATTGCCTCTGGCGCCTGATCCGTTTGCTGTCATCGGGAAAACACTGGGACTGTCCGGTGACGATGTCCTGAAACGCGTGCGTGTTTTGTTCGAGACCGGTGTTGCCCGACGGTTCGGCGCCGTTTTCGATTCCCGGAGCCTCGGTTATGAAAGCACCTTGTGCGCCGTGGAAGTCCCCGTGACGGATCTTGTGGCGGCCGCCGCCCGCATCCAGCCGCATCCGGGCATCACGCATTGTTACGAGCGGCAGGGGCATCCCAATCTCTGGTTTACACTGACCGCTCCCGCCAATGACCTGCTGCCTGAGTTGGCGCGCATCTCAAAAGCCCTGGGGCCCTATGGGGTTTTGAATCTGCCCGCCCTGCAAAAATTCAAGATTGAAGCCGTCTTTGGCCAGAGTTCACAGGGGAATCAGGGTGAGGGCGGGTGGACCGCGACCTCGGGGCGCGGTCAGGCCGCAACAGGAGGGGCGCTGTCAGAGACGCCGCCCGGAGGTCGGCGTCCACCTGAGTTCAGCGAAAGGGAGAAGAGGGTTATTCGTTGTCTGCAAGGATCCATCCCTGTTGAACGCGAGCCTTTTAGTGTTGTCGCGGGACAGGTTGGGGTTGATCCAGGGGAGTTTCTGGAACTCCTGCAACGCTGGCAGCAGGAGGGTATCATCCGGCGTATTGCCTTGGTGGTACGTCATCACAAGCTTGGTTTCGCCGCCAACAGCATGTGTGTATGGCAGGTGGCGCCCGAAGTCCTTGTGGCAGCGGGACAGAGTATGGCGCGCAGTCCGCATGTGACTCATTGCTATGAACGGCCGTCCTCTCCGGCGTTTCCGTATAACCTGTATGCCATGATCCATGCCCGTACGCGGGAGGAAGCGGTGTCGATTTTCAAGACACTGGGACGTGATGCGGGATTGCCGGAAGGGGCGATGATGTGGTCGATCCGGGAATTCAAGAAGGCGAGCCCCATATTCTTTTGTGAATCAACGGTCGAACTCGGAGTGCCGCCATCATGAGTGAACGTCCTTCAAGAACAGGACTGCTTTTCGCTGCCGCAGGAACAACCTGTCCGGAAGCGATGGGTGCCTTTGCGTGCATCAATCGGGCCGCTGCGGCCCGATTCCCCGGGGTTGTCCTGAAGTGGGCCTATACCTCCTCCGGGGTCAGGCGGAAATTGGCTGCGCAGGGGCGTGCCGTTCCGGATCCCCGGGAAGCCCTGGCGACTCTTGAAGCGGAAGGCGTGAAGCGGGTGGCGGTGTTGTCGCTTCATCTCTCGGACGGTATGGAATTCGGCGAACTGGCGGAAATCGTGTCGGCTTTTGAAGCGCGCAAGGGCTCTCTGGCGAGGCTCACGCTCGGTCGACCCATTCTCACCTCTGAGCCGGATGCGGCTCGAATTTTTGCCCTGCTACGAGCCAGTCTGCCTCATGCCCCCGCAGACGATGAGGCCGTGGTATTGATCGCGCATGGAAGCACTGAGCCTTCGGCCGTCAGGACGCTTCACGCCTCAGTCTCGCTGTGCCGCCGGATTGACCGGCGCCTGTTTCTGGGTATGATGCTTGGTTCTCCCTCGCTGGGGGAAGTTTTGCAGGAGTGCAAGGCCGCATCGGTGAAAAAAGCCTGGCTGGTGCCGCTGATGATTGCAGCGGGATATTCGGCAAGGGACGATATCGCCGGGGCAGGGGCGGGAACCTGGAAATCCGGCTTCGAGGCCGAAGGGATCCAGTGTAGTCCAATTCTGAAGGGGTTGGGAGACAATGAGGGCATCGTGGAGGTCTGGATGGATCAGGCCGATAAATTGCTAAAAAGTTTAAAAGCCTGAGAATCAAGAAGGAATGAGATGAGAAAAGACTCTCAAGGAAAAAAGATCCTGCCGGTCAGCCTCCTGCTGGAAGGCAAGCCCTGTCTCGTCGTCGGAGGCGGGCCGATCGCGGCGCGAAAAGTGGGGCATTTGCTCGCTGCGGGTGCCGCCGTGACGGTGGTGAGCCCCGCTGTGTGCGAGGATATTGCGCAGTGGAAAAAAGACCGTGTTCTCCGACACAAACCCCGCGTCTTTTCTTCGACTGATGTCAAAGGGCAGTCGGTCGTCTTCGCGGTCACCGACAACGGGCCCGTGAACCTGGCGGTAATCAAGGCCTGCCGGCGCGCCCGTGTCCTCTGCAGTGCGGCGGACGCGCATTGGAGCGAAGGTGATTTCGTCTCGCCGGCGGTGATCCGGAAACACGGGCTGGTTGTGGCGGTTTCAACCGGAGGGGAATGCTGTGCACGATCCCGAGCGATCAAGGAGAAGCTGGCGCACTACCTGGCCAGCCTAAAACTATGAGTTCATCACCCGTGATAATCAAGGTGGGTACGCGGTCGAGTAAACTCGCTGTGCTCCAAACCCAGTCGGTCGTGGCGAAATGGGGCGCGTTATTTTCTGATGTGCAATGGAATATCGTGCCCGTCTCGTCGCCGGGTGATCGGGATCTTGTCATGGATCTACGCCAGAGTCCGGCCGATTTCTTTACCCGCGACCTGGATGATAAAATCAAGTCCGGCGAGCTGGATTGCGCCATTCACAGCGCGAAGGATGTCCCGGAGCTGATCGGCGATGGGCTTGACTGGTTCTGGCTTCCCTGGCGGGAAGATCCCCGCGATGCGCTCATCCGGCCACGGGGTCGGGATGTCGCCAGTATGCCACTCACGGGAAAAATCGGGGTCAGCAGCGACCGGCGTGAGGCCTATTGTCAGGCGCGCTTCCCGACGGCCAGGCAAGTTCCCATCCGGGGTACTATCGAGGAACGACTGCGGCAGTTGGATCAAGGGGACTTTGATCTGGTCATCATGGCCGGGGCAGCCCTGAATCGCCTGGGTCTGCAGGATCGCATTACGGAATGGATTCCCGATGAGGCCTTGCCCGCGCCTGATGGCCAGGGTTCTCTTGCGGTTACCTTCCGGGCAGGTGATGCGCGGTTCCTTAAACTCAGGAAGCTGTTTGTGAAGTCGGTGACGTTCTCGGCCGCAGGTGTCGGAACGGCTGGTGCCTGCACCCTTGATGGTCTGGCCGCGCTCCAGCGTTGCGATATTTGTCTGCACGACACACTCTTCGGGCATGAGCTGATGGAGTTGCTTCCTTCCTCGGTCAAACTCATTGATGTGGGCAAGCGGGCAGGCGCCCACAGCGTGCCGCAGAATGAGACTACCACTATGATCACGAAATACGCCAGGCGCGGGTTGCGGGTCGTCCGGTTGAAGGGCGGCGATCCGGGAATTTTCGGAAGGCTGGCGGAAGAAGTTGAGGCGATGGATGCGCTCGCCCTGCCGTACCGGGTCCTGCCCGGCGTCTCCAGCCTGAGCGCGGCGACCTCGGGAACAGGCATGCTGCTGACCCGGCGCGGCGTCTCCCGGGGATTCACCGTTATGACTCCCCGCAAAGAGGGCGGCGGTGTGGGATCCGTGGCCTTTGATGAACGCAAAACCCTTCCGATTGTGTTTTTCATGGCGACCGGTGTGGTCGGCGAAGTGGCGAGCCAGTTGATCGGGGAGGGGAAGTCGCCCGACACTCCCGCCGCCGTGGTGTACGGGGCCGGAAGCGACCAGAGCCGGGTGATCACGGGAACACTCGCCACGATCGAGGCCCTGATCAAGAAAGCGGGCTGCGGGATGGCCGGCCTGATTCTGGTTGGCGACGCTGTAAAGTATCGCTACCTGAACTCCGGCGCCCTGGCGGGACGCCGGATTCTCCTGACCGCCAGTGATGCCCTTCAGGATAAGGCCGCCGCGCTGGTGTCGGACTTCGGCGGGATCCCCGTATGCCGCCCCCTGATCCGTCTGGTCACCACTCCGGATGCGCTGTCACATATCCGCCAACTCAGCCGGTATGACTGGATTGTCCTCACCTCGCCCTCCGCCGTTCGCTGTTTCGGAGAACTGCTGCACAAGGCGGGTGTCGATCTGCGCTCGGTTCCGAAACTGGTCTCCTGTGGCGGGGGAACCTCCCTGGAAATGCGGAATTTGGGATTGAAAGCAGACCTCGAGCCCGTTTCCGATTTTAGTGCAAATGGCGTGATTAACTCAGTTAATCAGCAGATTTCTCCCGGTATTCGTATCCTCAGGCTTCGGTCAGACAAGGCGGGTCCCGATCTCGCCCAGACTCTGCGGGACATGGGAGCTACCGTCGAGGATTGTCTCTTATACCGCAATGAGCCGGTCCTGCATGAGGAACAACCGGACTTTGACGCCGTGTTCTTTGCCAGTGCCTCCGCGGTTGAGGTCTTTGACCAGCAGTGGGGCATGAAGGCCGTCTCGGGCCGGTTTGTGGTTGCGATTGGTAAGCCCACCCTGGCGGCCCTGAATCACCGGGGTGTGACGGCAGATCTGGTTCCGCCTGAGGCGACGGTTGAATCCAGTATTGACGCGATGGCCCTCCACTTTGTCCGCCTGGAGTTTTCAAAAACCCTGATAACCAAGGAGTCCCGATGAGCACTTATCCTGAAGTTCGATTGCGACGCCTGCGGCGAACCCCGGCGCTTCGGCGCCTGTTTGACATGGCTCTTCCGGGTCCTGAGAAATTCATGTGGCCGGTGTTTGTCAAGGAGGGGACTAAAGTCCGTGAGCCGATTGATGCCATGCCCGGACAGTTCCGCATGAGTCCGGATGTTTTGGTGAAGGAGCTGGAGCGCGTCGCTGGGATGGGTATTGGAAGTGTTCTGGTGTTCGGATTGGCAGAGCCCGCGCAGAAGGATGGTGCGGGAACGGCGGCTTATGATGAACGTGGGGTGGTTCAACAGGCCATTCGCCGTATCCGTAAGGAATTCCCGGATCTTGTCATTGCCACCGATGTCTGCGTGTGCGCCTATACTTCCCACGGTCATTGCGGGCCGCTCACCTCGTCCGGTGACGTGGATAACGATGCCTCGAACGAAATCCTGGCGAGGATGGCAGTGTCGCATGCGGCGGCCGGTGC
Source organism: uncultured Verrucomicrobiota bacterium (assembly GCA_964584205.1). Taxonomy (GTDB): domain Bacteria; phylum Verrucomicrobiota; class Kiritimatiellia; order CAIKKV01; family CAITUY01; genus JAABPW01. The sequence goes on from CAZOZF010000019.1 coordinate 24,561, forward strand.
TGATATGGTGGCGCCAAGTGCCATGATGGACGGACAGGTTGGTGCTATCCGGCGGGCTTTGGATCAGGCGGATTTTCAGCAAACGCTGTTAATGAGCTACTCCACGAAATTTGCGTCCTCCATGTACGGGCCGTTTCGGGAGGCAGAGCAGTCCGCCCCTCAGAAGGGAGATCGGCGCAGTTACCAGGCCTCGTATGGCGATTTGCGCCAGGCGTTGCGGGAATCGGATCTTGATGAGGTGGAGGGGGCGGACATCCTGATGCTCAAACCCTCGCTTTTTTATCTCGATGTGCTGGCCCGGTTGCGTGATCGCACCGACCTCCCCATAGCCGCCTACAATGTCAGCGGCGAGTATTCCATGCTGATCGCGGCGGCTGACCGGGGGTGGGGCGACTTGAAGGGCATGGTGCGTGAATCCACGGCTGCCCTTGTCCGGGGCGGGGCTGATCTTTTGATATCGTACTGGGCCAACCGGTATGACGAAATTTTCAAGTAACGCATTCGCTTTGTTCAAGGTCTTCGGAGGCGGAAGCAAGTATCTTGATGCTCATCGAATACGCTTCCGGAGATCCCGCTTCGCCTGTTCCCAGTCAAGAATCGGTTCCACCCGGTTTTTTATCCGGCGATCGGTAGTTATCTGGATTTCAAATCAACTTTCTGATCATTTTTCCTGATGCGAACGTCAGCCATCATGCGCGGCGCGGGACGCGACGTCGCGTGCATGGATTGGTTAGCCTATTTTTCTTTCCACGAGATCGCCTTCGACATACTGATGAATCATTCCTGAAATCAATGTCTGGTAAGGCATTCCCTTCTTTAAGGCTTTCTTTTGGATGCCTTTCAAATCGTGATCGTACAGACGAATTGTCACTCTTCTGTCTTTGCGAAATGTTTTTTCTGCAATAGACTTAATTTTTGCTTTGTCGCTCTTTGAGGGCGACGTAAGCTTCATTGCGCCTTTATCGTAGGCATCGAGTATTTCTTTCTCTTCTTTATCCAGTTTCATCTTCTTCACCCTTCTTGTAATCTTTTGTTGCTTTTCTGCTTGGAATGATTGTTTTCAGAAAAATACAATCATCGGCAATCACATGAGGAACCATGTAGATATATCCTTCGACATTTACGAAATAGATTTTCTGTCCGGGGTATTTCTTGGTTTCCGAATGGTCTGCAATCTTCCAGACATCACCTTGCAACAAGTGAAATACAATCTGCTCGAAAGAGATGTGTCTTTCTTTCTTCAACCACTCATTCTTTTCTGGATTCCAATCGTACCTCATGCGAATAATGTACATCTAATGTGCGCACAGAGTCAACATGCAGATTACCTCAGGCGAACGTGCTGCTCTCGGGCGGCGAAGCCGTACCGAGTAGCGGCTGGTTTTGCGAATCATCCTGCCTTTTCAATCAAACGACCATTGATGTATTTGTGCAGGATACTCGAAATGAATGTCTGGTAAGGCAACCCCTCATGGACGGCCGTCTTCTGAAAACGAATCAGGTCGCGTTCTGCCATCCGAATATTGACGCGCTTATCCTTCCGGAGGGTGGCGCGTGCCGCATCGCGGTAACGAGCCGCTTCCCGTGTAAAGTTTGGGATGCGCTTCCATTCCCCTTTCTCAACGGAATCGAGCAGTCCCTTTTCCTCCTGTGTCAGCTTCATTTTATTCCCCTCCCAAGTATTGTTTTGTCATTTTACGACTGGGAATGATGGTTTTGAGAAAAATCATCTCGTCATCCTCCACGAATGGCACGAGGTAGGCATACCCTTCCACATTCACAATGAATATCTTCTGCCCAGGGTATTGTTGCTGATTGGGATGCTCGATTGTGTCGAGCAATCCACCCTGCGCCAAATGGAAGACTATATCCTCAAAAGCGACGCCACGCTCCCGCTGCAGCCATTCGTTCTTCTCATCGTTCCAGTCGTACGGCTTCATGATGCAAATGTATCACTATGTGTGCACTTTGGCAACGGGTTACTCTTATTCAATTCGTTTCAATTGCAGAACGACACGGTTCAGCGGCGCGCGGTAGCGCGTACGCTGCGACCGGATGTTCGGCTGGATGTTTCCACGAATCGTCCAGAGACGAAGCGGTGCAATACACTAGCCATGAGTGTTTGATAGGGTAAGCCGTCTTCAACCGCAATGGTCTGAAGTTGCTCCAAATCTCTGGAGGAAATCCGGATGTTGACTCTTTGGTCTTTCGCCAATGTGTTCTTCGCGTACTGCATATGGCGCGCAATTTCCCGACTTTGATTGGCTACCGGTTTCCATTCGCCACGTTCAAACGAGTCGAGAATTTCCTGCTCCTCTGGATCAAGTTTTGTCTTTTTCATTGTCTTCTCCCAAAAACTGGCGCGTTGCTTTTCTGCTTGGAATGATCGTTTTGAGAAAGCGACCTT
>CAZOZF010000020.1:0-26445 GCA_964584205.1 uncultured Verrucomicrobiota bacterium
TTACAGTCTTCAGCCTTCGGCCTTCTAACCTGCGTCCTATGGGACGCTACTGTAATGGCTTCACGACTTCTAAATGGAAATGAGGGAGTATGACACTGAAACAACTGTCAGTATGTCTGGAAAACAAACCCGGCCGCCTGGGTCAGCCCTGCAAGGCGCTGGCGGCGGCGGGCATCAACATCCCAACCCTCTGTCTCGCCGACACGGGCCAATTCGGCATTCTTAGGCTCATGGTCAAGGACTGGGAAAAGGCCAAGGATGTGCTGGAGAAGGCAGGCTGCGTGGTGAATGTCAGTGATGTAATGGCCATTGAAATCCCGGATCGTCCCGGAGGCATGGAAAGCATTCTGGCCATCCTGGAACCCAATGCCATCACTGTTGAATATATGTACGCCTTTACCCTTAAGCGGGGCAATAACGCAGTCATGATTGTCCGGGTGGATAAGCCTGAGCAGGCCTCCAAAGCCCTTCGCAAAAACGGGCTTTCCATCCTGGATGTCACCGCGTTTTTCACTCTGTTGTGACTAGGAACCGTCCAACTCACTGCGATGTCGTGATCATCGGGGGTGGTATTGCCGGATTAACCTCCGCCGCCCTGTTATCGAAGGCCGGACTCCGTGTCGAGCTCTTCGAAACAGAGTCGCAGGCGGGCGGTTATCTGGCCTCGTTCCACCGCAAGGGATTCACATTTGATGCCTCCCTTGAATGGCTGAACCAATGCCGCCCGGGCGGTTTCCTCGCCCGCATCCACCACGCGATTGGTAACGACGGCCCGCGCTATGTTCCCCTCCAGCGGATTCATCGCTATAAGAACACCGGTCATAATTATCTGCTCACCTCGAACCCTCTTGAATTCCGCGATCAACTGATCCGGGACTTCCCCTATGAATCAACGGGAATTCAGAAACTCTTCCGGGACGCCGAACGCCTCGGCCATCATATGCTGTTCCTCGATAACCGCATGCGGTCGGTGAAAACCATGTCCCCGCGCGAACTCCTGCATCACGGCCTGGCTATGACACGCTGGGTCTGGCCCATCCGCCATGTGGTCTCAACCCCGGCGGCCAAGGGATTAGCCCGCTATTTCAAGACCCGCGAACTCCTGAACCTCTTTCACTCCGATGGCACCATGATGTCGGTTCTCGTCCCGCTGGGATTCGCCTTCACGGGTGATTTCCAAAAGCCGCCCGAGGGAGGCTGCGCCGTTATGGTGGACTGGCTGTGCCGGAAAATCACCCAAAACGGCGGACGAATCACCCTGAACCAACGCGTCCGCGAAATTCTCGTCAACGCCTCCAAAGAAGCGACCGGAGTCCGGCTCGACACCGGCGACACCGTTCACGCCCGCTATATCATCGCCGCCTGCGATGTGGAACAGCTCTTCACCACAATGCTTCCCCCTGCCAGCGTCCCCGTCAGTACACTCAGGCGCCTCCGTCAAGCAGATCTATATTACTCCAGTTTCTCGATTTATCTGGGACTGGATTGCCCCCCCACCTCGCTCGGATTGGATGAGTCCCTGGTTCGCCTGACCGAGGACTCAATCCCCCTGGGAGATCGGGTTAATGGAGAAGCGTGTTCCACTCTTATCAGCGTTCTGGCCCCTTCTCTCCGCGATCCCTCCCTGGCACCCCCCGGGAAAGGCACCCTCCTCATCCAGTGCCCCGCCTACTTGTCCCACCACAATCAGTGGGAAACCGGACCCGGCCTGGAGCGCGGAGACGCCTATCGGCGCTGCAAACAGGACTTCACCGACACGATTCTCGACCGCGTCGAGCGCCTGCTGATCCCCGGCCTTCGCCGCCACATCGAGGTCATGGAGGTGGCCACTCCGGTAACATTCCACCGCTACACGGGAAACCGCGGCGGCTCGATCATGGGACACAAGCCGACCCGGAAAAATATCCACGCCCGTCTCGCCACTCTCACGACCCCCGTCAAGCGGCTGTTGCTGGGCGGGCAATGGGCGGAGTACGGGGGCGGAGTGCCCATGGCCACCAAGGCCGCCGTCAACTCCAGCCTCATGATTCTCCAGGAAATGCGCCCAACCGCTTTCACCGCTTTAAAAACGGTGGTAGATGGCACTGGTTTCGTGCCGCTGACCATCGGCATCCCCCGCGCCCTGTATTATTTCTACTATCCCTCCCTCTTCGAAACCTTCTTCACCCAGCTCGGCCACACGCCCGTGCTGTCCGGCCCCTCAACCCGTCACACGGTCGAGCAGGCCGTCCTGATCTCGGAATCGGAACATTGCCTGCCACTCAAACTGCTTGATGCACACCTGGCCGAACTCGCCGGCAAAGTGGATCGGCTTTTCGTTCCGCGTCTTCTGTCTGGCTTGAAGGGACACATTTCCTGTCCCAAACTTTCTGCTTTGCCCGATGTTGCCCAGGCCCAGTTCGGGGGCCGCACCCGGATCCTGAGTCTTGATATCAACGAAACCACAACGCCCCTTCGCGATTCCCTGCTGGAACTGGGACGCCGCCTCGGCGCGAAGGACACCCTGACGTGCACCGCCGCCGATGCCGCCCTCGGGGCCCTCGCTGAGGCGCGCCGCCAGCCCGTCCGTAAGCCCGGCCCAGCCCGGAAAAAACTCCTGGTCATCAGCCATCCCTACAATCTCCACGACGACTATATTTCCGGCCCCATTCTCGCTACCTTGAAACGACTCGATGTGGAGGTTGAACTGATGCCGTTTAACGGCGAGGAAATCCCGGTGGGCAACATCAAGTGGGACACCTGCGGGAAAATGGTCCACCATCTCAAGACACTGGATCCAGCCGAATGCGCCGCCGTCATCCAACTCACCTCTTTCAATTGCGGATGCGACTCCATTGTGATGGAATTCAACCGCGATATACTCAAGACTAAGGGAATTCCCACCATGACTTTAGTGGTGGATGAACACGCCGCACAGGCCGGAACGGATACCCGGCTGGAGGCATTTGTGGATTCAACGAGATGGTAACATGACTGCTCTGGCCATACCCCCCTGGGGAAACTATTCCATTGCGTTGGCCGCCTCCGTGGAGTGCCTTCGGGTCACCCCCTGGAGCACCCGCTGCACGACGCCTGAAATCATGAAGCTCGGAGCGGACGCCTCGCCCGAGTTCAGCTGCCTGGCCTTCAAGGCCACAACCGGGTATTTCATCAAGGCGGCCATGGAGGGCGTTGAATACGGCGTCATGGTCAACAGCGTGGGCACCTGCCGGCTCCGGTACTACCGGGAACTGCAGCAGAAAATCCTCAAGGATCGCGGATTCAACCTGTTCATTTTTGGACTGGGTTATGACGGGATCAAGCCGCCCCTGATCCGCCATTTTGATCCTACGATGGGCGACTTTCTCCGCTGCTGCGGCCGCGCCTTTTTCAAGGTTCACGCCGTGGATGCCATCGAAAAGCTGGCCTGGGAAACCCGGGCGCGTGAGCTTCACACCGGTGATACCACCCGCCTCATGAATGCGTGCCTCAAGGATCTGGACGACGCCCGAACCGTCCCCGCCATCCGGGCCCTGTCCCGGACAATCCCCGCGCGCTTCCACACCGTCCCCACGGATCCGGAAGCCAGGCCCCTTAAAATCGGACTGCTGGGCGAAGCCTCGATCCTGCGGGATAGTTACTTGAACCACAATCTGGAGGAGACCCTGGGCAGTCTGGGCGTCGAGGTTCGCAATTTCTTCCTGCTCGGCAACGAACTGGCTAAAATCTTCCACATCGGTTTCTGGAGCCCGGACTCCCGTGATTCCCTGAACCGGCTTGCGCGCCCCTATCTCAAATCGCGAGTGGGCGGTCACGCCCTGGAATCCGTGGCCTACACCCTGCGCTGCGCCCAGGAACACTACGACGGGGTCATTCACATCGCCCCCACCGGCTGTATGCCGGAAATCAGTATCCGCCCGATCCTGCGCAAGATCAGTCAGGACCACTCGATCCCCATTCTCGAACTGTCATTTGACGAACACAGCAGTCATGTCGGGATCGTCACCCGGTTGGAAGCCTTTACCGACATTCTGCGGGAACGAAGAAAGCAGGCCTTATCATGACAACCCAAGCCTATCTCGGGATTGATGTCGGCTCGATCAGCACCAATCTGGTCCTGATCGATTCCGGCTCAAGGGTCCTCTTCACCGCCTACCGGCGGGTCGACGGCAATCCCATCCACTCCGTCCAGAAAGCGCTTCTGGAGATGCGCCAGGCGATTTCAGGAACCCTTGAAATCGCCGGAGTCGGCACCACGGGGAGTGCCCGCACCCTGATCGGCGCCGTCGTCGGGGCGGACATCGTGAAAAACGAGATCAGCGCCCATGCCCGGGCTGCACTGCATCTGCACCCGGAGGCGAACACCATTTTTGAAATCGGGGGGCAGGACAGCAAGGTCACGATCCTGCGCAACGGCGTGGTGGTGGACTTTGCCATGAACCTGATTTGCGCTGCCGGTACGGGAAGTTTTCTGGATTCACAGGCCAAACGGCTCAGCCTCTCCATTGAGGAACTGGGCGAACGGGCGCTTCTTTCGAATGATCCCACCACCATTGCGGGGCGTTGCACCGTCTTTGCCGAATCCGACATGATCCACAAACAGCAAACCGGCCACCAGCAGCACGATATCGTCATGGGCCTGTGCCAGGCCATGGTGCGCAACTTCCTCAGCAATGTCTGTGCCGGAAAGGAAATCCGCCCTCCCATCGTTCTGCAGGGCGGGGTCAGCGCCAACCGGGGAATCCGCCGGGCCTTCAATGAAGCCCTCCAGACCGAAGTCATCATCCCGCAACACAACATGGTCATGGGTGCCTATGGCGCGGCCCTGCTCGCGGCCCGCGCCAATCCTGCCCGAACCCGCTTCCGCGGTTACAGCCTCTGCGACCGTGAGATCGCCACACGCGGCTTCCGCTGCAACGACTGCCCCAACCAGTGCGAGGTGATTGAGATCCTGGATCATGATGAGTCCCTGGGCCGTAGCGGGGGACGCTGCCGGAAATGGGAACAAGGGGTTCAGGCGGGGGGCTCCCGATGAGATCACCCGCCCTTCCCGCGCGACTGGCGGGTCTGATCCTGCTGGCAGGAGTCCTGTCATCCTGCCGCTCCATTCCCGAGCCCTTGGCGTACCCGGCAGGCATTCCGCCGCCGGTAATCCGCTTCATCCTCTCCTTTGATGACGGTCCCAGCATCACGAAGCCCTACAACCCGACCCTCGCCATCCTGCATCAACTCGCCACCAACGATGTGCAACCGGGCGCCAAGGCCCTCTTCTTTGTCCAAACGGGGCATCCGCGCGGCGGGGGCACCCCGGAAGGCCGCGCGGTCATGCGAACCCTTGCCGCAGACGGGCATCTGCTTGGCATTCATAGTGTATCGCCCCGGGGCCATGTGGATCACCGGAAAGTCCCGCACGCTGAATTGGAGACGGGACTCAAGGCAGCCCAGGCGCTGCTTCGGGACATCACGGGCTCGAATCCGGTATTCGTGCGCCCGCCGTTCGGGGCAAAAAACAAAACGACGCAAACCCTGTATGAAAAACTGGGCCTTCACATGCTCATGGCGGATATCCGGGCGCGGGATGGCCTAATCTACGGCTACAAGGGCAGCCTGTTCCGGCGGGTCCATATCCGGAACGCGCTTATTGAGATCTTTCTGAATGCCAGACAGAGCGAAAGTCCTGCTGCACCGCTTACCGTCATCCTGAACTTCCATGATGTCAACCCCTACACGGCGCGGCACATGACGGAGTATCTTCACATTCTGGTGGATGAAGCCCGACGGGTAGGATTCACGGTTCCTGACAAACCCTTCTTCGATGGCCCGCAGGCACTGAAAGAGGCGGGACTCTGCCGCAGCATCGCCTGCCCGACATCGTCCGGGACCTCCGTCGCGGCCGCGCATTCCCCTCTTGACCCTCTCTGCCACGCCCCCTAAAGTATGCCCCCATATGCGTTTCATGACACAGGTATTTTTAGTTCTGGTGTTGCTCCTGGCGAGCCCCTGCTTGGCCAGTTACGACAGCATGCCCACCCCGCCCCCCAGCGCCCAGTCAACCCAGAATCAAACCAAGGGTGAAAAAGCACAGGCCAAACGGGGCCTACACTGGTATCGCAGTCCCTCCTGTGCCACAGCCGCTGAGCAAATGAAACGGGCCGGACAATTCCATCTTGAAAAACGCTATCGGAAGGCGGCCAACGCCTATCAGGCGCTGGTCTATGCGTGGCCGGACTCGCCCGAAGCCCCGGTGGCCCAATTCACGCTTGCCCGGGTTCAGGAAGAACGCGAACTCTACGTCAAGGCGTTTGACGAGTATCAATACCTGTTTGATTACTATCCCGGACAGTTTGACTACCGGGACGTTCTGAGCCGACAGTTCAAAATCGCCAATTACCTCATGACCACACGGAAAGGCGTCTTTCTGTTCTTTCCCGGATTCGAGGCGCCCGAACGCGCTATTCCCCTCTTTGAAAAAATCATCCTGAACGCGCCCACCTGGGAACACGCCGACACCTGCCAGCTCAACATCGGCATCATTCATGAATTGAACGAGGAGGAGGAAGAGGCGGTTGCCGCCTTTGAGATCGTCCAGAACCGTTACAATGACGAAACGATCCTGGCGCAGGCCTCTTTCCGCGAAGCCCAATGCCTGACCAAATTGTACCGGAATCGCCCCAACGATGAAAACTCCTGCAATGCCGCCCGGGCCGCGCTGGTGCAATTCATCCGCACCTATCCCGGTCACGAAAAAGTTACGGAGTCGCGAACCCTTCTGGCACAACTCAACGATGAACAGGCCCGGCGGGCGTTTGAACTGGCCCGATATTACGATCAAATCGCCCATCGCCCGAAAGCCGCCCTGATCGCCTACGAGGGATTTCTGAAAAAATATGCCTCACATGAATGTGCAGGACAAGCACGCCAGCGGATCGAGAACTTGAGAAAGGACATCAACAGCCATGAAAAAAAGTAGTTTTTCGGGACTTCTTGGACTCGCCAGCCTGGTTCTGGCCACCTCCGGGTGCGTGGGCTACAAACTGGGCAGCAACCTCCCGCCAGGGATCACCTCCATTAACATTCCGGTGTTCACCGTTGAGGTCAAGGAGCCCGGACTGGAACCTATCCTGACCGGTGCCGCCATCCAGGAATTTCAGAAAGACGGATCGCTGAAGGTTCTCCCGAAAGAGCAGGCCAACAGCATTCTGGAGGTCACCATCCGGAAATATGAACTGGAGCCCCTTCGGTATCGCCGGGATCAGGCCACGACCGCCAAGGAATATCGCCTGATCCTGACGGCTGATGTCATCCTGAAAAAACTTCCCTCGAATGAAATCGTGGTGAACACCAAGGGCGTCATCGGCTTCACCACCTTTACGGCACTCGCGGATCTGCCCAGCGCACGCCGCCTGGCCCTTCCCAAGGCCGCCTCGGATCTCGGCCAGCGGATCGTCAAGTGCGTGGTGGAATACTGGTAACGGCCACTCGCAACAACACAAAAAGCCGTGTCCGGTTGCCCGGCACGGCTTTTTTCATAATCCTGTCAAAAAAACTTACACCATCTTCGCGAGCATGGCCGCAGCGCGCGATTTGCGACGATCTGCCGTACTCTTCTTAATGATGCCCCGCTTGGAAGACTTGTCGAGAATTGAACAGAATGCGCTGAATTCCTTGAGCGCCTTGACTTTATCCTTCGACTCGACCGCCGCGACATACACGCGACGTCCCGTGGCAATTTCACTCTTGGTGCTGCGATTGCGAACCCGTCGGACCACCGCCTGTTTCGCCCGCTTGCCCGCTTGCTTGATATTCGGCATAAGACTATCCTTTACCCTAACTTAAGGTTGTTGCTTGCTGACCGCAAAAAACGCCGACATAATATCGGCCCATCAGTCCAAGTCAACCTGTAATTTGCATAAAATAAATAAGGGTGCTCGTTCGTTATGAGTAGTGAGAGCGGAAATAGTGTCGGTAGCCCGCCCGGAAAGACCTCTGATGAGGCTCTCATTGCGGCCTATAACCGGGGAGTTCCCAAGGCGCTCGATGAACTGGTGGAGCGCTACAGGCGGCCGCTTTTCAGCTTTCTGGTACGGACGACAAAGTGCGAGGCGGAAGCAGAGGAGATTTTCCAGGACACCTGGATGCGGGTCATCACCAAGGCTCACGGGTTCAAGGGGGATCATTTTAAAAGCTGGCTGTTCAAGATCGGGTATAACCTGGTCGTCGACTGGAGCCGGCGGGAAAAGAAAAAAGTAAGCATGGATGCCCCGCTGGGGCCCGGTGAAAACGAAACCACCTGGGGTGACCGGATGAAAACCCCGGATCCGGGGCCGGACAAGCGGGCACACAGCCGGGATCTGGGAAAGGCGATTGAGCTGGCGCTGGCGCAGTTGCCGGCTGAACAGCGCGAGGTTTTCACGCTCCGCATGGAGGCGGACATGGCGTTTAAGGATATTGCAACAATGCAACGGGTCTCACTGAACACGGCACTTTCGAGAATGCATTATGCACTCGATAAAATGCGACTGCTTCTGAAGGATCACGAGCCGGATCGGAAAGACTAAGATGAACTGTACTCAGATTGAAAACTTAATCCTCTTGCAGGACTCGGGGGAACTAACCGGCCGGCAGCGGCAGGACCTGGATCGCCACCTCGCGGAATGCCCCGCCTGCCGCCAGAGTCAGACTGACCTGAGCCTTCTGCGAAAAGTCCTGAAGGACACTCCGGCCTCCCGCACCTCACCCTCCCCCGCCATTCTGGAATCCATACGGACCGCTGCGGAACGACACACCCTGAGAACCCCGCGGCAACTCTCCATTCCCTGGCGGGGAATCCTGGCCGCTGCGGCAAGCCTGGCGATTTGCCTCACCAGCCTCAAATTCATGGCCCCGCACCAACCCACCTCCGCACGGGTCACTGGTGATTCTGTCGCAACGGAAATTGTTTCCCTCATCGCGCTGGTCATGGGAAATGAGGAATTCGACGCGAGTTACTCGAATGAATCCGACATGACGATTCTTGCCGACCAGTTGCTGATCCTTCAGGGAATGAAGGTGGATTCACGAACCGACCTGATGGATGACTTCACGTCACTTGAGGACAATCAGCCCACAACTCTTCAATGGAATAGTAATTCCGGACCTCGTCCTGAAAAATGTGGATAACCACATCAAACAGGTCGAGCACCATCCACCCATCGTCCGGGGTTCCCGAAATGCGGGGACGGATTGAGTCTGTCGCCTTGATATCCTTGATCACGGCATTCATCATGGCCTTCAGCTGGGCGGGTGTGGCCCCGGACGTGATCATGTAATAATCCGTCACCGGCGATGTTTTCCGCACATCAAAAACAACAAGGTTGGAAGCCTTCTTGGAAAGCAGGGCTTCCCGGGCAAGGCGCATCAATTTCAGTGAATCCATCATTCCGTTCATCTCCTGTATAGGGAATGCTCAGCAATATACATATCCACCCCCGGCGGCACAAGATAACGAATCGGCATGCCTTCCGCCACCCGATACCGGATATCGGTTGAGGACACCTCCACCAGGTGTCCGACCCGGATGCCTGCCTGAATCTGCTCGGGCCAGGGATCCCTTAAGTTGATGGCCTTGGCCTGAAGGGCATCCGGTTTCACGCCCGGCCGTGCCAGGGTGACAATCCGGCATAACGTCAGAAGCGCCTCAATCTCGCGCCAGAGATGCAGTTCACCCAGTGAATCCGCCCCGATGATAAAAAACAACTCCACGCCCGGATGGTCCGCCGTCAGGGCGCGCAGGGTATCAATGGTGTAGGAGATTCCACCACGCTGAAGTTCCATGTCGGACACCTCAAACCGTAAATCCCCCTCAATCGCCGCCTCCAGCATGGCGAACCGGTGGTGCGCGGGAGCCAGGGCGGTGACCGGCTTATGGGGCGGACAGGCACAGGGCATAAAGAGTACCCGGGATAAATCAAAAGCCTCCATCGCATCCTGGGCCATGATCATATGCCCCAGATGAACCGGATTGAAGGTCCCACCCAAAATACCCAGACGGGGAGGATGATTCAGTTCGTCCATTTCAGGCCTTCATGCCAAGCACGGACTGAACGGCCGCCATAATCGTTTTTTTCGCCATGACCGAGTCTCCTTCTGTTCCCTCGAACTTTACACCGTCCCCGCCCCCGACATCCAGCCGATACTGAATTTTCATTTAGGATTGATGCCTGATGATTCCCTGCTAAAGTTTACGCCCTGATGACATTCAAAAAGAAACAACACTCTATCACAACTCAGCCCGCAGCTGAACCGCTCCCGGTCTGGCATGCCATTCCTCCGGAATCTACCCTGAAGACCCTCGGCTCACGACTGGATGGCCTTACTCCCGACGAGGTGGCCTCACAACGGAAAACCCATGGCCCCAATGTCCTTCCCAAAACGGCGGGGGACAGCCCGTGGCTGATGTTCTGGCGGCAGATTAACAACCCGATTGGGTGGCTGCTGGTCGGCGCCGGAAGTCTGGCCCTGATCCTTCAAAAAACAACCGATTCGATCGTTGTCTTTGGCGCCCTTGTCGTGAATGCCATCATCGGTTTTTTCCAGGAATACCGGGCCGGAAAGGCCATTGAAGCCCTTTCCGCCATGGTTCCCGAAATGGCCAATGCCCGCCGCGGAGGCGTTCCTGTAAACCTGCACGCTTCAGAACTTGTTCCCGGCGATATCGTCACCCTGCAAAGCGGCGACAAAATTCCCGCAGACTTGCGATTGATCCAGGTCAAGAACCTGCTGATTGAGGAAGCCACCCTGACCGGGGAATCCCTGCCTGTCGGGAAACATACCGCTGCGGTCGCACCCGACGCGGCTCTCGGCGACCGGTTTGGCATGGCCTACAGCGGCACCATGGTGCTTCAGGGAACCGCCACCGGGGTCGTGGTGGCAACCGGTAGCCAGACCGAACTCGGACACATCAATACCCTGCTGAACCAGACCCGGGAAATCGAGACCCCGTTGACCCGGCAGCTCGCCAAAGTCAGCCTCTGGATTACCGCCGCCGTGGTGAGTCTTGCCGCCGTACTCCTGGTTTTCGGCCTCTGGATCAAGCACGCCCCCCTGAATGATGCGCTGATGGTGGCCATCACACTGGCCGTCGCCGCCATTCCGGAAGGATTGCCCGCGATGATCACCATTTCCCTGGCGCTTGGCGTCAGGGCTATGGCGGCACGCCACGCCGTGGTACGGCACCTCCCCGCCGTGGAAACACTGGGCTCAACCTCGGTGATCTGCACCGATAAAACCGGCACCCTGACCCGCAATGAGATGACCGTCCAGGTCGCCTGGACCGGCTCCCGGGAATACCGCTTTTCAGGGGTGGGCTATTCCCCCGAGGGCGTCATCGAACATAATGGAGTCGCCCTCACCCATGAGCTTCCCCCTGAACTTCGCGAAATCCTTTTAATTTCAGTGTTATGCAATGATTCCTCCCTCACGCGGGAGAACGAAGGCTGGGGCATTACCGGAGACCCGACGGAAGCCGCCCTCGTTGTGGCCGGACAAAAAGCAGGCCTCTCAGCGCACTCCCTGCGTCGGGAGCACCCTCGCCTGGATGTCATTCCATTCGAATCGGAAACCAAATTCATGGCGACGCTCAACTCCCTTGACGGAGTCCATCACATCAGCCTTAAAGGCGCGCCTGAAACCGTTCTGCAACGCTGCTCCCTGACAGATCCGGAACGAATCCGGGTTCATGAGGCCATTGAAACCTACGCCCGGCAAGGCATGCGGGTCATCGCCTTCGCGAAAAAATCCGGTTCTAATAGCGAATCCTTTCAGCCCGAGACCGTCTCGGGCGGCCTGACGTTCGTGGGCCTGATGGGAATGATTGACCCGCCCCGAACTGAGGCGATGGATGCCATCCGGGTCTGCCATGCCGCCGGCATAACCGTCAAGATGATCACGGGCGATCACCCCACCACCGCTCAGGCCATCGGACGGCAACTGGGCCTCCTGAAACCCTCCCAGTATGCCTGTATCGGACGTGACTTGGACGACTTGACGGAGGAACAACTTCTCGATCGCGTTCTGGAAACGAATGTGTTCGCCCGGGTGGCCCCCGAGCACAAGATCCGGATTGTAGACGCCCTCCAGGCCAGGGGTCATGTGGTCGCCATGACCGGCGATGGCGTCAATGACGGCCCCGCCCTCAAAAAAGCCGATATCGGCATTGCCATGGGCATCACCGGAACCGCCGTCGCCAAGGAGGCCTCCAAGGTGATTTTGGCGGATGACAATTTTGCCTCCATCGCCGCCGCCGTGGAGGAAGGGCGGCGCGTTTATGACAACCTCATCAAATCCATTGCCTTCCTCCTGCCCACGAATCTCGGCCTGGCCTTTATTCTGGCGGCGGCCGTATTTTTCTTTCCAGCGGTTATGATTGAAGGCAAACCCGCCCTCCTTCTGGCCATGTCCCCGACCCAGACCCTTTGGATTAATCTTGTGGCCAGCCTGGCCTTGTCGGTTCCCCTCGCCTTTGAGGTGCTGGAACGTAACGCCATGCGCCGGAAACCCCGGGGTCCGAACGAGCCGGTGTTTTCGGGATTTATTGTGTTCCGCCTCTTCATGGTGGCGGGACTCATGACAATAGGATCATGCGCCCTTTTCCTCTGGGAATATTACCGGATGGTTGGCCCGGAACCCGTCTCCCTGGCACGCCATACCCTGGCCCTGTCGGGAGCGCAAAGCACCTGTGTCACCACCATTGTGTTTTTCCAGATCTTCTACCTATTCAACTGCCGCTCCTTGAAAAACTCGGTCCTGTCCCTGGGGCTCTTTTCCAATCCCCCCGTCTTTATCGGAATCGGAAGCCTCCTTCTCCTTCAGGCCTGCTTTCTCTACCTCCCGTTCCTTCAAACCTTGTTCAAGACAACTCCATTAAGCTGGTCCGAGTGGTCCCATGCCATTCTAGTCGGGGCCACCGTTCTTCCTGTAATTTCCCTTGAAAAATGGCTTCGCACCCGACAGTCACACACTCCTTTTGCGATCGAGGAATCAACACCAACACTAAGGCGGACCCCATGAAATATGCTTTCGTTTCAGACCTCCATTCCAATATCCAGGCATGGAAAACGGTTTATCATGATATTCAGGCGAACAATGTGGACCGGATCATTTCCCTTGGCGACGTGGTCGGCTACGGCCCGAATCCGCGCGAAATACTCCGGGAAGTCCGAGCCAAGGTGGATGCTTTCGTCCTCGGAAACCATGATGCCGTGATGTGCGGGAAACTGGATGAGTCCCTGTTCAATGACGATGCCCGGAAAATTATTGATTGGACAAAAAAGCAGCTGAGTGACGAAGATCGGAATTTTCTGGGGACCTTTCCGCTCACTCTGGTCGGCGACGGGTTCCGTTGCGTCCATGGGGAATTCACCGCACCCGCCAATTTTGATTATGTCCTGGATGCGGAAAGCGCCCTCCCCTCCTGGAAGGCGGTGGATGACGCCCTGCTGTTCGTCGGCCACACGCATGAACCGGCCCTCTATATCCTGGGCGCCAGCGGAACCCCCCGGAGTGTTGAGCCCCAGGATTTTGTCATGGATCCGGGCAAGCGTTATCTGGTGAACATCGGATCGGTCGGACAGCCCCGGGGCTCGGATGTCCGGTCGTGTTACTGTATTTATGATTCGGAAACCAAGTCGCTCTACTGGCGGCGCGTGTCGTTTGATCTCGATGCCTACCGGAAATCACTCAAGGCAACGGGTCTGCAACTCGATCCCAGCTATTATCTGCAACCGGCCCCGAAAAACGAACCGGCTAAAAAGCTTAAGGTCTTTATGCCGCCGAAAACCGGCGACCAGGCAGCTCATGACGTCGTCGCCGTTCAGGATATCAAGGGACTCCCGCGCCGCCCCCAGAAAATGCCGCTGAACATGAAGATTATCCTGGCGGTGGTCGTCCTGATGATCGGAACCGCCATCTGGCGGTCTCTGCCACACACCGTCGAACTCGCCGGGGTCGGGAGCAAACCGGTTCCTTCCGCCCGGATCAACAGGCTCGCCTTTCCGGCCCGCGTCATTAAGCCCGGAACCCCCATTCCCGGCTGGACGATTCACCTGGAGGATAAATACCGGCAAGCCACCGGCTTGAACCTGAATACGTTTAAACAATCATTCCTCTATCTCCGCTCAAAACGGGAAAAGCACGCCATCCAGATGGTTTCCTCCCCGATCAGCGCGGAACCCGGTCAAACTTGGGTTCTGGATGCCGCCGCCCAGAAATATCATAACTTTTCGGGACGCTTCACCGTCTCCCTCGTTTTTACCGCATCCAACGGCGCACCCCGAAAAATCCTCTTTAAACAGGATGTGGGCGACATGCTGATTTCCGGGTTGTCAAAGATTCAGGGCGAGGTCACCACACCCGGCTCACGCGGCACAATTCAGGCATGCCTGGAGGGACACTTCTCGGGCACCATCCTGTTCCCGCAGCTGTCCTTGAAACCCACTGATGACGGGACCCCGCTCCAGGAGCCAGCCTCCGAACCTGCTCCGGCCGCTCCTGCCCCTGAAGCGACTCCGACGGAGCCGGCCGCCGCCACCCCGACGCCGAACCCGGGCGACACCGGAAACGATTCCTGGGCTATGCCTCCGAAAAAATAAATGGATTAGCTTTGTTTTAGTTGACTGTTAATCGCAACTAGGCTATCGACTAGTTATGCGATATGCCTTCATCTCGGATCTTCACGCCAACCTCCAGGCGTGGCATGCCGTACATCGGGACATCCGGAGTCAGCACGCGGATTACATCATCTGCCTGGGGGATGTCGTCGGCTACGGCCCTTCCCCCGCCCGACTCCTGAATGAAGTCCACGCCCATGTCGATGCCTTTGTCCTGGGTAATCACGATGCCGTGGTGGGCGGAAAAATGGATGATTCCTCATTCAACCCGGAGGCGAGGGAAATCATCCGGTGGACGGCCGGGCAACTCAACCGGAAAGCGTCGGCATTTCTGGGATCGTTTCCCCTGACGCTGGTGGGAAACGGGTTCCGGTGCGTCCATGGGGATTTCTCAAAACCGGCGAATTTCGAATATGTGCTTAATCCCGAGGACGCCCTGCCCTCATGGCAGGCCGTTGACACCCAACTGCTTCTTGCCGGCCACACCCATGATCCCGCTTTCTTTCTCATCGGCTCAAGCGGCATTCCCCGTGAAATCGAGCCACAGGACTTTGAGCTGGAATCCGGGAAACGCTATTTCATCAATGTCGGGTCGGTGGGCGCTCCCCGTGACGGCGATCCGCGCGCCAGTTATTGCCTGTATGACACGGAAGCCCGCGCCGTCTTCTGGCGACGAGTCGCCTTCGATCTCGACAGTTACCGCTCCGCCATCATCCAGTCGGGTCTGGATGTGAGCCGTTGTCATTTCCTGAAGAATGACCCCCTGAAGAAAACCATTCCGGTTCGGGAACAGTTGGATTTTACTCCGCCCACCACAGCCGGGAAGGCCGCACAAACCCTGCTCACCACCCAGAACGTCACGCTTCTGAAGCGGAGCCTCAGGCGCTGGAAACAACTATTCTTTGCGATGATGGTCACCGGACTTCTTGCCGGTACAGGCGCTGCCTGGTTCTGGAACGGCCACAAAAGTCACAAAAGGTCAACCCGCCCCCGGTCTACACAGATTGCTTCCCCTGTGAAACTTGATCCACCCCGCATTACCAAACCAAAATCCCGAAAACGGAAAAGCGTCGCCCCTGCTCCGGATCAATCCGGATTGCGCAAGGAGTCATCATCAGGGTTGTAGAATTGGGGACCCGCCTTGGCATCCAGATATCCCTGCAAAATAACCTGCGCGGCCAGTTTGTCTCGGACTTCCTTGCGCCGCCCCCGCGAGACATCAGCGTCCACCAGCATCCGCTCCACGAGACTGGTGCTGAGCCGTTCATCCGTGGTGTCAACCGGAAGTCCGCTCGCTCCGCGAAGCCGTTCGATGAATTGCATGGCTTCCAAGGCCATCGGGCCATTGGTTCCATTCATGTTGACAGGAATGCCCACCACCATCTTTTCAACACCCCGCTCCCGGGCAATGCGACACGCCACGGCGACCGCCTCATCCATGGAGTGAACCGATTCAACCGACACCGGGGTGGACAACATGGCCGTGGCATCGCTGATGGCGATTCCCATGCGCTTGGTCCCGTAATCAATTCCCAGAATTCTACCCATACTGTTTATTGAAGAATGATGATTTCAGATTGTAGATTGAAAGACATCAGAATTGAACTCCCTTCCAGAAATCATTCTCCAATCTAAAATCAACAATCTAAAATTCCTTCCTGTTGAGCTCCCTGAGCAACACCAGCCCCTCCAGCGTCAGTTCCGGTATAATATCAACCGGGGCATCAAGCCCCTTCAGAGCCAAACCCGCATATCCACCGGTCGCGCAAAACCGGACACGGCGTTCCTTCATTCCGGATTTGATGTGACGCAGAATTTCACGAACCATGCCGCAATAGCCCACCATGGCGCCGATCCGCATCGCCTCATCCGTGCTGCGCCCGATGGCCTTATAGCGTCCGCCCAGCTTGATCTGCGGCAGCAGGGCTGTTCGTTCAGAAAGATAATCGGTCATCAGGGGCAACCCGGGCGCAATCACTCCCCCGACATAACGACCATCCCCGGTAATCACGTCAAACGTCAGGGCCGTTCCGAAATCGGCCACAATCACCGCGCCCTTGTAGCGGGCCCAGGCAGCCGCCGCATCCGCAAGACGATCCGCCCCGATAGTTTCAGGATGGGGATAGTCCACCGTGATGTTGAGGCGAATCCGGTGATCCACCACCAGCGGAAGGGACCCGCACCGTTTCATCAGGATCTCCGCCCAGAGCGGGTTGAGTCCGGGCACCACGGAACACAAAACGGAACCCGTCACCTTGCGCCCCCCCGCAACATGGCGAAGAAGCGCCGTGATTTTTCGTTCATCCCGCCCCTCTCGCGTGGACATGCGTCCCTGTCGAAAAATCCGGCGTCCCCGGACCAGCCCCACATGGGTGCTGGTGTTACCCACATCAATAGCCAGGAAGGTGTCCATTTAGTCGAGCTCCAGTGATAAATCGGCCGCCGGCGACGAATGGGTTAACCCGCCAATGGAAATGGCATCGACCCCGGTCGCGGCAATAGCCTCCACAGTAGCCAGCGCAACCCCCCCCGAAGCTTCCAGCTTGGCCCGCCCGGCACAAATCGTCACGCACTCGCGCATCCGGGCCGGCTCCATGTTGTCGAGCATGATCCATTCCGGGGTCGCCCGCAACGCATCCCGGAGTTCAGCCTCGGATTCCACCTCGACCTCTACCGGAATGCCGGGGAATTTTGCCCGTGCGGCGGCCACGGCCCCCTGCAGGTTGCTGATCCCGGCAGCCTGCCACAGGCGGCGGTGATTGTCCTTGATCAGAACCATGTCATAGAGCCCCATCCGGTGATTCGTCCCGCCCCCGCAGGTGACCGCATATTTCTCCAGAATCCGCAGCGTAGGGGTCGTCTTGCGCGTGTCCAGGATCCGCGTCCCATAGGGTTTCACTTTGTCCGCAAATTCACGGGTTCGCGAGGCGATCCCGGTCATTCGCTGCATGAAATTCAAGGCCGTGCGCTCGCCCGTCAGAATTCCACGGACACGTCCTTCAATGGTCATCAAGGCCTGATCCGGTTTCACACCATCGCCATCGGCAGACAGAAACCGGCACTGGAGCGAGTCATCCACCGCTCCGAACACGGCGGCGGCGACATTCAGACCGGACACCACATAATGTCCCCGCGACAGGATCACGGCCCGACCCCGGCTGGTTTCGGGCACCACGGAAAGGGTGGTCACATCACCGGCCCCCACATCCTCCTCCAACGCACGGCGGATCAGGTCTTTCACCATCGGATTATCGGAAATTGCCTTCATACGATTTGACTATAAAAGGAGGACCGTCGGCCTGTCGATTGTTTTCACAGCGGTTCGGCGGGAGTTTTGATGGGCAATACGCGGTGAGCCACGGAAATCTTAAAAATGGAATCCCCGGGAAACTCCTCGCCATCCACCTGGGCCGGCTCGGAATCCTCAAGCCGGATTTCAATTTCCCGCCCCTGAATATGCATGGAGCGCCGGTGCAATTCAGTCGAGAGATCCCTGATTTTATCCGGGTTATGGCGAATCGCCAGGAGATAGCGGGTCAGATAGTCCACATGCGCATTGAATAGAACCACATCCAGAAGGCCGTCATCGGGATAGGCGTCCCTGCTAAAATCAAAATCTCCGGCATAAATCCGCGTGTTGTTGACCACCACATTAATCAACCGCCCCTGGTACCAGGACTTCCCGTCCACCTTGATTTCCCCCTCCACGGGAGCGTGCTGGAAGAACCGGGAGCCCCACGACATCGTATACAGGAATCGCCCCTTCGCCAGATATTTCAGGAACGGAATGGCTTCGAGGGCCCGTTTATGAGTATTCCGCTCCATGAGAATTCGGGAATCAAGCCCGATGGTCAGGGCATCGGCAAAATAGGTTCCATTGATTACGCCCAGGTCGAGACAGTAATCAGCCCCATGCAGGATGGTCGAGACCGCGCGCCGGAGATCGCGTGGCGAATAGTCATCCTGAATCCGGATTCCCAGGGACTTGGCAATGTCGTTTCCCGTGCCCAGTGGAATAAAGGCATACCGGGGTTTCAGGACTCCCCCGCAGGCCGCCCGGACCTGCATCAAGCCGTTGATCACGGCGGCATGCGTGCCATCGCCGCCGATTCCTGCCACCACATCGCAGGGCCCCGCCCCTGCCTCCATCAGATGGGCATAAACCTGATCCTGGATCCTGGAGCCGCTTTCGCAGGACAGCAATACATAGTCTACGCCCTGCTGTTGAAGCAGTTCAGCGACGACGGGCCAGAGCCTCAAGGCATCGCCGCCTGCCGCCCTGGGATTGAGTACGCAAAGCACTTTCATGGATCACACTCTGCTGTAGAGTACGCCACAGAATCCGGGGAATGAAACAAAAAAAACGCCAGACTGACCGGAGTGGCCAGGCTGGCGGATCGATTTCGAAGATAACGGCCTAATTCTTTTTCAACTTGGCCGGCCGCTTCAACATCGTGCGAACCTCGGTCGGATTCATCTTCTTGACCGTCGCTTCAGGAACACCCAACCCGATCAAACGGAGAGCTTGAACCTTTTCGCGACGCTTCTTGTCGGACGCACCCTTAACAGGCCGTCCCATACGGGTATCTACACCTTTTCCAGACATGGCAACACCTTCCCTCTCAATACATTGCTTCAAAACACTGATGCACCGGAATGCACGGGCGCACACCATGCCCAGAAATACCCCCCCAAGTCAACATCATTCACCCTATTAGACAGTGATTCGCATTGGGCGCATGTGAGGGACAATTCAGAATAAATCGCACCTTGCCTGACGGCTCCCATTGTGCAAGATAATGCCTCCAATAACCCATGACGTTCACGACACACGCAAAGGCTGTAAACAGGCTCCGGCCGCTGGCGCAACTCCCGCTGACACTCGGGCGGCGCGTGCTCTCTGCCGCCTGGCGTCCACATTCCCGGCTGATCCTGGTCAATGATGCCGCCTCCTGGGTCATTGACGAGGAAATGCGGGCCCTTTCCGACATTGCCGCCGCCCTTGGGATCCGGGTGGTTCCGCCGAAATGGAATCAGGGATCCAAACGGCAATCCGTCTTCTACGGCAGCCAGTTCTACCTTTTCTCCGATGAATGGCTGCGCTCCTCGCACCGCATCGCCGTGGCTTATTTCCACGGCAAGCCGGGCACCGGAGTCCGCGAGTTCGATGATCTCTTTGCCCGGGTGAAGCACCATCATGACCGCCTCGCCCGCGTCCAGGTCAGTCATAGCGAAATGCGGAATTGTCTCCTGACCACCGGAATCGCCCCGGAAAAACTCCACCTGATTCCCATCGGCATCAATCTTTCACTCTTCCACCCCCAGACGCCTGCCCTGAAAAGCCAATTCCGCGCCCAGTACAACATCCCGCAAACCGCCACCGTGATCGGCTCCTTCCAGAAGGATGGAGTCGGCTGGGGCGACGGCCTGGAACCCAAGTTAATCAAGGGACCGGACACCTTTGTGCAGGCCATGGCTGCCCTGAAATCCCGCATCCCCGAACTGCTTGTCATACTCTCCGGCCCGGCTCGCGGCTACGTCAAAGCCGGCCTGGCCCGGCACGGCATCCCCTTCCTGCACTTCAACCTGCCGCGCTATGCGGATATCGGAGAACTTTTCCAGACCCTCGACCTCTACATGGTCACCTCGCGTCAGGAAGGCGGACCCAAGGCCATCCTCGAATCCATGGCCAGCGGCATCCCGCTCGTCACCACGCGGGTCGGCCAGGCCATGGATCTGGTTCGCCATGGGGAGAACGGCTGGATGACCGATGTGGACGATGTCGAAGCCCTGACCCATTGGGCACACGAGTGCCTGGATCATTCCACCGACAAAACCAGCATCATTTCCGCCGGGCTTCTTACCGCGCACGAAAACGCTTACAGCATGCAAGCTCCACTGTGGAAAAAGTTCCTGGATGGGTTTGTGGAAGCAACATGAAACCACTGGCGTCCCATAGGGACGCCAAGGCTGAAGCGGTTTAGACTGAAGACTGAAGGCGAAACACGAATCGATGAGCCAGGAATTATCGTAAATGACATCATGTGAAATAAAGCAAAATGATGCGAATTTCCTTACAGTCTTCAGCCTTCGGCCTTCTAACCTGCGTCCTATGGGACGCTACTGACATGAAACAACTCCTTAAAACTCTCTGGTTGATAAAAATGACGCTGATTGAATACCGGCGCTGGCGACCGCATCCGCGCGGCGGCAGTCCCCGCGTCTTCTACGGGCAGGACCCGCTACCCGCCCGGACGGACTCGGCTTCCGGGGGCATCATCAAATGTCAGGATCTGGCGGATCTTTTTCCTAATTGTCCGACCTCTCCTAACCTGCTCTACCTGGTCAGCAGTGCCCTGCCGCCGCACCTGCCGGTTTTGCTCCAGGCCGCCAAGCGCGCCGGTTGCCCCATTGTGCTCAACCAGAATGGCGTGGCCTACCCCGCCTGGCATCCCCGGGGTTGGGCCGAGGCGAACCGCCCGCTCGCCGCCGCCTATCACGCCGCCGATTACGTTTTCTGGCAGAGCGAATTCTGCAGGCTCAGCGCCGATCGTTTCCTGGGCCCACGTGAGGGGGCTGGTGAAATCCTGTTTAATCCCGTCGACACCCAAGTCTTTACGCCCCGCCCCGCCACAAGACCGCCTGGCGATCCCGTCATCCTGGTCTCAGGAAGTCATCTGTACCGGTTCCGGATTGAAGCCGCCATTCTCGCCTTTGCAAGGTTCCGGAAAAGCCACCCGGGCACCCGCCTGATCGTTGCTGGCCGGTATTGCTGGGGACCCGACGAAACGGCCTGTCGCCTTGAAATCCAGAATATCGCCATTCAGGCCGGAGTCAATGAGGCCATTGACTGGCGTGGCACCTATACTCAGGCCGAAGCTCCCGCCCTGATGCGGGAAGCCGATATTCTCTTGCATCCCACCTATAACGATGCCTGTCCCCGCCTGGTCGTCGAAGCCATGGCCTGCGGCCTTCCCGTTGTCTATTCCGCGTCCGGTGGCGTCCCAGAACTGGTTGGCCCCGAGGCCGGGGTCGGCATCCCTGCGCCCCGCGACTGGGACCAGATGCATTCCCCGCAACCCGACGCCTTGGCCGCCGCGCTGGAAACTGTCTTATCAAATCAGACCGCTATGTCCGCCGCCGCCCGCCATCGCGCGGTCACCCTCCTTGATATCAAACCCTGGCAACACCGCCACTCCACCCTCTTTCAACAACTCATTTCACTGGCGTCCCATAGGGACGCCAAGGCTGAAGTAATTTAGGCTGAAGACTGAAGGTAACACACGAATCGATGAGCCAGGAATTATCGTAAATGACATAACGTGAAATTAAACAAGATTATGCGAATTTCCTTACAGTCTTCAGCCTTCGGCCTTCTAACCTGCGTCCTATGGGACGCTACTGAACTCATTTCATGACCCAGCCACTCGTCACCATCCTGATGCCCGTTCATAACGGCGCTGACTTCCTGGCCGAGGCCATTGACAGCATGCTTTGCCAGAGCCTGCGGGATTTCGAATTCCTGATTGTGGACGACGCTTCCACCGATTCCTCCGCCAGCATCGTTCAGGGTTATCGGGATCCTCGGATCCGGCTCATTCAAAGCCGCGAACGCCTCAAGCTTTCGGGTGCCCTGAACCTCGGCCTCGATCAGGCACAAGGCCGGTATATTGCCCGGATGGACGCGGACGATATCAGTCTCCCCAAGCGGCTTGAACGTCAGGTCCAGTTTCTGGAAGGCAATCCCGATATCGGACTCTGCGGCAGTTGGATCCGGTATTTCGGGGCCTCAACCACCCTGCTTAAGCGTCCTGTGAACCCTGAGGAAATCCGGGTCTTCACCCTGCTCGATACTCCCTTCGCCCATCCCTCGGTCATGCTGCGCCGGGATCTTTTGGAACGTCACCCTCTCCGTTTCGACGGCAGTTACTTCCCCACCGAGGACTTTGAACTTTGGACCCGGATGCTACAGCACACCCAAGCGGCCAATCTGCCCGAAGTCCTTCTCCACTACCGCGTTCACGAAAAGAGCCTGACCGGTTCCGACTGGTCCACCATGGATGAGCAGGCCGTCCGGATTATCCGCGCCCAACTCCTGCTCCTGGGCCTTGACCCCACGCCGGAAGAATTGCGATTCCACCGCCAGTTGGCCATGGGGCGCCTGACCATGACGCTACCCTTCCTGGATCAGGCCGAAGCCTGGCTGCCCAGGCTACTGGCAGCCAACCACAAGACTCAGTTCTTGCCACAAAATGCCCTGGAATCCCTGTTGAGCGACCTCTGGGCACGAACCTGCCTGCACAGCGCCCGGCTTGGCTTTGAGGTCGCCAGCCGTTATGCTGCCTCGTCGTTGAGTTTCACCGACACCCGGAAATTCCGGCGCCAGTGGTTGATCCGATTGGCGGCGCTCAAGGCGAAACTGACATGAAAATCCTTCATCTCAACACGTTTGACATCGAAGGCGGCGCAGCACGCGCCGCCTGGCGCCTGCACCAGGGACTGCGCTCGCTCGGCACCGACTCCCGCATGCTGGTCCAAGCCCGGACCAGCGGGGATTCCAGCGTGATGGAGCGGGATTCTGAACTAGCTCGCGGACTTGGAAAACTTCGACCCTACGCCGAAATCCTGCCCCTGCTCGCCTACCGGGGCCGCCCTCCAACCCATTGGGCAACGGAATGGTTGCCAACCCGGATCAACCGTCAAATCACCGCACTCAACCCGGATCTCATTCACCTTCACTGGATCTGCAGGGGATTCATGTCCATCGCCGACATCGGAGCCTTGGAGTCACGAGTACGCGCCCCGATCATCTGGACCCTTCATGATTCCTGGGCCTTTACAGGGGGGTGTCATGTTCCCGGTTCCTGTACGCTCTACCGGAAGCAATGTGGGAAATGCCCTCAACTGGCCTCTACTGAGGAAGACGACCTCAGCCGCTGGATCTGGGAACGTAAACATCGCGCGTGGCAGAAGGCCCGGATCACGATCATCACGCCCAGCCAGTGGCTGGCGGATTGCGCCCGGAGCAGCTCCCTATTCCGGGAACAGCGAATCGAAGTGATTCCCAACAGCATTCAGGCCAGCGAATACTGCGGCATGGCCCGTCAGGCGGCCCGCACGGCCATGGCGCTTCCGCAAGATCGGAAACTGGTGCTCATATCGGCCATGAACGCGACCCATGACCCCAACAAGGGATTCAGTTTCCTGGCGGGCGCACTTCAACAGCTGGCCGCCACAGGCTGGCGGGATAAGCTTGAGCTCATGGTGGTCGGCCAGCAGGCGCCTCCCACCCCGGTCAATACCGGAGTCCCGACCCGTTTTCTCGGAGTATTGCCTGATGAGCGCTCCATGCGCCAGGCTTACTCGGCCGCCGATGTCACCGTGCTTCCGTCACTTCAGGAAAACCTGCCCAACTCGATCATGGAGTCGATGGCCTGCGGAACCCCGGTGGTCGCCTTTAACACCAGCGGAATTCCCCAGCTTGTGGAACACAACGTTACCGGTTATCTCGCCACGCCGGGCGACAGCGCCGACCTTGCGGCGGGACTCGGGAATCTTCTATCCGACGACACCCGCCGGGCCCGGTTCGGGCAGGCCGCCCGCTTAAAAATCGAGCGTGACTTCGACACTCCCCTCATCACCCAAAAGACCCTTTCACTTTATGAACACCTGCTCAACGGGGGCTGACGCCCCGATTCTCACCATTATCACCGTTGTCCGGAACGGCGCCGCTACACTGGAAGCCTGCATCCAGAGTGTTATCGCCCACAATGCTCCGCGTGTGGAATATGTCGTCATCGACGGGGGCTCCACAGACGGCACCGTGGATCTACTGCTCCGGTATCACGACCAGATCGCCTTCTGGTCCAGCGAGCCGGATGCGGGAATCTATGATGCCATGAACAAGGGCGTTCGCCGGGCGACCGGGGATTGGATTCTTTTCCTGGGAAGCGACGACACTCTGGCTATCGATCTTGCCGCCATCCTCTCGCTCATTCAGGATAAGCGGACCCTTTACTATGGAAACGCCTGGTGGCGCCAGTCACGCCGCACCTATGACGGACCCTTCTCCGCCTCCAAGCTTGCCTTGACCAATCTCTGTCATCAGGCGGTCTTCTATCCCCGCCAGGCCCTGCTGAAACACCCCTTCAATCTGAAGTACCACACCCAGGCCGACTGGGAGGTGAATATGCAGTGTTTCAGTGATCCGGCGTTCCAGTTCCAATACTTCCCTAAAACCATCGCCAATTATAATGATGCCTCAGGCATCAGCTCAACCCGGCGCGACATGGCTCTGGAGCACGACTATCTCAGGCTTCTCTGGCGTCACTTCCCCTGGCCGGTCGCCCTGTGGCGCTCCGCTATTACGCTGGGCGGAAGAGCCTTGCGAAAACTGGGCTGGAAAGGGCGCCTGCCTTACGCTAAGAGATAACCCGCATGGACTTCAATACCTCTGATCTTTTGGGCATCTGCATTCCGACTTACAAGCGGCCGGATCAGCTTTCGGCCTGTGTGGAATCCATCATCCTCTCCATTGGCAACCGCAAAATTCAGATTATCCTATCGGACGACTCCACCGACGACACCAATGTGGAAGTCGTCGCCCGGCTTCGCGCCCGATATCCCCACATTATCCACGACCGGAACCCCGTCAATCTGGGTATTGACCGGAATATCCTTAAATCGGTGGATCTTTGCACCTGCCGGTACGCCTGGATGATCGGCGAGGATGACCGGATGGTTCCCGAGGCCGTATCGACCGTACTCAGTGTGCTTGAAAACGCCTCTGTCGAATTGCCCTTCGTCTATGTCAACTACGCCTCCGTGGATGAAACGCTGACCCTGGTTCTGCATGAACAATCGCTTCCCTTGAAGCAGGATGTCCGGAAACCGGTGGAGGACTTTTTTCAGGCCGAGGCATGGTCCATCGGGTTTATCGGAGCCTGTGTCATCAACCGCCGACTTTGGACAACGGCGAAACGGGAACCCTATCTTGACTCCTACTTCGCCCACGTGGGAATGATTTTGGAAAGCCTCAAGGGACAGACGATCCATCTGATTGCCAAACCGCTTGTTCTCAACCGGTGCGGGACTGCCCGAATTTTCACCTGGACGCATTCCGCCTTTGAGGTCATGTCCGGCTGGTCGCGGATGACCCGGGCGCTGGAACCGATTTACGGCAGGGAGGCCTGTGAAAATTCCAATGAGTCCATGGACACCGCCCATGGCACCGGCACCCTGCTCTGGTACGGCTATCTTCGGGCCGACCGTGCCTTTTCCCTGGCCGCCTATCACAAGCATGTCCATCAGGCGCCTCATGCCCCGCTCCACAAGTTTTTCGCCCGGCTGATCGCAATCACGCCACCCGCGTTTTTCCAGTTGATCCGCTGGGGGCTCACCCAGATCCGCCGCCGCACCTGCCGCACCATCTCCGGATATGAAACCTGACCCCCTGGCAGCCTCGCTTCAAGAATGCTTCCCGACGCTGATCCGCGTCGACACCGCTGACACCTTCTGGAAACGGGCTCTTGGCCTCATGGGAAAACCTCGCCTTGAAGCCGGCCGGGGATTGCTGATTCCCCGCTGCCGCTCCATTCACACCTGCTTCATGCGGTTTCCGATCGATGTGATCTTCCTGGATGAACAGAACCGGACGGTAAAGATCATTCGTAACATCAAGCCCTGGCGCCTGGCGTGGGGCGACAGGAAAGCTTGCTCCGTCCTCGAGGTCGAATCCGGCTGGCTACCCTGAAAACAATAAAAATATTGGCGCTACTGGGTTTATGGGGGGATATTTCACTGATGAATGAGCTGGGAGAAT
>CAZOZF010000021.1:0-25319 GCA_964584205.1 uncultured Verrucomicrobiota bacterium
TTTAGAATTCAAACACCGTCCCTGGCTCCGGCGGCATGAGTTGTTGAAGATAGGCCCGGCCGGTATTGGTATAGCTTCCGCCCTGGAGTGTAATGTAGAGGATCTTCAAGGTTCCCCCATTCACCAGAGAATTCCCACCACCCCGGTTGTCGAGGTTGCCGCCGAACGTATCCACGGTACTAGCCTGCAAAAGAATACCGCCACCCGCGCCTGCTCCGCCATTGCCGCCCAGTCCGGCCGGATAGCATT
Organism: uncultured Verrucomicrobiota bacterium; assembly: GCA_964584205.1. Classification (GTDB taxonomy): domain Bacteria; phylum Verrucomicrobiota; class Kiritimatiellia; order CAIKKV01; family CAITUY01; genus JAABPW01. The sequence goes on from CAZOZF010000021.1 coordinate 250, forward strand.
GTCCCGGGATGGAGGCGCCGCCCACGCCGCCCAGACTTTGTCCCGCGCTTGTGGAGCTTCCCAGGTTTCCACCCTGGGCGGCGGGCATCTGAGTCTGCCCCGTGCCGCCATTCTGCCTGGCTCCCGCCAGACCTTTCGCCTGAACTGTGCCGCGCACAATGATTGTATTGGTTGCATACAGCTTGATCCAGCCGGCACCCGGATTTCCGCCAGCCCCGCCACCACCGCCTGAAGTTGTTCCAAGGAGATTCCAACCTGCCCCGCCCCCGGCACCCCCTCCCCCGCCGCCACCCATCAATACAGCGTCATTGGTGGTGGCATCACCCTGCATTCCATTCGTGGCATACCCGCCAAGCCCGCCATACCCACCGGGCCAGCCTGGCCTCGTCACACCAGGATTTCCTGAATCATAACCCCCACTCCCGGAAACCCCACCACTGCCTCCGAACGACCCGGATCCCGGCGACCCGGCGGCTCCTGATCCTCCCGAGGCCCCTATTGATGCAGAGCCAAAGCCTCCATTCCCTCCATTACCCCCGGCATAGCCGGCGCCGGATGCATCCAGCACCCCGTCAACGCGGATATCGGTGGCACTGATTGAAACTCCACCGTATTTGGAACCATCCCACCCTTTTACTGAAACCGTCATTCCTGAACTAATGGTCATCATTCCGATGCCGTAATGATTGCTGGCGATGGACGAGCCACCCGCAATCACCCAATTGCTTCCGCCATGATCACCGCCAGTGAGGTCAGTCCAGGCGAAGCATCGCCCGCATGCCGCAACTCCTGCCAAAACAACGATCCACTTGATATTCAGCTTCATCTAATTTCCTCTTTATTGTTTCCCGCCATCCGACTTGTCACCCACACCCCGCTGAATGAATGCGTTTCCATCCAAGCGGTACACCGAACCCTTGCGCTCCTCTAAAAAACAGGCATTCAATCGAAGCCGTGGCTCCGTTCCTGCACGACCCATTTCCAGAAAATACTCGACACTATGCCCGGCATCAAACGACTGAGAGCCCCTGATCGCCGTTACTTTCAAAAGTGTTCCCCTGGGAATCACTCCTTTGATATTTATGTCGCTTGTGCTTTTTCCCATATAGCGGGAGTCAACCGGGAATGGCTGGCTAAAGGCACTGCATCGGTTGATCAGAAATAGTTCATCCATTTCCCGAAGGGTGACGATATAGCTGTCCTCCGCCAACTCATAGTCCGCTCCCACCTGCCCCTGATAGGCCGGCGCACGGGAAAGGTCATAATTTCCAGACAAACATCCCCCGGCAAACACCAGGGCTATCGCGGCCAGCACCCCTCTGAATCCTCGTCCCGTCAATTTGCTTCTCTTGTTCATGTTAATATGCATACCCTCCATAATAATCCTGATACCCATGACTATTCCCCTCCGGGACATCCCGATTCCCGGGAGAATCTACAACTTGCCATTCCGTAGAGCCTTTCATCATAAAGGGATCTCCCATGATTCTGGCAGGCAAGGGAAAATAATTAGCTTGGGGAACCCTATCGAAGTGAAAATTGCCGCCTTTCTCCTGATTCCAGAAGTTCTGAGAGGACTGAAGCCCCAGATAACTTTGACTGATATTAATCTCGGGGCCAAACCCCTGGTACGCAATCCGCCCCCGGATAGAGGGTTCATCCACGAGATCGAGGGCGCGCCGGAAGGTCATGCTTCCCTGACTATGCGCCACCACATTGATCGCCCCCGGTGTTACAGAAGCGTTTCGCAGAGCCGCAGCACCTCGTATTGCCGTGATATCAATCAATCCCAACTCATTTCCTAAAATCTGAATCGCATCCCCAATGCCATGAAAGGAGGATCGATTGGCAACATGAACAGAATCATTGACCGAAAACTGGCGCCGGGTGACGTCCCTCATCCTGGCGGCATCCGAATCATCATTAAACATCCCGTTGAAAGTCACCAGTTTTCGCCCTGCATTCATTGTCATCGTCCGGGATTTCTGAACATCCATAAAATCGCCGGACAGGAAACTGATTGGCAGGCCTGCGGCAACCTGTGCAGCATCCGTGGCTTTATCCAGGATCTGGTATCCGGCAAAACTCCTTGAAAACGGATTGATCACATGCGACCGAACCTTCCAGGACTCCGCCGTCACAGTTGAATAGATCGCAGAAACTGCCCGTGCCGGAGCCACGATGACTTCCTCCACATGACTGGCCACGGTGACCACGCTGCCGATCGCTGCATTTCTGATTCGGGATTGCCAGGATAATGAGTCCTCCATCCGCCGGGCGGCATTGTCAGAATGCGCAGCCGCCGGGGGCGTCTTCCATTCACGGGGTTGCGCCGTCTGCTGCGGCGCATTGGGGAGTGCCGAGACAATCTGGTCCGACATCCATTTCGCGGCCTGCGACACTTCCGAGGCCATCAGATAGCTCGTCAACGCCTCCTTTGAAAGGGAGCCCTCGCCAAACGCTTTCACCATATTTCCCCCATATACAGCCGCATGCAGCGAGCCCTGAACTCCCCCTGAAATCGGGGAATGTAAATATCCGAACGTGGAGGACGCCCCGTTATTCAGATACTCACCGAAATCGGAGGGCACTGAACCGGTCCCCTCCGCCTTCATAAATGTTCCCATCATGCCCCCTGCCACAAAACTGATTGCCGTATCCCTGAACACATTTTTAAAGCCCTCGCCTGCCAATGCGGCCCGGGATCCTGATGACACAAAGGTACTCGCAGCCGACTGGGTTGCCAGTTGGATATTGAGATCCGCTCCCGCCTTGGCCGCCGAATACCCGGCACCGTAGCCCGCCACACTGGCCGCCGAATTGATCGCCCAGGTCTGGGCAAAGTCGCCAATGTTGCCATGCGAGATCATCGTCGTGGCAGCGGCCGACACCCCCTGAATGGCCACCGCTCCGACAACAAAGGCGCCGAACGACGCGGTGGTTGCCGTGACACCCACGGTTCCGAGCAACGCCGCACCCAGCACCCCACCCGCCCCGCAGGTCACCACTGTGGCCACAATCGCCACAGCCGCCATGGTATATTGCTGCTGCGTAGCTTTCCGCTTGTCCCGCAATGCGGTTTCCTTTTGGGAGGTCTTCGTGAAAAACTCATCCACATTTCCGGTACCCGCGCTGCGCATCTCATCACGCAGGGTGGTATTGACCTGGCCGCCGCGCAGGTAGTAATCCAGCCACCAGCCACGCCGGGTGTCATTGGGCCCCACCGTTGCCCCGAGCCGTGGAATCGACGTTATTCCGCTCATCAGAAGTTGTGCCGCCTCGTTCTCGTTCACTCCCAAATGACGATACTTCCCGGCCATGTTTTTGATTTCACGGGCGTGCTCGTTCTTGTACTTGCTGAAGGCCCGGGCTGCATACTCGTTTTCCTGTTCAGCCCGTTGGCGCTCCTCCTCGGCCTGGCGAAGCGCCTCCTCATACTCCCGTCGCTGCCGCTCCATTTCACGAGCCTGTCCGTATTGCTGAAAAATCCAGTCACCCACCCGGCTGTCCAGTGCCCCATGACTCCACCGATACAATCCATAAGGGTCGGAGAACAGCAGCGGATTATTTCCGGCATAGGCATAAAGATTCATGCCATCGACATACCCTGCAGGATCGCGCTGGAGAAACCGGCCCAGTTCAGCCGAGTAAGTCCGGTTACGGTTATGCATCAAGCCGGTTTCTACATCCCACTGGCGTCCGGCAAATGTCCAGATATTGCCAAACCCACTTTGCTGAACCGGATTCCCTCCGGCGTTCAATACCGTCATCCGACCAAACAAGGAATACTGGTAGCTTTCGAGAGGATTCCCACCTGAATCAACCAGAACGGCAATATTGGCGCGCCAATCCCTTAAATAATAGAAGACCCCACCCCCGCTCACCATAGCGACCGGCGTGTCCAAAGACCCCCCGTGGATGGTGCTTCGAGTCCAGGTCTCATTCACAGACTCGTCAATGAGGTTATCCCCGTCATAGAAGTAGGCCTGATGCCCGGCCACGGTGTCCTTGCCGACACGACGGTTGGCGGCATCATAGCCGTACCGGGCAATCACCAGTCCGTTGGACCGGACCTCCACAAGTCGCGCCAGATAGTCATAGACGAAATTGCGGTTGTTCCAGTCAATCAGGCTACCATTTAAATCATACCGGAGCGATTGCGCGCCGATCTGGTCATACTGATTGCCGGCATTAACCGATCGGGAAACAGAGCCTTCCATGAGATTGGAAGTGGACAACCAATTTCCAAGAGCATCATACCGGAGCGATTCCTCGAACACATCGCTTAGGTTTTTCCGTGCCACAACCCGGCTCAGGGAATCATAAATAAACACATCCCCTGCCCCTCCGTTTTGGGAACACAGCGTCACATTCCCCCCGGGGTCACGAGCCAATGTGGCCCGCAGATCACAGTGAACCCCCTGCTGAAACAGCGTTTGCAGTCGCTCCCGCGAATCCAGTCCGTGTGTTTCCACCACCCCGTTGCCATAGGTGATGGTCTGGATCCGGGAATTCGGCGTATAGGCATAGGCGGAATAGGTCGTCGTCCCGTCCTCGTTTTTCAAGTCTGCAAGACGACCACTGGCGTCAAATGACCGTTTCAACACAAAGCCGGAGGGATAGGTCACCGCCACGGCGTGACCTCCGGAATCAAACTGGCGCTGAATCCTCTTTCCGTTTTGCCGCTCCTCAACAACCCGGTTGAGGGCATCATAGTCGTAGGCCACAGTGCTATCATCCGCCGGGCCAGCCTGATTGAAATCGACCGAATTCGTCATGCGGGATAAGCCGTCATAGGCATAAGCCTGTTGCGCCGCGCCGTTGACCCGAACCTCCACCAGACGATCCAGGGCATCATAGTGATTGGTGACCGCCGTGCCGTCGGGCAGGGAATATCCCTCAAGACGTTTCCCGGAGGCGTAATACCAGCGACTGACCTGTCCCAATTCATCCGTAAAGGACGTCTTATTGCCCAATGCGTCATAGTCAGTTACCACGGAACAGGCCTTGGCATTCACCCTGCGGACCGGCCGGTTGCCCGCGTCATAGTCTGTCACCGTTCCGGATTGTTCCGATGTGCCGAACGCTTCGACCGCGTTGGTGAGATTACCAACGGCATCATAAAAACAGGCCGAGCGGATTCCGCGCCAATCTGTTTTGCAAACGACACGGTCAAGCACATCATAGTCGGTCGCGGCAACATCATTTCCATCCCGTGTCCGGACCGCCCTTCCCCACTTGTCGTAGTCAGTCTGAACGGTCCGGCCATTGGGCTGAATACTGGCAATGGCATTCCCGAGGTTGTCATAAACCACCCGGGAAACATGGCCCAGTGCATCCGTCGCAGAAATCTGGCGAGAGAGGGCGTCATAACCTACAAGGGACCAATAGCCGCGCGAGTCCTTGCGACTGACTGCCCGTCCGCAGGCATCATAGGTGGTTTCATCAACCTTTGCCCCCGGGGTTCCGCGCGCCAGAATCTGTTTCACCATTTTCCCGCAGACGTCATACTGGTACTCGTTCATGACGCCGATGTTATTCCGGTTACTGACCAGATTGTCGGCCGCATCATAGTATGACCACACGCGCTGTTCCAGGGGCGTCCCGGCGGCAGCGGCCACACACTCCACACGACCCAGGTCGTCATAGAGGGTGATCTGGGAAATTCCGCGCGAATTGACAGTCCGGACAACCTGCCCAAGCGGGTTATACTCCATCCGGGTCGCATTCCCGGCCGCATCAGTCACCTGGACCACAGACCCGAACGCATCATAAGCAAACCGCGTGCGTGCGCCCAGGGCATCCGTTGTCGTCACCACGGCACCCATGACATCCATTTCATTAAGCTGGACATGCCCCTTCGCATCCGTTGTTCCCAGAAGCCGGTTATTTCGGGTATAGGTCATGGCCGTGGCATTTCCCATCGCATCCACCTTGAGCGTTACATTCCCCTCGGCATCGTAACTGAATCGCGTTACATCGCGGGTCATTTCGCCCGCTAATACAACCAGGAGATCGCGATCATTGCGGGTCACATGCCCATCTCCATCAAGATCACCGGCGATTCCCGCCGGAGCCGGGGAGGAAAACGGATCGGTGCCGGACATCAATTCCCCGGCATTCCCCTCCGTGTCCCCGTCACAATCCCCACCCAGCACATAAAGTTCCCGGATCTCTCCCGATGAAAGGGTTCGATGATAGAGCCGGATATCATCCAGCCCCCCGTTAAAATACTGGGAAGCCAGAGCGGAGTTATAGCCAAGGCCCCATGGCGCAGAACCGGCCTGAAGACTTCCCTGAATTTGACTCGAACTCATCCGCTCGCCATCCACAAAAAGGGAAACAACATCGCCCTCCCGTGCCGCAATCAAATGGGTCCAGGCTCTTGCCGGAACGGTCGTGGCACACGCCACGACACCTGTCGAAGCTGCTGAGAATCTGAATTCAGGCCGGCCCTGATTCAGCACAAGCCCCCAGGCACTCCCCTGCGTCACAATGACTTGAACCGGATTGGTGCCGCCAGAATCCGGACAGACCCAGGCGGAAAGCGAGAAATTCGTATTCAGATCAGGCAGAGTGGCCGCTGAAATCGAGACTCCGCTTGCATGTCCGTCGAATTCCAGCGCCCCGCCCATCCGCCCCACCGTCCCGGTGACACTCCCCGCCCCGACCCATTCACCGGCACGATTATTAGTCGAGCTATCCGCAATCATGATTCCATTGGTTTCATCAAGCTTGTACCAGGCCGTTAATCCCTGCCCGATTGTGGAACGGCACGGATCCAACCCCAGTCTGACTTCGGCACCATCCTTCATACCGTCATGATCACTGTCATCCCGTAACGGATCACAGCCGAAATCCGATTCCCCATCGGCAAACCCGTCGCCGTTGTGATCAACCCCGGAAGGGAAAAGCCCAATCGGCATGATCCCGTCATGGCCATCCACCAACCCATCCTGGTCGGTGTCAGGGTCACGGGGATCCAGCCCCTGTTGATATTCCTCAAAATTGGTGAACCCATCACCATCAGGATCAGACGAATCAGACGGATCAGACGGATTAAAGCCATGGGCTATTTCCCAGGCATTCGGCAACCCATCGCCATCGGTATCGAGACCGGGCGGTTCGTTCGTTGTTATAGCGAGATTATCCAGAGTGGCGACCGACAAGGCAGGGCCATGGAATTGGGCCTGAGAAAACTCGACAACTGGATTTGCAAAGCGAAGATCACTCGCCACCTGTACCCCGTTCAACCAGACAGACCACCTCTGCGCAGGGTAGTCGAAACGGGCCGTCAACCGGACCCATTGCCCCGTCGCCACCGGAGCATGGCTGGAAAGGCTTTCCCATCGTTGTGTGCTGGAAGCATCCCGGGAGACGGCCAGCTGACCGGACGCAGTCACGAAAAATGCCGCCGCAGAGTTGGAACTGATGACCGGATCCGCCTGGGTGAGTCGGCTGACCAACTTAGCCTGAAAATCGATCCACACCACCGGTGCCCCGTCACTCGCGAAAACATGAGTTGCCGTCCCGGTGGATCCCAATGCCAGCGCCTGGCTTCCCTCAAATGCACGATTCGACTGAATCATCATCGCAGTCGACCCGCCCGCCAGCCATCCATTCTGGCCGGCTAGATTTCCCAAAATCACCGCCGGCGCCTCATACCCTTCCACAAAGGGTAACCGGGAAAACCCATTCGAGAGTGATGGCACCCCGCCCACGTTGAGTTCTGCACCATCACCGATGCCGTCGCCATCCGTATCACGAAGCCCGGGATTGGTTCCAAGCCGGTATTCTTCGAGGTTGATGAGACCATCCTGATCGGAATCGACCGATGAATCGGACGGATTCCCGGGATTGAGGCCATACAGGGTCTCCCAATTACCGGGCAGGCCATCTCCATCCACATCGATATCAAGGGGGGAATTAGTGGACACCATCACGGCATCCAGAAATCCGGCGCGATAGGAAGACCCTTTCATTCCAAACCCGGAATATTCATTTGCCAGACAGGCAAATGCGAGGTTTGTCGCCCACCGCTCCCCGTTGACATAAAGCGTCCAGTTCCCGTTGTTGTAGTCCTGACAGGTCGTGAATCGACTCCATACACCCGCACTCAGCGGCGGATGATTGGTCAGGGTTATCCAATCAGAGCCATCACGCGCAACAACCTGCCCTTCCTTGTTTACACATAACCCCACGGTCGAGGCAGCATCCAGCACCGGCATGCTTTCCACTGACCGGAATACGGGCTTGGCTCGCAAGTCTGTCCAGACAACCGGAATTCCCACAGCGGCCACGGGATTGAAAATTGACACGGGAGATGTGCATCCGCCCAACTGCAGGGCCTGGGTCGCCTCCCAAACAACGCTGGTTTGAACAACCACCGCAGCATTTGATGAAACCACAATCCACCCGTGCTGCCCCGCGAGATTGCCATTTGTGATCGCAGTCGGCTCAAAGGTTTCTGCAAACGGAAGAGAACGAAATACTCCCGCATTCGTCGGGGAATACCCCCGCATGATTTCCGTTCCGTCACCCATCCCATCGGAATCCGTATCCCGGGTGAGCGGATTAATTCCGAGGTGATACTCTTCCCCCGTGGTGAGGCCATCGAGATCAGGATCATCGGAGGCATCAGACGGATCGAACGGATTGAAGTCGTGGGCGATTTCCCAGTCATTCGGCAGACCGTCCCCATCACTATCAATATCTCCCGGAACCACGGTTGTCACATGGAGATCATCCAGCCATGTCGCCGTGTTGCAGGCCCCCGAAACCCTGACCCCGGTATATTGGGTGAGCCGATGAGCAAATCCCAAATCGAGGGCCACGGGCACCCCATCAAGGCATAAACTCCAGACAGAATTTGAAAAATCCTGCATAACAGTCAACCGGTGCCAGTTCGTCCCTGACGTCACCGGAGCATTCGTCACCGTTTTCCATGCCGCACCATCCCGAACAACAGGGCAACCTTCATGATCGAAATAAAATGCGGCTGTGGTTGACGGTTGAATCACAGGATATCCCGTTATTTTGCGGCCTGCGGGGATGGCCCAGAAATCCGTCCAGGTGATGCCCCGGAAGGGCCCTTTGATAACATGGAAAAGGTTGGCTGTTGCATCGGATTTTGGCGCCAATTTCAAGGACTGGGAGCCACCGACTCGCTTTTCTCCTTGAACGAGGGCCCAGTTCGTTTGCGAGGCCAGCCAGCCATGCTGTCCCGCAAGATCACCATAGGTCACAACCGGGGATTCGAAAGGCTCGTGAAAGGGCAGCGTCGCCGTCAATTGGGGATCCTCATAAATGGAAGAATTTCCTAGCGCCGCTTCTGCGCCGTCGTTCCACCCGTCATGATCGGAATCAGGATCCCGGGGATCAAGGCTCAGCGTGTACTCCTGAAGGGTGGCCAGGCCATCCCCATCGGAATCAACCGAAGCGTCGGACGCGTCATAGGGATCAAACCCCCTTGCCCGTTCCCAATCATCGGGCAACCCATCTCCATCCGAATCCGCGACAAAGCCGGCCGGCGCATTGGTCGTCACCGCGATGTGATCAAGGGCCGTATCCGAATACCAGGCGCCTGTAAAACGAAGCCGGGCCAATTCCAGAGCAGCGCCCGTAAACGGAAGCGACTTGAGAACATTAGTCCCATTGAGCCACAGCCCCCAAGCTCGGCGTTCATAATCGAGCTGAACCGTCAATCGAACCGCATTGCTGCGTGTCATCGTCGGGGTATTGGTCAACGCCACCCATCCGCCCGGCAACCAGGTTCCATCGTAAACCACAAACTGGCCCGACTGGTTGATATAGAATGAAGCTGCGGATCCCTCAGCGGGTAAAAGGGCATCCGTGGCTGTTCGCCAAGCGGGCACTGCCTGATAATCGATCCAGAGCCGGTCGACTCCATGGGTGGCCAAAGGCTGAATAATCGCCGCACCCGAATTGGTCGAGGCGCGAAGCCATACCGTCTGGCTTCCTGAGATCACGGGGTTCGGAGAGACAACCGCGAGCATGCCTCCGGCTGAAAGCCATTGTTTTTGTCCCGCGAGAATTCCGTTGGTAATGGATGGGGGTTCAAAGGATTCAACGAACGGAAGACGAGCATGATCGTGTCCAGTGGTCGGGGAGAACCCGTTCAGGATTTCCGCACCATCTCCCATCCCATCCCCATCGGAATCCCCATTACTCGGATCGGATCCGAAGCGGAATTCATCAGCCAGCGATAGCCCATCGCCATCCGCATCAACCAGGGCATCATACGGGTAATCGGGATCAAGACCGAGTTCTCGCTCTCGGTAACCGGGGATTCCGTCACCATCCTCGTCCGGATTGGATAACACCAGATCAATCCCCGAAACAACCGAGGTGACCGTGACGGGATTCAGTGGATACGCTCCGCAGGCTTCCCACGAATCCTGCCGTGCGTTTGTATCGGAATCACGCCACGCCTCAATCCTCCAGAACGTTGCGCCGCGCCCCGTGACCACATGATAAGCGCCTGTTTCGGCGATGTCCGCGAAAGCATCCATGCCAAACCGGTCCACCGGCACGGCCACGACCCGGATCATGCCCCGTTGGGGCCCCGGATAGGCAATCTGGCCGGAGATCGATGGATTGAATACCGCACCCGCCAAATCAAACCCGAACACCGCTTTTGCCTGTCCAACGGTCGCCGGCGAAAAATCAGATACATCATCCGTCCCCCACGGATAACCGGTTGCCACACCTTCCTCCATCAAGCGCCTGTAAAACATAGCGGCCACATTTTTCAACTGCCCGATCGCGACAGGGCTGAAATGATTTCCGGCTGCCGGGCTTGCAAGCAAGTGATGCACCTCATCCCCCGCGCCGCCGGGCATTTTCACCTGGAACTCGACAAAGGCATTGGTTGCCAACCACCAGACCTGCCCCTGGAGAACCGGTGAAAAATCTTCGGGCGCCGTGTTCGTGACCAGCACATTTCGACTCGCCCACCACGCGGGCGTCGCAACCGAAGCCTCTGCACCCAGCAACACGGCGAGGGCGCACAACACAAGAAGAACTCGCACTCGGGAGACAGATGTCCTCATGGAAGGCCCTCCTCCACAGCGACCACATCATCCCCATTGATCCGGCCATCGCCATTCACGTCCGCCCGGGTCAGAACATCGAGCGGAACAGCGGGCAGGGTTCGATTGACTTCGGATACCCGGTTCAACGCATCAAAGGCATAAAGAATTGCATGTCCATTGTCATTGATGACCCGCGTCCGGTTTCCATTGGGGTCATAGTGGTAACACACACGCTGTCCCAGAGGGTTCACCTCTTCCACTTTCCTCCCGCACCGGTCGTACCGGGTTTCCGTGCGGTGGGCCAGAGCATCAGTCACCGAGACGATCTCATCAAAACGGTTGAAACCGGTTTCGGTCCGATTCCCAAGCGGATCCACTTCTGCTATTTTCCGCCCACTGGAGTCATACTCTGTCCGCCAGGCATTCCCCAGATAGTCATAGGCAAGACTGGGAAGATTCCGGGAATCATAGTGTGTACTCCGGTGTCTCAGGACTTTCCCGGAAGACTTTAAGGCCGTCGACTGAATCACATTTCCATTGGGATCATAGTCCAGAACCGTCACCCCGCCTGCCGCATCCGTAACCCGGAGCGGCCGGCCCAGGGCGTCGTATTCCGTGTTCCGGGTCCGGCTTTCGCTTCCGGAACAGTTTACGCTCTTGTTTGTCAACTGCCCCGCCGCATCGTAACGCATAAAGGTTCGACGTCCGTTCGGGGCCACTTCCTCACACAATCGTCCCAGCGCGTCATACCGGTTGCTGGTGATATTGCCTTCCGCATCCCGGATGGCTGTCAGGCGGCCTGTCGCATCATAATCATGTCGGGTTGAATCACCGCGCCGATTGGTTGTTCCCGTAATCCGTCCCAAACGGTCGTACATCACTAACGCCGAATTCCCCAGCGCATCAGTCGTCCGGATCAACCGGTTGAGGTCGTCATAGTCCATCCGGGTCGAATAACCGCGCCGATCCGTAACGTTGGTCGCGTTTCCATTGGCATCATACTGTCGCTCAATGACATATCCATACGGATCAATCTCCCGGATCAGTCTCCCCAGTTGATCATATTCATACCGCGTCTGGCGGGCCTCGCGTTCCCCCGCCCCCACTGTTTTGAGAGTCAACCTGCCAAATCCGTCATATCCTGATGTGGTCACCCTGCCGGATGGCAGGGACTCCCGGATTATATTTCCGCCGGCGTCATAGACAAAGTAAATGGTGTTGGAGGCGGGATCCGTCACCGCAGCCGGCCGTCCCACCTTGTCAACCTGATAGGTCATGCCATTCCCGCGCTTATCATACGCCGCAAGCAAGTTTCCAAGGGAGTCATAGGTTTTTCGGGTATGATAGCCCAGCGCATCCGTCGTATTGGTGACTCGCCCCAGACGGTCATAGGCAAAGACGGAGGGGAACCCATTCTTATCAACCGTCGCGACACAATTCCCGGCGGCATCATAAGTCCGCGATTCGACACCTCCCAGGGGATCCGTCGTGGCAATCAACCGGCCCACCCGGTCATACTGGTACCGTGTTGTGTTGCCGAGTACGTCGGTTGCACTCCGCTTCAGGTTGTAGGCATCATAGGTGGAGCGGGCCGTTCCGCCCAGGGCATCCGTCATGGACAGAGCATTCCCCCGATCATCATAGGTAATCAGGGTCTGCCCACCCAGGGCATCCACGGAGGACGTCTGACGATTCAACACATCATACTGGTAATGCGTCACCGCCCCACGGGGATCCGTTCTGGCGATGCAGTTTCCGGCGGCATCATAGTTCCGGATCTCGCACCCGCCGACAGGATTACGGGATGTCACAACACGCCCCAAAGCGTCATAAACCACGCGGGAGCTCGCAACATCAGCCAGTCCGACCCCGACCGTTTTATTGGTCATCCGCCCGGCGGCATCATAGGACAGGGATGAGACCAACCCCCGCGGATCAATGTCCTGGATCTTATTGTCGTTTCCGTCATAAGCCCATCGCGTCTGCCCCCCAAGCGCATCCGTAAGGCTGATAAGATTACCGAACACATCATATTCGGAGGCGGTAACAAACCCCCTTTTATCAGTCAACCGGCGAAGTTTTCCATTGCCATCCAAAGCCTGCCCGGTCTGCCCCCCGGCTTCATCAACGGTATTGGTGACCCGCCCCATCGAATCTCGGAAGAAAGTTTTAACATACCCCAGCGCATTGGTTTCCGTAATCACATCCCCTTCGGCATCGTAGACCCATAAAACGGAATATCCTAGCGGATCCGTTTCCCGAACCACCCGGCCCAGACGATCCCGGACCATGGAGCTCACCCGGGCATCGGACAATCCCACGCCGACCACCTTGTTGGTCAGTCGTCCGGCCGCATCCCATGCATATTCAGTAATGGCTTCGGAAGCCTCGCGTTCCCTGACCTTATTGCCGAGGGTGTCATAATTCACCCACTGAACATTCCCGAGTGGATCTGTGGTTGAGATGAGGCGCCGGTGAGTGTCGTACGAAAATAGCGTTTTGTTTCCCCGCCCGTCACTTGCGACGACTTTCAATCCACAGGCATTATAATCGCTCCCGTTCGTCACCGTGACGGAACCGAATCCCTTGATCACTGCGACCGGACGATTGGCTGCATCAAAGGAGGTTAGCTCCCTGCTGACAAGCCCTCCACTTGCATCAAAAAGACTGATATTGGTGCGATTTCCTTCAGAGTCGTACCCAGTGGAAAGGGAATTCCCGAGCGGGTCGATTTCCCGGGTCACGCGTCCTGAGGAGTCGTAGTCGGTGATATAGACCCGGACATCCGGCCGCCCAGCCCCAATGACCTTGCGGGTAATCCGGTTAAGGGCATCATAGGTGTAGGTGGCCGTAACCGGCTCCGGAATTTCCTTAAGCAGACATCCCGGGAAACCCGCCGCCCAACGTGTTTCGGCAAGTAGATTTCCGTTTTCATCATACGCTTTCTCCTGGCGATTCCCTCCGGCGTCGACACTGGAAACCGGCTGATTGTTTCCATCATACGCCACGGTTGTCGCACTGCCCCGGCGGTCAAAATGGAGAATAACATTCCCTCGTCCATCGTAGAAATTCTCAGCGAACTGCCCGAGCGGATCGCCGATGCGGACTGGATTGTCATCCAAGTCATAATCAGTAAGGGTTGTCCCACCAAGTTTGTCGGTCAGACAGGTCAGTCGTCCTGTCCCATCATAGTCCGTCACTTCCCGGTTTCCGCGCGAATCCATCATTTCGACAGGCAACCCGCGGCCATCATAGTTGAACCGAGTGGTCGCCTCCTCCCGTGTTCCTGCGGATTTGACACCAACCACCACCCTGCCATTGCGATCATACTCAAATCGGGACACCACCCCGTTCTCATCGCATTCGCTTTCCTTCCAGCCCGCTTTGTTAAAGCTGGCATGTCGACTGAAGCCACAAGGATCAGTGATGCGCACACAATTTCCGTAGCCATCGTAGTCATACCGCGTCTCATATCCGCGCTTGTTGCGAATCGCAATCACATGCACCCCATTGGTGTCATATCGCGTTGTTTCAACATTTCCAGCAGGATCCGTTGCCCGTACAGGATTGCCAAACCGGTCATACTCGAGGGTGGCGCTATGTCCCAGAGCATCGGTGGTTTTGAGAAGCCGCCCCACCCCGTCATACGCCATGGTTGTAACCTGCCCCAGGGCGTCCCAACTCCGGATCAACTTGTTGAAAACGGGATCATAGTCGTACCGTCGAACATGCCCTTCCGGATTTTTCCAGGAAGTCAGGTTCCCCCGGGCATCGTAGGCGAATTGATGAGCCGCCCCGCCCCGGGCTGTGGAAATCACATTGTGGGATAAATCATAGAAATAAAAGGTGTCCGCTGGATCACTGCCGGGATCAAAATGGCGGTACCGGACTTGCAATGTCACTCCATCAACCCACACCTCCGCCGAATTGGTGGAGCCAGCCGGAAGCGATATCCGTGCCGTGAGGTTGCTGATATCCGCCCAAGTCCACAGGCTCCGGTCACCCGTTATATTGAGCGCAATCGATTGAACAGTGGTCGCAACCCAGTTCGTGGAGGTCATACCCAGTCCTGACAGGCATATCGGGTTTGTGCTGATACCCCGGACGGATAAGATCACCTGAACAATGTCATTGCTCATGCCGGGCACATTAAAACTCCAGTTGGATGCCTCCAAATAACTGTTCGTGCCAAGCGCCGCGTTGTGCGCCATCAGCCCGTCACTCGAACCCGCCGCACACTCGATATTCTCCCATCGCGATGTCTGGGGCGACGCGACGGATTGCGCGGAATGCCCGGCAACCAGATTAACCCCATCACTCTCCTGATAGGTCAATTCCCCCTCCCTCAGGTAAACCTGGCTGATGTCGTTCGAAGCATTGTAGACAATACCTTGAATGCACTTCGTCCCGGGCATGTAGGAATAGGTCGTCCCCTTAAGGTAGAGATAGCACACCGCATTGCTGATCCCGCCGGACACCTCCCCGTCGCGGTAGCGCCAGACCCGATCGGGCGTGCTGTTCGTGGTGTGATAGTCGATGGCGACCGAATGTCCCTCAGGGTCGGTCCGGGTGGTCATATTGTGGCTGAGCTCCGGTGCCGCCTGATACCGGGCATAGGTGTAGCGTACGACATCGCCGAGCACATTGGTCACAGCGACCAAATCGTCGCCCTCATACGCGTAGCCGACCCGCCGCCCGAGATGATCGGTCACGGCCGTCACCTTGGCGTCGGGCTGGTGGCTCTCATAACTCAGGCTGATGGCCTGATGCACCGCATCCGCAATATGCGCCAACCGCCCCTGCTGATCGTAGTGGAACGACAGGGCATTTCCATTGGCATCGGTCTTGCGCAATAATTTCCCGTCCAACCC
This sequence comes from uncultured Verrucomicrobiota bacterium, assembly GCA_964584205.1. Lineage (GTDB taxonomy): Bacteria > Verrucomicrobiota > Kiritimatiellia > CAIKKV01 > CAITUY01 > JAABPW01. Next base: position 16,175 of record CAZOZF010000021.1, read on the forward strand.
GAAGGCGATCTCAGTCCGGTTCTTGTTCAGGATCCGATATTCGCCATTCGTTTTGATGACCTCAAAGGTGGTTCCGGGCAGGTATTTGTATTCGCCACTGGCATTGCGGGTATAGGTAACGCCCACATGAACAGCATCCACAATCGCGTCCATTTCCACATTTTGCAGGCAGGACGCCAACTCGACGCGGGCCTGAATGGCGTTCAGATCGGACCAGGTCCAGGAGGCTCGATCCGGGGTGATATCAACCGAGTCAAAATCATACGCACGGTGCCCCCACAGCACGGAGCGGGCGCCACCCGCCGAAAGCTTCAGGCTGACCGCATACTGGGGATGATCTGAGTCATAGGCCGTCGCCCCAATGGACGCCAGATCCACCTGAAGAATGGTCGAGACGCCTTCCGGCGACTGAAAATTCCACCCGCCGACAACCAGCGGCTGAAGCGATCCGATCGGCCCGTAGAAGTGAGCCACATTGCCGTAGCCACCTATGGCGTCCGGTGCCCCAGTCGCCATCTCCCCGCCACTCCATCCCGGTGCACTCAGACACACCCGGGCATACGCACTGGTGTAGGACACGTCAGGGAAAATGGGGATCGTCGTATCGCCAGAAACGTAGTGGATGACCAGATCCCCTGGAAATTCCAGATGATCGGCATGATTCCAGGACCAGCCGTAACCGAAAATACTTTTCTCTTCCCGCCGACTCCTGTAATTCCGCCCTACCTCAAGCGCCATGCCGCGCGACTTCAGGGATAGATCCGGACCTTCCTGCTGCACCAGTTCACCCGATGCCATTTCAACAGGCACTGACTTGAATCGCTTGATCGTCACCGCTGAGGGCGCCGCCTGTGGCGCGGAAAAGACAAAACTCCACGCCACAGCAACTAGCGGTACAAAACAGAACCATGCCTTTTGAATGGTCATGTTACGGCGCAGCCCGGTTCGTGTAGGGTCCCATGGAGAGGTCGCCCTGCGGGGCGAGTTCCCGGATCTCGGCCTTTTGAATAGTTGCCTGCCCGGATATGGCCAGATTCGTCAGCGACAAGGTAGTGCTCGTAAGTTGCCCCTGAACCGTCAGATTGGTTTTTACCGTCAGATTTCCTTCCACCGTCAATTCCCCGGCGTGACAGTCCCCCACCCCGCAGGCCGTCATCGCCACACACAATCCGCCCACTAGAATTACTTTTGCCATCACTGTTCACCCATCCTTTCATTCAGGGTCTCAGGGTGACATCACCCTGAGGACACAACACCACACTCTTTCCACCCAAGCTCAACATCGACTCCACAAAAATCGCCCCACCCTGCAGTTGAAGGGTATCCCCGCCATACGAGGCGATATAGGTCGCGCGGATGCTGCGCTTGGGACCATGCCCCGCGCCAACGATGCCAGAGCGGCCGTCATACGCGTCATTCCCGATATCGGAATCGGCATAGAGCCGCATCACCCCGCTACCGCCACTGACGGGATCGGTACCCCGCGCAATTTCAGCGCCATCCGGGATTCCATCGAAATCCGTATCCGGCAACGCGGGATGGGTCCGGTAGACCAGGGTTTCGCGCGCATCGGGGAGGCCATCCGAATCCGCGTCAACTCCGGCATCGCCCACACAATAGAACCGCGCCTGGAATTGACCGGCCCCGGCATCCAGCCAGGAGAGGGCGTTGGTGCCAGTAGTGATCGTGTCTTGCGATATCAGGGCCCAATATCCGGAGGTCAGATTGGTGCAGGCGAACAGGTCGAGAGGATGGGTAAAGTCTCCGGGATACCGGACATGAAGACGGATATCGCCCCCCTCCTGTTGAATCGCCGAGAACAAGATATTTGAAGTCTCCGCCTTCGCAACCGAAAACGGCACCACCGTTAATAATAGAAACGCACATCGAGCCAGCATCACATCCTCTTCCTTAAATGAATATTCACCCTATGAAATGGGTGAATAGACTCCTTAAGTCAGATCGCGTAATACTAACTGGTCTTTAGCTAGTCAACTACTATTTTAGCGTCTAGTTTTTTGCCGCTAAAAGGGGCGTCGAAAAGCAGACACGAACTCAAGAGGATCGTCTACTCACGCAACTGATGAGCAGGAATAGAGCACCGGGCATTTTTTCCGATGACGTTCAGGGTGTATCGGCCGCCTTGCGGGCAAATGGGCATTCGCCCCATTCCCAGATATTTAAGGACGCCGGGAGCCATCACGGTATCCCCCATCGCCTTCTTGTTTTCCAGAGCCCACTGCTCCTTGGCCGCCTCCAGCATCCGGAGATTGTTGATACAGGCATTCGACTGCGAGGTGCTCCGCGCCTTCATGAAACTCGGAATGGCAATTCCCGCCAGAAGCCCGACCGGGGCAATCATCACGCTGGCCGCCATCTCCTTCGCCCCCGCCGAGGAGATCCCCTCGACCGCAACCCCGTCACGCTTGTTCAGAAACACTTTCGAGACGCTCATGTCCTTTTTGCAGCCCATCATCTCGTCCATCAGCCCCGCCATCTTGACCCCCTGCGCCGGATCACGAGAAATGACCGCCTTCTGAACCTCCATGACGGTGTTCATGAAACGCGGACTCATGTAGGCCAGCCCATTATTAACCGTCGGCAATCCCTTAAACGCCTTCTTGAACTCGGGCGTGGCGACCAGTCCGGTCTTGCCCTGAAAGGCCTTGATCCCCGCCGCCACCCCATCGGGCGTGGAGCCGAACAGGAAAAATCCCTGATGAACCGCGTACGCAGGCTGGAACGGGAAGGGAATCGGAAGCGGCAGCTTGATCACCTTGATGCCGTCTCCCCAATTCGTGACGGACAGCATTCCGCTCTTCTTTATCGCCGCTTCCAGAGCCTCCACCACCGTGCTATCCTTGACCGCCGTGCCCATCAGGAACGCAGGTTCGGGCATACTCACGGGAGCCCCGGCACCGGGCAGGGCCATGGTTTTCGTCCTGGAGAACTGAATGGAGAAGAATCCTTCCCCGGCCATGGATTCAAACACCTTGTCCAGATTGACTCCCCAATTGGTGGCAAGCGCCGATATCTGGCTGTTGAAGCTGACGGCAACCGCCGGAGTCCCGAGTTCCGCCACGCCCGATCGGACCATTTTCCACAGGGCGCCACATTCACCGGTGCCCGTCTGGGCGAGTTCCGTATCCGCCGGAAGAAAATCCGTACAGGCCAATGTTCTGGGCTTCCCGCCAACCATCGCGAGCCAGAGCGGAGTCCACGTCACCGCCGGGTCGCGGGCCACAAAGCATTTGAGGTCATTCAGGCCATCGGTCCGCGGAACCAGGCTCATCCCAAACCCCTGCAACCCGTAGAACCCGTTCTTGTCCAGAAAGCCGGGAAGTTTACCAAGGCATTCGATCACCGACTTGAATTCGGGGTCATTGCCGCCCATCAGGGTGATGGGCTTGACCAGGCTCTGAACCGCATCGCGGATCCAGCCCTCCATATTGGCAACGACGAGAAGGTCGCCTCCCGCATCGAGATTAGCCAGAATGAGATCATACCGTTGTTTGGATAAGGCGGGACTTTTTTCCGGCGCCGCCAAGGCGGCCCATCCCATTCCCGACACCAGTCCCAAAACCGCCAGACGTTTCAAGGCATTAAACATGACAAACTCCTTTTTTATTTTTCAGAAAACTAGCGGTCATTTTATCGTTCCCCTCACTTCGCGCAAGAAGTATCCAAGGCCGTGCGAATACGGTCGCCAACCCGGTGGATTTCATCGGGCTTCACCCCCAGACGGCGAAGCACTGAAACGCACATTGCCGAAGCCACCTCCGCCTCACCGGAAAAAACTTCATCCGCTCCGGCCGTTTCGAGAACAGGGCATTCGCTGAGATAACTTGTATTGACCAGAATGCGAATTTTCGGATTCATGGCACGGGCCTGCCGGATGATATCCGGCGCGGTGGGGATACCCGGCGCACTGAGAATCAGGGTGCCTGCCTGATGAGTCCCGGCGGCCTTCAAAACCTCGGCGTGGCTGGCATCCCCGTACACAACCGTTATGGATCGCGCTTTGAGGCGCTGAATGGTGTCGTGATTCATCTCAATAACCGTCGTCTCGATGGTATGCTCGCGCAACAGATCGGCCAGTGTCCGGCCAATCGGCCCATACCCCACCAGAACGGCCCGGCGCCGATCCGCAGTCCCGCTCCCGGCATCACTCTCGCTCTCCGCCTCCTGAACGGATCCCTCTATCCGGTTGAGCCAGCGCCAAAGGCGGGGATGGCGAGCCAGCCACGTCTCAGCCGGGTCGGCCAGTCGCAGGAGAAATGGATTGAGAATAAGGGACAGGATGGACGCCACGACAAGCAGGTTTCCGGTCCCGGGGTCGAGTAAACCCAGCCTGCTGCCAACGCCCGCGAGGATAAATGAAAATTCGCCAATCTGGGCGAGAGCCAGAGCGAGAGTCAGCGCGTTCCGGGTCGGGCAGCCCAGGATCATCATCAGAATCCCTGCCACAAGGGGTTTACCCAACAGAACCAACACCAGAGTGGCGAGCCCAAAGGCAGGCGTATCGAACAGGCGGGTCGGGTCGAACAGCATCCCGACTGAAACAAAAAACAGAACGGAAAAGGCATCGCGCATCGGCAACGCCTCGGTGGCCGCCCGCAAACTGAAATCCGACCGCCCGACCACCATCCCGGCCATCAGGGCGCCCAGCGCCATGGAAATGCCGAACAGAACCGTGGCCCCCGCCGCGATTCCCAGCGCGGTCACCAGAATGGTCAACGTGAACAGTTCCCGGGATCGCGTCGCCGCAACATGCCTAAGAATCCAGGGAATCACGCGCCCCCCGAACAGAAAGGCGGCCGCAATGACCGCCATAATTTTAAAGGCGGCAAACCCGGTCACACGAATCAGGTCACCGGCAGAGCGCTGTCCTTCGCCCAGCACAGCGGGAAGAAGAATCATGACGAACACCATGAAGAGATCCTCCATGACAAGCCACCCGGTAGCGCGATTCCCCACCGGGGTATGCAGGCGGCGGGCATCGGAAAATACCCGGATCATGGCCACCGTACTCGCCACCGACAAGGCCAACCCATAGACCACGCCCGCCTTCAGACCAAGGCCAAAGGCCAGGGCAACCAGGGTTCCCAGAGTAGTCGTTATCAGACTTTGAAGAAGGGCGCCGGGCACCACGAGACGCGTCACGCCCGTGAGTTTCTTGAAGTTGAATTGAAGGCCGACCCCGAACATCAGGAGGATAATTCCGATATCCGCCATTTGCGAAGACAGTTCCCTGTTGGCAATAAATCCGGGCGTAAGGGGGCCGACGACGATCCCGGCGATTAGGTAACCCGCAATCGCCGAGACCCTAAGCCGGTTCATGAGGTATCCAAAAACAAGGGCGGCGGCCAGGCCAACCGTCAAGGTCAGAACGAGATCAATATTTTGCATTCGAGGCGCTCCCCGTAGTAAACAAGCAACGCGACCGACTTTAATCAGGCTTCGCCAGCCCGTCAACCTGTTCTCAAGGCCACTTCCCTTGTATTTTTTTTATCCCCCTGATGAATCGTTGTGGCAATTATCCCCTGAAATGTGCATTATGTCAGGAATGAAAGCGGTTATTCAAAAAATTATTCAGGGTGGAATGGGTACCGGCGTATCGAATTGGCGACTGGCCCAAACCGTTTCACGCATCGGCCAATTGGGTCTTGTCTCGGGGACGGGGCTCGATCATATCCTGATCCGGCGGCTCCAGGATGGCGATCCCGATGGCCATATGCGCCGGGCTCTCAGCCATTTCCCCTTCCCGAATATGGTCCAGCGCATTCTGGATACGTATTTCATTTCCGGCGGAAAGACGAACTCCGCCACCTACAAGACTAGCGGATTCCACACGGTTGAAGGAAATCGTGCGCCTCAGGAAATGTGCATCGCGGCCAATTTCGTTGAAGTCTTCCTGGCGCGGGAAGGTCACTCCAATCCGGTCGGCATCAACTATCTGGAGAAAATCCAGCTTCCCCATCTTCCCTCCATATACGGAGCCATGCTGGCGGGCGTCAGTGTCGTGGTCATGGGCGCGGGAATCCCCCTGGAAGTTCCCGGCATCCTGGACACCCTGGTCCGGCACGAAAGCGTTTCCTATCCTGTCTATGTGGCAGGATTGAAGGGCGCAGAATGCTTCCGGATGACCTTCAATCCCCACGATTTCATGGAAAACAACCTGTCGCTGAATCCCCTGGAGCGTCCCGCGTTTCTGCCGATCGTCGCATCCGATACCCTGGCGACCATGCTGTTGCGCCGGGCAACCGGCTCCATCCAGGGATTTATCATTGAAGGCCCCCTGGCTGGCGGTCACAACGCCCCGCCCCGCGGAAAACTTCAACTCTCCGCGACCGGCGAACCTATCTATGGCCCGCGCGACGTTGTCAACCTGGAAGCCTTCCGGGCCATGAATGTGCCCTTCTGGCTGGCGGGAGCCTATGGCTCCGCCGAGGGGCTCCGCAAGGCCCTTGCCGACGGCGCCACCGGCATTCAAGTAGGCTCGGCATTCGCCCTCTGCGAAGAATCGGGTATGACAACGGAATACAGGCGCGCCCTGGTTCAAAAGGCACTCGACGGCAAGGCCGAAATCTTCACCGATCCCCTCGCCTCGCCCACCGGATTCCCCTTTAAGGTGGCTAAACTTGAGGGAACACTCTCCGAGCCTGAGGTCTACGCCAAGCGTCAACGCCGGTGCGACCTGGGTTTCCTCCGGGAAGTATATCGCAAAGAAGACGGAACCATCGGGTACCGGTGCCCTGCTGAACCCGTGGCCTCCTATGTTGCCAAGGGCGGAAAAGCCGGGGACACCCTCAATCGCAAGTGCCTGTGCAACGGGCTCGTCGCCGATGTGGGATATCCCCAGAGCTTGAGCAACGGAACCCACGAACCGCCGGTTATCACACTCGGCGATGACTATGTCCATGCCGGTCAGTTCTGCAGCCAGGGCAAACCTGACTACACGGCGGCTGATGTGATTCGGGTAATTTTGGGATAAAAAAAGGGCTGCCTTTCGGCAGCCCTTTTTATTGACCTTCTCGAGTAAGATCTCAACCGTACAGCGGGCCGAAGTTCTTGCAGGCCCGGTAATCCGCACCCTGCGCATCCTGCTCGCCGAACAAGCCCCAAGTGCTGGGACGGAAGACGCTGTCCTCTTCAACGTTATGCATGGCCACCGGAATGCGCAGCATCGAGGCCAGCGCAATCAGATCCGCACCCACATGCCCGTAACTGATCGCACCATGGTTGGCGCTCCAGTTGTTCATGACGCTGTAGACATCCTTGAAGGCGCCCTTGCCCGTCAGCTTCGGCGCAAACCACGTGGTCGGCCACGTCTGGTTGGTGCGTTCGCTGAGAGTCTTGTGAACCTTTCCGGGAACATCCACGGACCAGCCTTCCGCAATCTGGAGAATCGGGCCCAGGCCCTTGACCAGGCTGACGCGCATCATGGTCATCGGCATGCCGCCACGCGAGAGATAGCACGACGAGTAACCGCCACCACGGAAGTATTCATAGACCGCCTGCGGCCAGGTTGTGGCCTTCAGACACTGCTGCGCTTCCGCCTCGGTGATGTCCCAGAAAGGCTTCATCGCGGGTTTGCCCTTGATGGATTGCTCGCCGCACCCGTCGAGGGTCGCCGCACCTGAATTGATCAAATGAATCAACCCGTTGGCCGCCGGACCTGTCAACTTCATCCCGGTCACGCGCTTGACTGCATCCGGACTCCAGAAGGTCCGCACATCGGCGAAGATCTGGGCCGTATTGGTCAGCAGGTAGCCAAACAACATACACACGCCGTTCAGGCTGTCGTTCTCGGTCGCCATCACCATCGGCGCGCGAATCCCGTTCCAGTCAAAGGACGAGGTCAGCATGGCCTCCATGAAGTCACCGTTAGGATAATGATCGGTCCATTGGCGTTGGCCCTGGAATCCACCGGCAATGGCGTTGTGCCCGAGCGCTTCCTCGCCGAAGCCCAGTTGTGCCAGGCGGGGATTGCCCTGCATCAGGTCGCGGGCGATCATGGTCATCTTGACCACAGTCTCCCATTCCCAGTCCTTGCGCTTGGAATCACGGGGAGCGCGGTTGATATTCTCGCCCTCCTTGCAGTTCTTGCGCGTCCAGGCGATGGCTTTTTCGAATTCCTTGGGATCGTAGATCTTTTCCTCGATACGGCGGGTCAGCTCGCTCATGTCCACGCACTCGACGCGCATCCCCAGGAATTCCTCGAAGAAGGGTTGATCCACGATCGACCCGGCAATACCCATCGAGACACCGCCCAATGAGAGATAGGATTTGCCGCGCATGGTGGCCACGGCCAGACCAGCCTTGGCGAAACGCAGGAGTTTCTCCTGAACATCGGCGGGAATCGTGGTGTCGCCCTTGTCCTGGACATCACGGCCGTAAATCCCGAAGGCGGGAAGCCCCTTCTGATTGTGGCCCGCCAGGCAGGCGGCCAGATACACCGCGCCGGGACGCTCGGTACCGTTAAATCCCCACACCGCCTTGGGCATCGTGGGATCCATATCCATGGTCTCACTGCCATAACACCAGCAGGGCGTCACGGTCAGCGACACGCCCACGCCCTCGCGGCGGAACTTGTCGGCACAGGCGGCGGCTTCAGTCACCCCGCCAATACAGGAATCCGCAATGACACACTGCACCGGCTTGCCGTCCGGCTGCTTCAAATTGGCCGTCAGGAATTTGACCGCCGTCTCGGCCATGGTCATCACCTGTTTTTCAAGCGACTCGCGCACACCCATCCGCCGCCCGTCAATCGTGGGACGAATACCGATTTTAGGAAATCCACCGATCCATGAGGTCATTTACAGAGTCTCCTTTAATGTTTTGAGGAATCCTAGCATCCCGAAAATTAGTGGCAATTCATTTCTTTGCCACCCCGCGCCTTTGGGCGCATGGCAGTTCCGTCGCGGATAACACCCATCATAATCGTAATCGTAATCCTAATCGTAATCCTGATCTTGTTTTGATCTTCAAGGATCCTCTAAAGTGAAAATCTTAAAAACGAGCTATGGTCATGAGGAGGATTACGATTACGATTAAGATTACGATTATGATTTAGATAAACCCCGACGGAACTGCCTTATGTTGCGAGGGACGTTATGTTGCGACCTCTGTGAATTGTGAGCGA
>CAZOZF010000022.1:0-25235 GCA_964584205.1 uncultured Verrucomicrobiota bacterium
GTACTATTCTGAAGCAAATTCCTATCGCATTCCCTGCCGGTAATTGCCGTCATAGCCCGGCACCGGATTGCCCCGCCGGATGACGCGCCAGAGACGGCGCACCTCCGCTGGCTCATAGCGGCGATTGATAAAGTCGGCACGGAAATACCGTGCTCCCATTTCCCGGAGTTCATCCAGCCAGCGGGTGAGGACAAATGGCTTCACATTGATGGCGATAGTCCGGCACCCTTGTTGAATCAAGCGAATGGTTTCTCCGCTACCGGAGACCCATTCCCGTTCCGAATCCTTGCAATCAGCCCCTGCCGGACAGCGTCCTGCCATCGCCGCAAGGGCACAATTTTCAGAAATGAACAAAGGCGAATCCTGATAAACCACCACGGTGGCACGATCTGGAAATTGATGTAGAAGCGAGTCCAGGTTGTCCCGGCCATCCTCCGGCGACACGGTAAATCGCACTACCCCGAGCTCCAGCAACTGCCGCGCGGCGGATCGGTTGGTGACATACAGCGTCCAGTCGGTTGTCAGGTCACCTGTCGGCCAATCGGACAGGGCCGCCCCCTCCCAGCGTGTCCAGCCTGCCCCCTGAAGCGCCGCCCGCTTCGCCTGGCAATCGGCTTTCTCCCATTCCCGCATCATGAGGGGAAGGGCCAACCGGATTTTTTCAGATCCCACTCTTTCCCCCAGCGCGGACAATCCCGCCAGCAAATCGGGCAAGGCATCGTGCTGAATACCCACCACCACTTCCGAAAGCCCCTTCCAATCCGACTCTTCAAGTGCCGATAGATGGCTGAGTCGATCGACCTTCAGGCTCCAGCATTCCGATTCCGGCGCCTGAGGCGGTGCGCCGCGCTGTTCCAACTCCTTGATGACCTGAACCGCCTTCTGGTGGTCAGCCTCCAACGATTCCTCGAGTTTCGCTACGACCTCGCGCCGGAGGCGGTTCAACAGCGAAACGGGAACAAATAACCCCTCCGGATTAGAGAGCGTGAATTCCGCCAAGTCAAACCGGGACTCCCCCAGTTTTCCAAACGCCTCACGGGCCGCCACCTCGATTTTTGCAGGATCACGGGAGGCCTCGAAAGTGCCCTCAAGAACCGCCGCCGCACCCATGCCCCGTTTAACAGATGCCCGGGCGACAAGCCGGTTCGGATTCACTTGCACAACCACATCAATGGGGGTTCTGACCCGATACACACCGGGCTTCGGGCGGGGAAACCGGTATCGTTGTTTTACTTCCTGTGACGAGGAGCAATACAACGGCGCGCCTGGCTCAATCACCGGGTGATCGGGTGGCAGGGACACCTCAATGACCGCCTGTGCCGGGGCCTCAAAAACCTCTTCCGGTTGTTTCCCACGGCCCCCCGCCAGACGCAGGCGATCCACCGGAAATCCAAAAGGCCGGCCCTGTCCGGGCACATCGGTCTGAATGCCATCATGCCGCTCAATCCGGCGCTGCGTCTTGAACCGTACCCACTCATCACGCCCGAGTTTGAGGATATCCTGAACCACTCCGATCGGCGCGCCCCGGTGCCCCACAACCTCGACATCGGTCACCGACCGGTTACGGGCGGATTTGACATAGAGGTCCGTCCAGGGTCGGCTGAAAATCGTCTTGATATCCTCCTCCGCCTCGCGCCGGGCGGCGGGGGATATCTGATTATCCAGAAGCTGACGGTAATACCGGGTCACAGCGGCCACATACAGGGCGCTTTTCTTGCGGCCCTCGATTTTGAAACTGAACACCCCGGCGTCCCGCAGCTTCACCACGTCACCGGTCAATGCCAGATCCTTCATGGAAAATGGATAGCGCCCGTCGGCGCCAATCCCCTGCCCCGCAAAAGAATCGCGGCAGGGATAGGTGCAACGCCCCCGGTTGCCACTGCGGCCTCGGAGCAGGGAGGAATACAGGCAGAGCCCGCTATAGGAATAACACAAGGCGCCATGGATGAAGGTTTCCACATCCAGGCCACTTTCCCGGACAAGCGTTCCGACTTCACCGAGGGTCAGTTCGCGCGCCAGAGTCACCCGACTGAATCCCAACCGCTGCGCCGCCAGCGCTCCCTCCACATTATGGATGGCCAACTGGGTGCTGGCATGCAAAGCCAGTTCAGGAAAGTGGCGACGGACCAATCGGGCCACTCCGAGATCCTGAACGATCACCGCATCCACACCCGTCTTCGAGACCGTGGCCAGCGCCTCGACCGCATCGTCCAGTTCATCGTCCAAAACCAGGGTGTTCATGGCCACGAACACCGAACGACGGGGGGTGCATTGGTGGGCAAAGGCCGTTATTTCTCCGAGTTCTTCAGGAGTGAAATTGGCGGCTTCGGCACGGGCCGAAAAACGTTTCAGCCCCAGATAGATGGCATCCGCGCCGTAATGAAAGGCCGCAAAGGCGGCCTCAAGGTCGCCCGCCGGTGCCAACAGTTCAAGCTTCATGGTGCGAGAATTCCCCTCACCACCAGCCCCGTCGTTTCAGGTAAAAATACAACGCGATCGTGGAACTTCCGGTCACCAACCACACCCACATCCACCCGCGCTGATCCTCGAGGTTTGGCCAATGGGCGATATTCATCCCGTAGTAACTGGTGACCACTAACGCAGGCATGCACAGGGTGGCCATCACGGTCAGGACCTTGATGATATGATTCACCTGCATTTGCTGGATATTCAGGTGGATTTGCAGCACGCCGGTGAGTGAGTCACGCGCATTCTCGGCCGATGAACTGATCTTCACCAGTTGATCCAGCAAATCCCGGTAATAAGGAAGCATATGGGTACGCACAATCTTGAATTCGCCGTGCGCCAACCGGGCGATGGTTTCCCGCTGGGGCCAGACCACCTGACGCAGTCGCTGCACTTCCCCCTTCAATTGCATAACCCCTTCGAGAATATTCGCCGAGGCACTCGCAAGCATCGTTTTTTCCAAGTTCGCGATTTCGACCGACATCTCCTCGAGGGCGGGCGCATAGCCTTCAAGGAGAAAATCGAGGATCGTATAGGTCAGGCGATCCGGAGCACGCGCCACCGTCGGAGCATTTTTCAGAACCCGTTCGATGGTCGCCGCAACACACCGCAACGGGTCACGATGGTAGGTCACCAAAAAATTCTTCCCGATGAAGAGATCCAACTCACTCATCTTGAACTCGCCACTGTTGTAATTCACCGCATGAATCACAAGAAATACGTAGTTTTCGTATTCCTCAACCTTCGCGCGGTCACTGGGGGTCAAGCAGTCCTCAATGGCGAGAGGATGAAATTGGAATACCCCCTCAAGAACCGCTTTGGCCTCCTCATCGGTGCACTCCCCCACATCGACCCAGAATTGGACACCCTCATCCTGGAGCACCACCTTGAGCAGATCCAGGGAGATATCCTGGCTGATCAGGCGACCCTGGGACTGGTTGAAAACAAAAGAGCGGATCATGCCGGAACTTTCATCTTGGGTTTGCGGCCCCGTTTTTCAAAAAATTCGAGTTGCGGGTCTTTGACGAGTCCATACACCTTCAAAATCCGGAGAATCTGAAGCAGATCCGACTTCTCATAATTCCGGTTCACGCGCACGGCAGAAATCAGCTCCAGAAGCATGGTCCGAAACGAAACAACCCCATCCACTCCGCGTTCCCGCAAACCCGCAAGCGTCTTGTCCCGAAGCTCCTCGGAAGCCGGCAGCTCGGGAATGCATAGGATCACCGCGATAGGCTCGCCACCAAGCCGGGCCGCAGCCGCCAGTCTGGCAGAACGTTCCGCATACCGAAGAATTTCAGGTTTCTGCTCGTAGTCGCCGGAATAAAACCGCTCTGTGTGTCCGCCACGCACCCCCACCACCGCACGCCCGACTGTCTCCAGGTCTCCGGTGGTCCAGATAATGTGATCGGGTAGTTTTTGTTTTTCAATCTGCGGGTGCGTGACCAACAGGTCAAGATCTTCTTCGATTCGTCTGTTCTTGCCTTGGGACATATATTTACAGGGCTGGGATACCAGATAACCCAGATGCTCGAAATACTCCCGTGCAATCCATTCATTTACTGCAGACATGCCAAGCCTCCGCTAGAATCGATTCATCCACTTCACACCCCGTCACCACCGCGCCCAGTTTCCGGGCCAATACAAATCGGGGTCGCTTCTTCAGGGTCTTTTTGTCCGACATCATGGCCTCCCTCAATGCCGCCCACTCCACTGTGTCACCGGGTGCAGTCCGGATGGGAAGCCCCAGCTTCTCCAGGAGCCTTACAACCCCCTCAGCCTCGGCAGCAGGGAATCCCTTGGTGATCGCCGAAAGCTTCGCGGCATAGGCCATTCCGATCGCCACCGCTTCACCGTGAAACCACCGCCCATATCCATCCACCTTTTCGACGGCATGCCCGAGGGTATGCCCGAAATTCAAGATGGCACGGGGGCCGATTTCCCGTTCATCCATGGCGACCACTTCCGCTTTGATCTCACAACAGCGAGCCACCACTTTTTCAAGCAGGGCTGAATCGCGCTTCAAAAGACCGGGGACCTCTTTCTCCAGGAGGTGAAAGAAGGAGGCATCCCAAATGACGCCGTATTTAACCACTTCCGCCAAGCCTGAAACATATTCGCGCGAGGGCAATGTCTTGAGAAGATCCAGATCCGCATCCACTTCAATCGGCTGGTAGAAGGCTCCGACAAGGTTCTTCCCCTGTGCCAGATTGATCCCGGTCTTCCCCCCCACTGAACTATCCACCATGGCGAGTAATGATGTGGGAACCTGGATAAATCGGACACCCCGGAGATACGTTGCCGCGACAAATCCCGCCAAGTCGCCGGTCATCCCGCCGCCCAGAGCCAGGATCACGCTCGACCGGTCAAGGCCGGCTTCCGCGGCCTTTCCGTAAAGAAAATCCACCCAGTGCAGCGACTTGGTTGATTCGCCAGCCGGAATCACGGTCCGAAGGACCTCAAAACCCTGGCCGGAAAGCTGCCTCTGGCAGGCCTCTCCGTGCAAAGCATCCACATTGGAATCCGAGACCATTAATACGCGGATTCCGGGCTTCGCCTCCAGTATTTGAGCCAGCTGTAAGCCGTGTCCGACATGAATCGGATACGAGCGTTCGCCCAGTTTGACATCAATTGTAGTCGCCATGGTTGTCTCTCCCGGTATCCTGCACTTCACTGACTGGCACTTTATATCACGCCCTCCCGGGAGTCAACCAGAGGTCAGACGTTTGGCAGCATTATGGCCACCTCTCCTGGAGGGCGGGCGTCCTCGACCGCCGTTTTGGCGACCCTATTCACGCGGCGGCTGGGGACATCCGCCCTCCATGCGGCCAAAATGAGAATAGCTGGATTTAGATGCGTCTGCCCTGGGTAAAAGGCTTGCTACAGGATCAAGCCAGGACTATCGTTGAGATCATGCCAAAAGATAATCGTCGTACCATTGATGCCGCGTGGCGTCAGGCTGAGTCCAAAACAGGGACAGACATGGCGGAGGAACCCGTCTTTTCCTGCAATCCAGGAAACCCGCGCGGGAGCTTTCGCCTGAAACAAGACAAATGGGCCGGCAAAGCGCACTATCCGTGCATTTATTCTGTCCCCAAAAAAGGGTCTGTTATGACTACAAAAAATGCCGATGCGCTGACTCTGAAGGATCGTCTTTCGCGGTTGAATTTTGTTCAGGCGGCAAAATTGCTTGGCGAAAACGGGGGCACTCTCATTCAGCAGGGTGGCAAATTCGAGATTGATCCGGCCACTGTGAGCCTGGATGACCGCCGCCTTGTCGTTCAAGTGGGAGAGGCTACAGTTGGAATGCGCCTGTCAAAGGGGGCGCGGAAACGACTGGAATGGAAATGTTCGGCCTGCTCCACAACCTGCGAACACATCGGGGCCGTGTTCTCCATGATCCTTGAGGATAAAACCCTTCTCGGATTGGCCGTTCCTCCTCCTGACGACAGCGTGCCGCTTGAACTCCTGACGGAGGACCAGCTTGTCGAGCGCATGCTGACCGAGCGCCAGCAGCGGGCCAACGAAGAGAAAATGACCCTCAAGGCGCTGTCCCCCACTGTATTGTGGTCAGACTCGCTCGTCACCAGCGCCGGGTCCGGCAAAACCTATCGCGTGGCGCTGCGCGGCTGGGAACGCGGCGAGTCCTATTGTTCCTGCCCGGATTTCAAAAAGAACACCCTGGGCACCTGCAAGCACATCCTGTTCGCGCAGGGCAAGGCCCGACGCAAGTTCACGTCGGCTCAGCGCGACACGCCCTATCAACGCAAGGGCATTTCCGTCCACCTTCTCTACGGAAAGGACATCGAGTTACGCATTCTGCTGCCCAAAAAGATTCCCGATGCCATCACTGGAGTTGTCGCGCCCCTGAAAGGACGGCGGTTGGACGATATGCACGACTTGCTGGGTCGGGTCCGGAAAATCGAAGCGGCCGGCTATTCCGTGAATATCTATCCGGATGCCGAGGAATACATCAATCAACGTCTCTTCCTTGATCGCATCCGCTCGCATGTCGACACCATCCGCAAGGATCCAGCGGCCCATCCGCTCCGCAAAACCCTCCTGAAAGTTGAACTCCTACCCTATCAAATGGATGGTATCGCCTTCGCCGTCGGAGCGGGCCGCGCGATTCTTGCCGACGAGATGGGCCTGGGCAAGACGATCCAGGGCATCGGCGTGGCAGAACTACTCAAGCGCGAGGCGGGCATCCGGAAAGTCCTTGTCGTCTGCCCGGCCTCCGTCAAATCGCAGTGGTGCTCTGAAATCCGCAAGTTCTGTGACAGCACCTGCGCCATGGTTATCGGCGGCGCGGCGGAACGGGCCCGGCAATACAACAACGACACCTTCTTCACCGTATGCAATTACGAACAGGTTCTGCGGGACATCCTGTCGATCGAGCGGGTGAAATGGGATTTGATCATCCTCGACGAAGGCCAGCGCATCAAGAATTGGGAGGCGAAAACCTCGCAGGTCATGAAGGCCTTGCGCTCGCCATTCGCGTTGGTTCTGTCGGGAACGCCCCTCGAAAACCGGCTTGACGAACTTTTCTCAGTCGCCGAATTCATCGACGACCGCAAGTTGGGGCCAGCCTTTCACTTCTTCCATCGCCACCGCGTGGTGGACGAACAGGGGAAGATTCTCGGCTACAAGAATCTCGACGACCTGCGCCGCAGGCTGGCGCCCATGCTGTTGCGAAGAACGAGACAAGGCGTCATGGGGCAACTGCCGCCGCGAACAACGGAAATTGTCAGGATAACCCCGACCGACGAACAAGCCCAACTGCACGACGAGCACATGCGCGTGGTCAGTTCGATCGTCCGCAAAAAATTCATCTCCGAAATGGATCTGCTACGGCTCCAGAAAGCCCTGCTCATGTGCCGCATGACGGCGAATAGCACGTACCTGGTGACCAAATCCCACCCGTCCTATTCGAGCAAGTTGGAAAAGATCGGCGAACTCGTCCGCGCTGTAGCCGAGGAGAAAGACCGGAAAGTCATCCTGTTTTCCGAGTGGACGACCATGCTCAATCTGATTGAACCGTTCCTCGCGGAATGCAAACTCGACTTTGTGCGCCTCGATGGTTCGGTCCCGCAGAAGAAGCGGCAGGATTTGGTTAATCAATTCCAACGGAACCCTGACTGCAGGTTCTTCCTCACGACCAACGCCGGCGCGACCGGCTTGAACCTGCAGGCGGCCAACACGATCATCAATATTGATCTCCCCTGGAACCCGGCCATGCTCGAACAACGCATTGGCCGGGCCCACCGCATGGGGCAAAAGCGCCCGGTCCAGGTGTTCATTCTCGTCACCGATGGCACGATTGAGGAGAAGCTCCTGGGCACACTCGCCGCCAAGCACGAAATGGCGCTGGCGGCCCTGGATCCGGCTTCCGAGGTTGACGAGGTGACCATGAACAGCGGCATCGAGGAACTTAAACGCAGACTGGAAGTGCTCATCGGCGCGAAACCGGAAGCCGGCCTCGATGTGAGTGAGAAAGACCGGGTGGAGGCGGAAGTGAAGGAAACCATGGCGCGCCGCAACCGCATGTCAACCGCAGGCGGCCAATTGCTGGCTTCGGCTTTCGGGTTCCTGTCCCAACTGGTTCCACAATCCGCAGATTCAGAGGCGTTGCGAACAACAACCGAACGCCTGAAGACCCAACTTGCGGAATGTCTGGACAAAGACGACCAAGGTCAACTGCGAATGACCATCACCCTGCCCGATTCCGCAGCCCTGAGCACCATGGCCGAATCCCTGGCGCGCCTTGTTGCGTTTGCGGGAATTCCAAGATAGCATTACCCCTTTCGATAATAAAATGTCAGGCGGTCACACCCGCCGACCTCATGAAAGAGATCATGCGGTGAGTTGGATTCTCACAGGTATTGAAGATAGTTTGCTTCCCGGGGAGGAGCCTCTTATTCCCGAATTACTTTTCGACTGAGAATTTGTAGATAATCGTGTTGAGATAGGTCTTCCCGGGCTTTACCACGGTAGATGGAAACGCCGGATGGTTCGGTGAATCAGGAAAGTGCTGGGGTTCAAAACAAAGGCCATTTCGCTGCTGGTAAACCCAGCCGCCTTTCCCCGTGATGGTGCCATCCAGAAAATTGCCAGTGTAGAACTGCGTTGCCGGCTCAGTGGTCAACACCTCCATGACCCGGCCCGTGCCCGGCTCCACCACTTTCGCCGCCACCCCCAACTGATGCAGTGGTTTGTTCAATACCCAGTTATGGTCATAGCCATTCCCAAACTTCATCTGCTGATCATCGCTGTTGATCCGGGCCCCAATGGCAACCGGCGTGCGAAAATCAAGCGGGGTTCCCGCCAGGGGGCGCAATTCACCCGTCGGTATGAGGGTTTCATCCACCGGCGTAAAGACATCGGCGTTGATGGTGACACTATGCCCCAACACATCACCCCGGCAGGCCAGATTGAAATAAGAGTGGTGGGTCAGGTTAACCACGGTGTCCTTGTCCGATACCGCCGTATATTCAAGCACCAGCGCATTGTCCTCGGTAAGCGTGTACACGGCGGTTACGGACAACATTCCCGGATAGCCTTCCTCGCCATCTTTACTCACATAATTGAGACCCAGCGCCGGGCCACTGGAGGTCATCTTGGTCGAGGCCGCCCACACTACCTTGTCGAACCCCTTGATTCCGCCATGAAGCGCATTGGGTCCGTTATTGGTGGCGAGTGTATAAGTCTTTCCATTCAAGCTAAACCGGCCCTTGGCAATCCGATTCCCGAACCGGCCGACCAAACATCCAAAGTAGGGACTATTCGTTAGATAACCGCCCAGGGTGTCATAACCCAAAACAACATCCCCCATCGTTCCAGCTCGATCCGGGACCTTCAAGGACAACACAATCCCGCCATAGTTGATAATGCGGGCCTCAACCCCTTTGCTGTTGGTAAGGGTAAAAACATGAACCTCGACGCCATCGGGCGTCTTTCCAAACACTTCCGCCTTAATCGTTCCCATGCTCATAGTCATCTATCCTTCTCTGCGAACTGCCCACTTCACTCTTCCCAACGCGCTGACCACGCCAACGCCCGCCGCAGGACAACCTCTTCGGTTTTGACACGGCCCCTCACTTTTTCCAACCGTGTTTCGTAGGCCGCCATGACACGCCGGGCATCCTGCCCCATTTCCGCCCCCGAAAACAATTCGCCATGCGCACCCCGAAAATCAAGATGGAACTGGACACCCCCCTCCGTGATGGAGCCGCCGAGATCCTGATTGGTCAACAGAAGGCGGTTTACGCTTTCATCATTCCGTCCACACTGGTCAAGATACCAGGTTGGCGACATCGTCAGCGTATCCACGCGGAGAAACCGCAGAATCCTCTTCTCTGCCTCAAACAGGTCGACAATATCCTCGAGGGGAACCGAAAACGCCCGCAGAATGATAATGGTTTCCAGGAACACCCGGTAGGAATGGGAATACCCTTCGGTATCCTTCAGGATGATCAACCCGAATTTGGCTTGTAGACTGCGGATAAAATGGGGTGAACGCCCCATTTTCCGACACAACTGGGAAAACGAATATCGCTCCATGCCGTTCTCCGAGCCACTTCCGCCCGACTTGATGTCCGCTATTTCCGGCATGCCGCAATATCCTTTTTCAGGGTGTTTTCCCGATAGTCATCCTCGTCCCACGCCTGGGCGGAAAGCACTTTCCGGCGGCGAAACTTCAAGCAATAGGCGCTTGCTTCCAACCAGGCTCCACCCTCCCCTTCAACCGTCACGTCTTCCCGTTCAAAACGATTCCCCTGAAACCCATCAATCCTCGCTAGAGACTCCTTATCCACATCACAATAAACAACGCCATCCACCGCGCGGTCGGGAAAGGGAATCATGGCGGACCGCATCTCGTCCTTGATCATAAACTGGGCATACCCATGAAGCAATCCGGACTGGCAGATGAAGGATTTTCCGGTAATCGCCTGGATCAATTCCCGAAACATCAGAGGGCCTGAAACAAACACGTTCATGAGGGCCTGACAAATGCCTTCTCAACGATTTCCAGAAGAATATGAACAACCACCTGGTGAGCCTCCTGGATTCGAGCCGTCGCCGGTGCCGGAATAATCACTTCCCAGGTTCCCTGACCGGCTAATTTTCCTCCGCTATGGCCAAGCAGGCAGAGGGTTTTCATCCCGATTTTCCGGGCCGCCTCAAGCGCCAAAATAATATTGGGGGAATTTCCACTGGTGCTGAATAGCACGAGGACATCACCCGGCTTTCCGAGTCCCTCAACCTGTCGACTGAAAATGGCGTCAAATCCGTAGTCATTTCCGATGCAAGTCAAGGCCGTGGCATCCGCGCAGAGGGCCAGGCCGGGCAAGGAGATCCGGTCCGCATGAAAACGGCCGATCAGTTCCTCCGCCATGTGCAGGGCCTCAGCCGCACTCCCCCCATTGCCTGCCGTGAGGACCTTGTTCCCCTCCTTAAGCGCTGCCACAATGCCATCCCCCGCTGCGGCAATCACCCCGGCAGACGCCTTAAGGCTTTCAAGGGCGCTGATGCTGTCGACCACACTTTGCCTGATTGTGTTTATATCACTCATAAGAAACTCCAGTCCCCCTTTATAAAAGATCCGACCGGATTATGCCAGTCCGGTCTTGTCGTCAGCAGCAATTCTCACTATGGCCGAAGACCGCCTGAAGGCGGTACACCAACGGGCTGAAAAACATTGCCGGCGTTGGTGTACCGGCTTTAGCCGGTCTTTGACATTGCTCAGCGGACATAATGCGAAATGCTATGTCATCAGTCCTTTGGGCTTTCAATCCTGTAATACTTATTCATTCCCATCGGAAAATCATGAGGCTTGTAGTTCCCGAGCCAGGAATGTCTGAGCACCACGGTCATCGAGTGATGGAGGAAAAGCCAGGGACAATCCTCCTTGACGATCTGTTCCATACCGACATAAACAGAACGCTTTTCCGAGCCCTCCGGTAAAGTCCCGGCCTTCTCATACAGCCGGTCGAAAGCCTCATTTCTATAGTTACACCGGTTGGCCCCCGGGGTTTCGTTGGGTCCGTAAAACAATTGGAAAAAATTCTCCGGATCCGGATAATCCGCCATCCAGGTCAGGAAAAACAACTGGGCACGCCGTTGCTCAATTAATTTAAGGAACGCAGGCCAGTTGTTGAACCGGGGAAGAAGGACGATCCCAATTTGATCCATGAATGACGCCAACACTTCCGCCATCTCCCGGGTTTCAGAATCAGCGGCCCCCAGTTCCAGCGTCAACTCCAGCCGCCGTCCGGTTTCAGGATCCTTCCCTGCGGGATATCCCGCCCTCGCCAGAAGTTCCCGTGCCTGGCTCAAATTGAAAGGGAACATACTTTGTGCCTGATCCGTCACCGCCATGGCAGGTGGAATCGGACCTGTCGCAGGAGTTACCCGTCCATTCTGGAACCGGACCCAGCGATCCCGGTCAAACGCCGCCATCAAGGCCTGTCTCAGCAGACGATTCTTCCCCACCACGGGATCCTCCATATTGAATCCGATATAGGCCGTATCGAGCGATGGAATCGCCTCCATCACAATCCCCTGAGCCGCCATCGATTGACAAAGCTTCCGATCCGGCGTGACCACGGCATCCCAGTTATCGCGGGTCAAGGTGGTGACATCGAGCTTTCCATCCAGGAACATCAGCCACCGGGTGGAGGAATCGGTGACGACATAGTTCACAATCCGGTCAATAAACGGAAGAGGCTTCCCGTCATCCGATAATAATCTGCCCGCCAGGTCGTGTGCCTCAGTTATCCCGGGATCGCGATCCATCCGGCCAGTCTCCCTCCATTTCGGGTTTCTCACAAATTCAAGGCGGTAATTGTGAACATGCGATTTGAGACGATAGGGCCCTGTTCCAACGGGATGCGAAACAAAATCACTCCCATAGTAATCCACGGCCTCGCGGGGGACAGCATAAGCGTAATTCATTGTGAGAATCCAAAGCAGTGCGGGAAACGGCCGCTTCAGGCTGATCTTCAGCGTATACCGGCCCGGGGCTTCCAACCCCACCACGCGTGCCTCATAATCCACGCCCCCCGCTGCGGAACGATCCCGGAACTCATCCAGGCCGACAATCCGGTCACGAAAGGCCCAATACCCCGTGGATCCGACCTTGAGATCAGCCACCCGCTTGATTCCATAGACAAAGTCATCCGCACACAATTCCCGCCCCTTCCCGCCTGTCTTCGTGAAACAGGGGTCGTCCTGGAAAAAAATACCGCGTCGAATCTGAAAGGTATAAATTTTCCCATCGGCCGACACCTCCGGCAATCCTTCCGCCAGACAGGGTTCAACGTGATAGGGTCGATCCAGATAGTTGTACTGAAGCAGTCCCTCGTAGATTTTACTGAGAGCCTGAAGGGAGGCGAGATCCATGGCCCTGGCCGGATCGAATCCGGAAATCCGCCCGGTCTCAGCCGTAAAAACAGACTCGGCCGAAACCCGTGAAAGTCCTGCGCCCAACACCCAAAGAAAAAGGATCCACCCTGAATGAATCCAGAGCAGACCCTTTATGTTTCGTCTCATTATCATCGAACTCTCAACATTGACGATTCAACGTTGAATGTTCACGGGGCATGTTCCTCACCTCAGGGAGCGATCGGTGCCTGAACCGGGGCACCCGAAGGCGACGGCATCGCGGGTAAACCGCCAACGGGGCCGGGCTGCGCAGGAGCGGAGCGTTCCATCGGAAGCTGATCCGTTACGGATCCCGTGGAAATCTTTCCGGCGGCGATATAGCCCAGCATCAGCGTATCCACCAGAAAAATCACGGCCAACCCGATCGTGATCTTGGTCAACACATTGCCGGCCCGGGAACCGAAGAGGGTTTCACCCACCCCGGCACCAAACGCCAGGCCGAGTCCCTCATCCTTTGTTTTCTGCAACAGGATGATGGCGACCAGAAGTACCGCCGTAACGATTTCGATAAAAACCAACAACCCATGAATAAAACCCATGACTCACCTTCCTGTCGCTTAAACGAACCGCTTTAGACGGCCGCGTCCACAATCGCCAAAAACGACGCCGCATCCAATGCCGCGCCACCGATCAAGCCGCCGTCAATATCCGGCTGCGCCATCAATTCCTTTGCGTTGGCCGGCTTCATGCTGCCACCATACTGAATGCGAACCGCCTGTGCCGCGCCGGGATTGCACATCTTGGAAAGGACCTTGCGAATCAGGGCGTGAACCTCCTGCGCCTGCGCGGGGGACGCGGTGCGGCCGGTCCCGATCGCCCACACGGGTTCGTAGGCCACCACAATGCGACGAAAACTGGTTTCATCAAGACCCGCCAGGCTTTTCGTCACCTGCGTGGTCACCACATCCTCGGTCTTGTTGGCTTCGCGCTCCTCCAAAGTCTCGCCCACACACACAATGGGAGTGAGGTTGGCGGCCAGCGCCACCTTGACCTTTCGGTTCACGCCGGCATCCGTCTCGCCAAAAAACTGACGACGCTCACTGTGCCCGAGAATCACATACTGGCAACCGGTATCGCGAAGCATGTCGGCCGAGATTTCCCCCGTAAAGGCCCCGTCCTTCTCCCAGTGCATGTTCTGGGCGCCCAGCTTCACCTGGGTGCCGGCCACAACGTCCCCAACGGACTTCAGCGCCGTGAAGGGGGGACACACCACCACTTCAACATCGGTCCGGTCCGCCACTTTCGCCTTCAGGGCCGACGCCAATTCAATGGCATCCGCGATCAGCTTGTTCATCTTCCAATTGCCAGCAATGATTTTTTTACGCATGGTATAAAATGATTATGGGTTAATGATACTAGGTTACTTATCGCTCAGGGCCGCCACACCCGGCAACACCTTGCCCTCGAGCAATTCGAGACTGGCACCGCCACCGGTGGAACAATGGGTCACTTTATCCACCACCTTGAACTTCTTGGCCGCTGTGGCGGTATCGCCGCCGCCGACCACGGAGACCGCGCCCTCCGCCGTAACCTTGGCAATGGCTTCGGCCATGACCTTGGTTCCGGCATCGAATCGCGGATCCTCAAACACACCCGCCGGGCCATTCCAGATGATGGTCTTGGCGCGGGCAATGACTTCAGCGAACAAAACATTTGATTTCGGCCCGACATCGAGACCCAGCCAACCGACGGGAATTCCCGACTGGTCATCGGCCAACTTCACCGCCACCTCCATGGAGGCGTCCTTGGGGAATTTGTCCCCGCAAACATAATCCACCGGAAGATGAATCTTGACGCCCTTGACCTTCGCCTTGGCCATGATGTCGTTGACCATCTTGGCGCCCTCGGGATCAAACAAACTGGCCCCGATTTCCATGTTGAGAAGCACCTTCTTGAAGGTAAAGGCCATGGCCCCGCCAATAATGATCTCATCGGCCTTCTCGATCAGATTATTGATCAGAGGGATCTTATCCGAGATTTTGGCCCCGCCGAGAATGGCCAGCAACGGCCGCTTCGGATTGTCGACCACCTTGGCAAACGCCTCCAGTTCAGCCCCCATCAGGAATCCGGAAACCTTTTCGGGAAGGTTCACCCCAACCATCGAGGAATGGGCGCGATGGGCTGTTCCAAAGGCATCATTCACATACACATCACCCAGCTTGCTTAAACTGGCACGGAAGGCTTCGACCGCCTTGGGATCGGCCTTGGTTGAGGTGCCGTCCTCATTCTTGACCTTGCCCTCTTCCTCAATATGGAAGCGCAGGTTCTCGAGCAGGATGACATCACCGGGCTTCATAACAGTGGACGCGCACGCCGCCTCCACCTGGGGACCGACGCAATCCTCCAGGAACGTGACCGGCTTGCCCAGAAGTTTGGCAAGCGACTCGGCCACCGGCTTCAGGGAAAACTTGGTAATCACTTTTCCGTCAGGACGACCCAGATGGCTCATCAGCACCACGGATCCACCCTGATCCAGCACATACGTGATGGTCGGCAGTGCCGCCTCAATGCGCTTGGTGTTGGTGATGGCGCCGGTAACCTTGTCCTGCGGCACGTTGAAGTCCACGCGCATGATCACGCGCTTACCCTTCATGTTCACATCGCGTACTGTTTTTTTGCTCATCTCAACAACTCCTTACAAAAAAGAAGCTTGAACAAAAGCCGCAAAGCACGCAAAGAGGAATTCGCTTTACCGCCTCCGGCGGCAAAAGCAAAACTCTTCGCGGTCTTTGCGACTTCTGTTCAAATTATTCTTCTACACAACCTTACTTCACGCCATCGGCTTTGGCCATGAAGCGGATCAAATCGACGACGCGATTGGAATAACCCCACTCGTTGTCGTACCAGCTCACGACCTTGAAGAAGCGCTTCTCGCCCTTCAGGTTGTTCTGCAGCGTGGCCAGGGAATCATAGATCGAGGAACGGGGATCATGGATAAAGTCGGTCGAGACCAACTCTTCCGTCGCCACGCCCAGAATGTCCTTGAGATAGCTGCCAGCCGCCTTCTTCAGCGCCGCGTCGATTTCCTCGATCGAGGTATCCTTCGTGGTGCGGAACGTCAGGTCGACCACGGAGACATCCGGTGTCGGGACGCGGAACGCCATACCCGTCAGCTTCCCCTTGGTGGCGGGAAGCACTTCACCCACGGCCTTCGCGGCACCGGTGGTGGAGGGAATGATGTTCTGGGCCGCCGCACGGCCGCCGCGCCAGTCCTTCTTGGACGGGCCATCAACGGTCTTCTGCGTCGCGGTATAGGCGTGAATGGTGGTCATCAGGCCGGTCTCGATGCCGAACCCTTCCTTCAACAGCACATGAACCACGGGGGCCAGGCAGTTGGTCGTGCAGGAGGCGTTGGAGACAAGGGCGTGCTTCGCGCTGTCATATTCCTGCTCATTGACACCCATGACGATGGTCTTCACGTCGCCCTTGCCGGGCGCGGAAATGATCACCTTCTTGGCGCCTGCGGCGAGATGACCCTTGGCCTTCTCGGAATCCGTGAACAACCCGGTGGATTCGATGACATAGTCCACGCCCAGGGCCTTCCAGGGAAGGGCATCGGGGGTCTTCGTGGCCATGACGCACTTGATCTTGTTGCCATTGACGATCAGCGTATCGGCCTCTGTCGCGGCGGGATCACTCTTCTCGGTCGCCACGGTGTGCTTGAACCGGCCATGAACCGAGTCATACTTCATCTGGTAGGCAAAATAGTCGGCATCCGTCGAGACATCCACAACAGCCACCACGTCAATTGCCTTGCCCAGCAAGCCCTGATCGCAGATGGCTTGAAACGCCATGCGACCAATACGCCCAAACCCATTAATACCCACTTTGATCGACATCTCTACTACTCCTTCTTATTGGTTATGCTTCAAAAATGTGCCAGAAAAGACCCCGACACAAACACCGCTGACTGAACGGGGGAGTGACAATACATAACCCCCCCATTCGCGTCAACAGCACTTTTTCAAGGGTGTTGAGCTTGCTTCTCCATCGCTTTCCTTGTCATACTTCCCCGCATTATGAGTCACGTGATTAAACAGCCCCTCACCTCGGATGAAATCGTCATTTATGCCGATGGTGCAGCTTCGCCCAATCCCGGCAAAGGCGGTTATGGGGTTGTCATCATCCAGAATGGGTGTCGACAGGAATTTTCGGGCGGATTCCGGGTCACGACCAACAACCGGATGGAACTGATGGGGGCAATTGTGGGGCTCAAGGCGGTTCCCCCTCGCCACGGCAACAAGGCGAAAGTAGTTCTCTACAGTGATGCCAAGTATGTGGTGGACATGTTTAACGGGGGATATGCCTTGAAATGGCGGAAGAATGGATGGACCCGGAGCAATGGCCGGGAAAAAGCCCGCAATCCCGACCAATGGAATGAGCTTTTGACCCTGGCGGAACGCCATGACGTCAGAATGGTGTGGGTCAAGGGCCACGCCGATAATCAGGAGAATGCCCACTGTGATGAATTGGCAGTGGCGGCAAGGCAAAAGGATGATTTACCTGCCGATGAAGGGTTTGTAAACCCCACCCCCCCTATCACTCCGCAACAAACGCTCTTCGATTGGTAAAGCCCGAGTTAGCGCTGGAAGAATGAATAGGATTTTGCTAAGTGCTGAACAGATAAGTCAAGAGGGAACTCGGAAACACATCCATGAATACTCGACTGAACACAGCCGGAAATGAAACGTGCTCGCCCGAGGAACTCCTGCGTCTCAGCAAACGCGAAGAGCACCTCCGCATCACACTGGCGTCAATCGGAGATGCCGTCATTGCCACGGACGACAAAGGTCGCATCACCAGCATGAACCCGGTGGCCGAAGCCCTGACCGGCTGGACTGAGGAAAAAGCCCTTGGGAAAGACTTGCACGATGTTTTCCACATCATGAATGCCAAAACGCGGGAACCGGTTGAGAATCCAATTTCCCTTGTGCTCGCCAGCAAAAAAACGGTCGGCCTGGCCAACCACACGATCCTCATTTCAAAGAAAGGCGTCGAACACCAAATCGCCGATTCAGCAGCGCCTATTCAAGATTCAAAGGGCCACATCTCCGGCGTTATCCTGGTCTTTAGAGATGTAACCCGGGAGTACAAGGCGGAAGCGGCTCTGAGGGAAAGTGAAAGCCGCTATCGGGGGCTTATTGATCTCGCCGTTGACGGAATACTTCTGGGTGACCCCAAGGGGCTTATCACGGATGCCAATCAGTGCATGAGCACTATAACAGGCCTGCCCAAGAATGATCTCATCGGACGGCATATCACCGATCTGCCTTTCACGCAAAAGAGCCTCCTCGACTCTCCGCTCCGCTTTGACCTTTTACAAAAAGGCGAAATCGTCATTAGCGAACGCGTTTTAATCCGCCCCGACGGATCGGAAGTGGTTGTTGAAATGCGTTCCAAGATGATGCCGGATGGCTCCTATCAGTCGATCTACCGGGATATTACCGAACGCAAAAAGGCCGCTAAATTCCTGAAACTGATTCTCGACAACATTCCCGATTTCGTTTTCTGGAAAGACCGGAATTCAGTTTTTCTCGGCTGCAACAACAATATTGCCAGGGCTGCGGGGCTGAACTCTCCAGACGACATTATCGGCAAGACCGATTTCGATCTCGGATGGAAAAAGGAAGAGTCTGATTTCTTTGTCGCCACTGATCGACGGATCATGGAGAGTAATACAGCCGAATATCATATTATTGAACCGCAACGTCAGGCGGACGGAAAAGAGGCCTGGCTCGACACCTGTAAAGTTCCCCTGCATGACGAACAAGGCCAGGTCATCGGCATTTTGGGCACATTTGTCGATATCACCGAACGAAAGAAAATGGAGGAGGCACTTCGCGAAAGCGAATCCTCACTTCACACCATTCTGCAATCCACCGCCGATGGAATTCTGGCTGTCGACAGCGAAAACAAGGTTTTAAGCGCCAATGCCCGGTTTGCTGAAATGTGGAATATCCCACCCGCGTTGACCGCCAGCCGCGATGATGCCGCCCTGCTCCACCATGTTCTCGATCAACTGGCCAATCCGCAAGAATTTCTTAACAAAGTCCAGGAAGTATACAAATCGACGGAAGATAGTTTTGACACCCTGAATTTCAAGAATGGCCGGGTGTTTGAGCGGCTATCGCGCCCTCTCATTCGCGAAAACAAGCCGAATGGCCGGGTGTGGTCATTTCGCGACGTAACGGCGCGAAAAATTGCGGAGGAGCGTGAAAAGGAGCTTCTGGTCAAGTTGGAACGAAGCGCAAGGATGGAATCCCTGGGAGTGCTGGCAGGCGGAGTGGCTCATGATCTGAATAATATTCTAGGCCCCATTGTTGCCCTGCCGGATGTGGCAATCGAGTACCTTCATCGGCACGGAAATCCCGCCGATCCAGACTTCGCCGCCACACTGGATTCACTGCATATGATGAAGTCTTCAGCACTGCGGGCGGCGAGCGTGGTCAGTGATCTGGTGGTATTGGGTCGACGGGCGCAATTCCAGAAAAAGTCTTCGAATTTAAATCGGGTTGCCGAACATTTGCTGGAGTCGAAGCCCATCAAGGCCCTGCAGGCAAGACGACCCGATGTGACGCTATCAACCCGATTGATGTCGGAGTCGCCCTGGTGTCAGGGCTCGGAATCGAGACTGGCGCGAATACTGGAGAATTTGACAAGCAATGCCGTGGAGGCGATCTCTGGAAACGGCGAGGTCATCATAAGCACCAGCCGGATGATGTTTGCAAACCCCTATCAGGGGTACGAACTGATACCGGCCGGAGACTACGTCACACTCGAAGTCAAGGATACGGGATGCGGCATGGACGCCAAAACCATTGCCAGAATCTTTGAACCGTTTTATTCAACAAAATCGCCCACTGAACGGAGCGGGAGCGGACTGGGACTCTCCGTGGTGCATGGACTGGTTAAAGACCATACCGGATTTCTGGATGTGAAAAGCACACCCAACAAGGGATCAACCTTTACTGTTTTCCTGCCAGCCGTCACCGCAGAAGAAGAGAGTCCTCCAGAGAAAGACCCCTGCCGCCTGCCGGGCGGAACCGAACGGATTCTGGTCGTGGATGATGAGCCCGGGCAGAGATTCCTGGCGCAGGTGTATTTGACGAAAATGGGATACGACGTAACCGTGGTATCCTCCGGAACAGAAGCGGTAGCGCTATTTGAAACGGCTGGATGCGAAAATAAAGCCCCGCCCTATGATTTGGTGCTGACGGATATGGTCATGGAGGGATTGGATGGACTGGCCACATGCAGGGCGATCCTCGAGCGGTATCCGTCACAAAAACTAGTCATCATGAGCGGCCAGATTCCGGACGGATACGCGCATCAAATCACGGAACTGGCTGCCGAATGGCTGAACAAACCCTTTACGCCCATTGAACTCGCCCGTGCCATCCGGCTTCGGTTGGACCGGCACTAACCCTGTCACCCGCGCCACCACCGGTCGAAATAGGCCGGCGTATCGGCCTCGAACATCATACGCTGCCCGGTGAAGGGATGATCGATGGCGAGTGATCGTGCATGTAAGGCAAGAAATTTAGAGGCATCATGCGGCCGCCCGTATTTATCATCACCCACAACCGGGTGCCCCAGCTCGGACAGGTGAACCCGGATCTGATGTTTTCGCCCGGTCAACAACGTGACATCGAGCACACTGAATGCAGGCGTTTCGCGGATCACCCGATAAGCCGTATGGGAGAGCAACCCCTTTTCCGGATCCGGCGTTGAATAGACCCTGAAGGCGGCGTTCTCTGTCAAATATGAGGTAAGGGTTCCTTCTTTCCGGACCAGGGTTCCGTGAACGACAGCGAGATAGTGCTTCTCGGTCGTCTCCCAGTGAGCCTGCAATTGCCGCTTGGCCTCTTCTGTCCGGGCGAATACCAGAACCCCTGAGGTGTCGCGATCCAGACGGTGGACGATAAAGACACGCTCCCGGGATTTCGCAACGCCCCGACGAACATAGTCGTTCAACAGGTAATACGCAGTCCGCACCCTGTCGATCTCCGTGGCAATGGTTAAAAGCCCCGGCGCCTTGTTGACAACAATGAGGTCACGATCCTCATGGAGAATGGGCAGCCCCCTGGGTTGGCGCCACTGCGAGCGGGTATCAGATTTCGACATGGGCTTTTGTACAATCTTGAGTGATGAGAAGAAATAGTTTTTTTTCGCATCCTCTGAACTCCCTCGAACTTCTCCCTTGATTCCCGCTCCCGTCTCTTTCATCCTGTACCCATGAGCTTACGTCAACTGCTTCACGCCGTCGCCGGGGGAAAACTGACGCCTGATAAGGCGTTCCGCCAACTTGAGGCTGCCCGCGAGAAAAATCTGGGCTACGCCCGGGTCGACACCGACCGCATGCGCCGCCGGGGGTTCCCGGAAGTCATCTTCTGCCAGGGAAAAACCCCGGAACAAGTCACCGGCATCGTCAAGGCGCTTCATGAGGCAGACCAGAATGTGCTCGCCACCCGCGCCTCACGGGAGCAGGCCGCCGCGGTAAAAAAAGAGTTTCCCAAAAGCCGGTACCATGAAGCCGCCCGCGTGATCACACTGGAAACACGCACGCGGGTCAGACCGGCTGGATGCGTCGTGGTACTATCCGCCGGAACCACCGACATCCCCGTGGCGGAGGAATCCGCCCTCGTCGCCGAAGCCATGGGCGCCCGGGTGGAGCGGGTCTATGATGTCGGCGTCGCCGGACTTCACCGCCTGTTGCATCAGCTTCCGGTTCTCAAGAAGGCGCGGGTGCTGATTGTGGTTGCCGGCATGGAAGGTGCCCTTCCCTCGGTTGTCGGGGGTCTCACCAACTGCCCCATCATCGCGGTCCCCACCAGCATCGGGTACGGAACCAGTCTGGGCGGAATCACCGCGCTGCTGGCCATGCTGAACAGCTGCGTGCCAGGCATCACGGTGGTGAACATCGACAACGGATTCGGTGCGGGTGTCGCGGCGGCAATGATAAACAGAAGAAAGTGAGACGTGAGACGTGAGGAGTGAACCGTGAAGCGGGTGTTATGGTTCGACAGCGTGGGCGGGGCGAGCGGAGATATGATTCTGGCCTGCCTCGTCGATCTGGGAGTTCGCCCTGCGGATCTGAACGAGGCGCTCGGTTCGCTGGGTGAGGTTCACCTCTCCCTCGAGGCCCGGCAGCACTCGGAACACGGAATGCACGGAACGCGCGTCACGGTTCATGCCCATGAGAGCCATCCCCACGACCACTCGCCGCACCGTCATCTTTCGGATATTCGTCACCGTATCCGGAAAAGCGCCGTTCCCGAGCCGGTGAAAAAACAGAGCATAGCCGTTTTCGAACGTCTGGCCCAAGCCGAAGCGAAGGTTCATGGCAAGACCCCCGAAGACATCCATTTCCATGAGGTGGGAGCCCTTGATGCCATCCTGGATGTGGTTGGGGCTTGTCAGGCGCTCCACCTCCTGCACATCGATCAAGTGGGGTTTTCACCACTCCCCCAGGGACATGGCACCATCGAGTGCGCCCACGGCACGCTTCCCAATCCCGCGCCGGGTACCGTGGAACTACTTAAGGGCTTTCCGGTCTGCCATGCCGACGAGCCCTTTGAACTTGTGACGCCAACGGGAGCGGCCCTGCTCACGACCTGGAAAACCCTCAACGCCTGGCCCGATGGCTGGGTGATCAAGGCGGTCGGGCACGGGTTCGGATGCCGCACCCTCAATCACCGCCCCAACCTGCTGCGCGCCACCCTGCTGGAGGCCCCGTCCCCGAAGGTTGAGGATCCGGAGATCTGCCTCGTTCTGGAAACCAATATCGACGACACCACTCCGGAGTTGGTTGGAGCGCTCGTTCAAAAGCTGATGGCCGACGGGGCTTATGACGCCTTTACCACCGCCATTCAGATGAAAAAGCAGAGACCCGCCACCCTGCTCACCGTCCTCTGCGCCCCCGATCTCAAGCCGGTCATGCTGGATCTGATCTTCACCGAAAGCACCACATTCGGCATCCGCGAGCACCTGACCCGCCGGACAATGCTGGAACGTGAGATTCTGGATGTAGAGACCGCATACGGGTTGATCCGGGCCAAGATCGGACGCTGGCATGGAACGCCCGTCACCGCCTCGCCCGAGTATGAGGATTGCGTGAAAGCGGCGACCCTCCACAATGTCCCCGTCCGGGTCGTCTATGAGTGCGCCCAAACCGAAAGCCGCAAACAATTGGAATAGCGGCGACTAGACGTTGGATCCTCGCCAATGCAGTTTCTGACGAAGTACTGAGAAATAATTGTACCCGGGAAGATGAATGAACCGGACGCCGTTCCGGCTCCGGGTAACCCGAACGGTATCACCGATTTCCAAGGACTGGCCGATCTGGCCATCCACAGAGAGTCTCCCCCCGACCACCCGATCCACAACTTGGACTTCAATCGTGGATTCATTCGGCAGCACCAGAGGTCTTGTGCTGAGGGTATGCGGGCAAATCAGACTCACCACAACCGCCGGAGAAGTGGGCATCAGCACCGGACCGCCCGCAGACAACGAGTGCCCGGTACTTCCGGTGGGAGTTGAAACAATCAGACCGTCACAAACAAAATCCCCCACTTCCTGCCCATCCACAGACATCCGGAGTGTTCCCACACGGGCCCCGCAAAAAATCACCGAATCGTTCAGGGCCTGATATGAGCCCACCACGGCGGCTTCATCACGGAGCACCGAACACTCCATCATCACCCGGTGAGAGGTGGTGTAGTTCTTCTGAACCAGACAATCCAGAGCACGTTCCAAGTCATTCTCAGTCACACTGGTCATGAACCCCAGCGCGCCCAGGTTTACGCCTATGACGGGGATATCACGACCCTCCAACTCGCGAACCACACGCAACATGGAGCCATCGCCCCCGAGCACCATGACAACATCAGCCTGCTGGGCAACATCATAAGGAGTGGCTTCGGAATTCAGCCCCATGAGGCCGGCCGTCGCGGTATCCGACAACAGAATCAGGCCGATGGATTCCGCCTTCTTGCGCAGGCGGGCCAACACCATGGGTGCCCTTTCCTTTGCACAGTTCGCAATAACACCCAGTGTTTTCATAGTATTTTCCGCCACCACGCCAAAAACTCCACATTCCCCGCAGGCCCCTTGAGGGGCGACTCACACAATCCCATCCAGTCCAACGGCAACGTCCGGGTTCCGAACTGGCGGATCCGTTCAATCACATCCTCGCGAACCGCCGGGTCACGCACCACACCGCCCTTGCCGACAAGTTCACGCCCGGCTTCAAACTGGGGCTTGATCAGGGACACGATTTGACCGCCCGGCGCAATCAATTTTGTAACAGGCGGAAGGATCAGGGTCAAGGAGATGAATGACACATCCACCACGGCAAACTGGAACCGTTCCGGGATATCACGCTCTGAAAGAAACCGGGCATTCAGCCCCTCCCGGACCACCACACGGGGATCATTGCGGAGCCGCCAGTCCATCTGCCCCTTCCCCACATCAATGGCATACACCTTCGCCGCCCCGTGCTGGAGCAGACAATCGGTAAAGCCGCCCGTGGACGCTCCGATATCCGCGCAAACCAACCCGGCAACATCCAGAGAAAAAGCCTGAAAGGCGGCCTCCAGTTTTCCGCCGCCACGGCTGACGAATTTCTCGCCGGCCTCAACCTCAATAACAGCGTCGGCATCACACGGACGCCCCGCCTTGTCAGCCACCTGACCATCAACCCGGACGGCTCCGGCCAGAATGAGGCGCTGCGCCTTCTCCCGGCTCTCCGCCAATCCCCGCTCAACCACGGCTATATCAAGACGCTGCTTTGCCATAATTCTCACCGCACGGCGTGAGCATGCCCCAGATCACCCGGCTGGCGCAACAGAAATGAACTATCGTGCTGAACGGCATTCGACCGCCTTGATAGCATCGATCGCCGAACTTGTGATTCCGCCTGAATAGCCCGCCCCTTCTCCGATGGGAATCAGATTCTTTACGGCCACGGATTCATAGTTCTCATGGCGCCGTATTCGCACTGGCGAAGAGGTTCGTGTTTCCGGCGCCAACAGAACCGCCTGTTCGGAAACGAATAACGGCTCATCCTGTTTCCATTTCGAAAAGGCACTTATAAGCTCTTCACGGACAAATTTCGGGAAAAGGGCGCTCAAGTCAACCGCCGCAACACCTGTTTTACAGGAGTTATCATGAATCCCAGGCGAGACCTTTCCGGCTATGAAATCTATGAGATTCTGCGCTGGGACTTTCCATCCACGGCCCCCGGCCTCAAATGCCTTTTGCTCAATCTCCGACTGGAAGTCGAGTCCGGCCAGGGGATGTGCCGACGGGTAATCCTCGGTGCGGCA
>CAZOZF010000023.1:0-15825 GCA_964584205.1 uncultured Verrucomicrobiota bacterium
AAAACGGTTGACCTGTGTAAACGGGGCGCATACACTGCGCCCCGTTTACTTTTCTATATACGGAGGTGGATTTTGAATGCTGAACTGATTGAAAAAGCAAAATTGAAGATGGGCTCGGTCCCGTTGCTCGTGAATATGATTTCCCGTCGCGTGCGCCAGCTGAATGCCGGCATGCGTCCTTATCTTAAGCCGCTCAGCCAGAATGAAGAGAAGGTTGATATCGCCCTTCGCGAAATCGTGGAAGGCAAATTGACTGCTGAAATCGGCTATTTTGACCCGTCCGCTCCCGCCTCGGCTGCCAGCCATTGATGCTTCGGCAGTGACCTATGGCGGCCGCTAAGGACAAGAAAGAAGCGGGAAAGGCCGCAACCAATCGCAAGGCGTTCCACGACTATTTTGTCGTGGATCGTTTTGAGGCCGGGATTGAGCTCCTGGGAACCGAAGTCAAATCGGTTCGGGCCTCGAATGTCACCCTGACAGGCGGGTACGCCAAAATCGAGGAGTCCGGGCGGGTTCTCCTCTATGATGTTCATATTGCCCCCTACGAGTGCGGGAACCGCTTCAATCACGAACCCACCCGGCCTCGAACCTTGTTGTTGCATCGCCGTGAAATTGAACGGCTCAAGGGGTTGATTGCCACCAAGGGGTACACCATGATCCCTCTCAAAATGTATTTTCTGAAGCGCTGGGCCAAGGTGGAAATCGGTCTGTGCAAGGGGAAACAGGACGAGGATAAACGCAATACCCTGCGCCGCAAGGACGCCGACAAGGAAACCCGTCGCGCCATGGCCAGATTCTAGTGTAGTGTCCCTCAAAACAAAGATCACCACCCGCTTCGCTGGAGATACGGAGAGGGAGAGGTGGAGGGAAGAGTAGAAATGTTGCGTGATTTTTCCGAATGGCGAGTACCCCATTCGAAAAAATCACGCAACACCTCCTCGGGAGGAAGGCCAAAAGAACCCCTGCACTACGCCAGCTCGGGTATTCCTCGAGGAACGGTGTTGCGGAATTTTTATGCGGTGTACTCGCCGCATACAAATGCCGCAACATTTTTCTTTGCCTCTCACGATTCCCTCCGTTTCCTCAAGCGAAGCGGGTGGTAATCTTCGTTCTTATTTCGCGTTCTTTTCCGGGATCCAGCCGATGCCCTGACTACAGGAGATTCGCATCCAGTCATCGCTGGATGAATCCATGGTCACAGGGGTTCCGGGCTGAAGGGTGAAAAGTTCGCGGGCGGAATCGGAGGGGGCGAATCGGACCGTCGTTTCCGTAGTCCCCTGGATAATCATGCGCTGGCGACCCTGTAAGCGGGTTCCTATTCTGGTCCACCATGAATCCGGAGGGGATGAGGGCTCTGTGGGCGGATGGATTGAATTCTGAGCCGTACATCCCGTGAGCATCTGTGTGGGGACATAGACCGGATGGGTGGGGATCCGCTCAGCATGGAGCGTGATGGGGAAGGGGCCTGAAATCAGAGCTTTGTAACGGGATTCACGGCTGTCAAAATAGGTCAGGGCGAAGGCCGGAAGAGCCTTGAGGGAATCTTCCTGAGGGATCACGATCTGGCGGAAAACTTGCCGGGTGGGGCTGCTTTCGGAGGGAACAGGCTTGGAATCATAGACCTTGAGTCCTGGAAGGGAAACCGCTTGGGGAATGTTGAAGGTTTCGGGTAGCCAGTCGCCTTCCACCACGAAGCTCAGGGTAATCAAGTCTCCTGCGGCGATATCCAAGGGAGCGGCCTTCACGCTGAACGTGTAATTCCCAACCAGTCCAGAAAACCGGGGCGGGCAACCAGCCGTCGGAAGGGGGAGCGCGGTCATGGTGAAGGGTTCAACGGGAATATGGATGGGCCGGCGGACTTGCTGCATGATGAACAGGGTGCGGCTGGTTTGAATCAGGGTCCCATCCAGACGGGGAGCCAGAGTGATTGAGCCCGGTTTTATTACGCGGGCCCAGGTCCGGAACCTGCGGATTTCGGTCGATTTCGCCCCCTGGACAACGGTTTTATTGGGTAGTTCCTCAAATGACCGTATTTGAAGATCCCCCGGGGGCGGAAGTGAGGCGATGGAGACCTCCTTGTCCAGGGCATCTCCTGATATTCGAAACTCCAAGGTCAGCAGAAAGGCCTCTCCGGCATGGAGCTTTTCCCGATCCTTTGAAAAATGGGCGGTGACGGGGGATTCGGGGAATGCGGGCTGACAGAAGCATCCCGTTACCGCGAGAATCAACATGATGGACCGTATTCGTTGCATGAATGGCGGAAAGTTTAACGTCCGCCTGATGGGTCGTAAAGTTATTAAGCGAAAACATAATGACTGGCAAAACAGGGGGCAGTGCTGCATAATTTAACGCTTTTGGGAAGTTCAACTGGAGTGAAACTTTCATGATTCTTTATGTGGTGATGGAAACGGCGGAGAAGTACCAATCCGGGAACTGGCATCGCCAGAGGTTGATTCTTGAGGAAACCTCAGGCGATTTCTGCCTGATGATTCATTATAAGCAACTCTCCCTGAAAATGCTGGCTGAGCTCCGGCCCCGGGCTATTGTGTACAGCGGCTCATCCACCCCGTTTGAGGATTATGATGTCCGCCGGGCCAAGGCGTACCAACAGGTGGTTCTAACCTCGGATATTCCGCAATTGGGAATTTGTGGCGGCCACCAGTTGGCGGCTGAAATCTTCGGCAGTACTTTGGGAATCATGCGGCGAACACGTGCGGACGAACCTGACCACAACCCCAAGTATCATCCTGGGGAATACAAGGAGTGGGGCGTTTATCCGGTGACGGTGCTTCAACGGGAGCCCTTGTTTTCAGGCTGTCGTAAAATCATCAGGGTTCAACAGTTCCATCGAAGCGAAATTAAGAAATTGGGCAGGGATCTGGTGGTATTGGCGAGCAGTCCGGCTTGTCGGGTGCAGGCTTTCCGCCATGCCTTGCGTCCTTTTTTCGGGGTTCAGTTTCATCCTGAAGAGGCGACAGAATCCTATCCGGACGGGTTCGCGATTCTCCGGAACTTCTTCCGATGGGCTGCCTCTCGACAGAAATAGCGCCTTTATGGTAGTTTTTCAGTTTTTGCAGGGGAATTCCAAACATCGATTGGTGTAGCGTCATGAAAGCAGCACTCAAATTACGGCAGAGCATCGCGGATGCGCGGCGGGTGGTGGTCAAAATCGGCAGCCGCGTCCTGGTTCAAAAGACCGGGCGCCCGGAACACCGTCGTATCAAAGCGCTTGTCGCCGAAATGGCGAAATTGCAGCAGAACGGCATTGAGGTTGTTCTGGTCACATCCGGCGCGATTGGGGCAGGGATGGAAGCCCTTGGGATGACCAGCCGTCCGACGGCGCTTCCGGATCTCCAGATGGCGGCGGCTGTGGGGCAGTCCCGTCTCATGACCGCCTACGACAAGTTGTTTTCAGCAAAACGATGCAAGGTCGGCCAGGTTTTGCTCACCCATGACGATTTCAACCATGCGATCCGCCAGAACAATGCCTCCCGAACCATCGAAAATATGCTTCGCCATAAGGTCATTCCCATCGTTAACGAGAACGATGTGGTCGCGGATGAGGAAATCAGAGCTGACATCAAGCTCGGCGACAATGATTTTCTGGCCTCTCTGGTCGTGCGCCTGATCCGGGCGGATTTATTGATTATCCTGAGCACTGTGGATGGATTGAGGGCTCCTGGTGCCAATGGGAAAACCCGCCGGGTTTCGTATCTTGAACGGGTCGACAGGAAAACACTGGCGCTGGTGACGGGACAAAAAGGAAATTTATCAACGGGGGGCATGGGATCCAAGTTGAGGGCGGCTGAACTGGCCGCCCGTTCGGGATGTCATGTGGTGATTGCCGATGGGCGAAAAATGGGAAACATCACCCGCGTGATACGCGGGGAGGATGTCGGAACCTTTGTGGTGGCATCGTTGTAGAGGCGGCGAAGAGAGGAGTCTGTATGGGGTTGCATGAAGAAATGCTGATGTTGGGCGAGAAGGCGGTGGCGGCATCGCGTAATCTGGCTCGGCTTCCGGCCCGAAAGAAAAATGCGATTCTCTTGGCCATGGCCGATGAAATTGAAGCCTCCCGCGAGATCCTGAAGCAGGCGAATGGAAAAGACATGGAGGCCGCGCGCGCTTCCGGCATGTCTGCGGCCCTGCTCGACCGGTTGACCCTCACGGATTCGCGAATCAATGCCATGGCGAAAGGACTGCGTGAAGTCTCCGGGCTCAAGGATCCGGTGGGGGCGGTCATCAGTCGCTGGATTCGGCCCAATGGGTTGGAGATTCTCAAGACGCGGATCCCGATCGGGGTGATTGCGATTATCTATGAGTCGCGCCCGAATGTCACCGCTGATGCCGCGGGATTGTGTTTCAAGACGGCCAATGCCGTTATTTTGCGGGGTGGCAAGGAGTCCCTGAATTCAAACCAGGCGATTGTCGAGGTGCTTCAGGCTGGCGGGGAAAAGAAGGGGCTTCCTGAAAATGCCATTCAGCTGGTGATGACAACGGATCGGGAGGCCGTCCGGGAACTGGTTCAGCTTGAGGGGAAGGTGGATCTGGTTATTCCCCGGGGCGGCGAAAGTCTCATTCGCGCGGTTGTTGAACAAGCCCGTGTTCCCGTGATCAAACACTACAAGGGTGTGTGTCATACCTATGTGGATGCCTCTGCGGATTTGGATATGGCCCTCAAGATTTGCGAAAACGCAAAGTGTCAGCGTCCGGGCGTGTGCAATGCGATGGAAACCCTTCTGGTGCATGAAGCCGTGGCGGGGCCGTTTCTTACGAAGGTGGCATCACGACTGGGGCGTGACTTGAAAGTTGAGCTCAGGGGGGATGAGGCGGCACGGGCACTTGTTCCGACCATGACTCCGGCGACGGAGGAAGATTGGTCGGCTGAATTTCTGGATTTGATTCTGGCCGTCCGGGTGGTGCCCTCCCTGAAGGCGGCGATTGAGCACATCAATCGTTACGGTTCAAACCATTCGGACGCCATTATTGCCAATTCACCCGAAGCTCAGAAGGAATTCACCCATGAAGTCGGGTCGGCGGCGGTCTATGTCAATGCCTCCACCCGGTTCACTGATGGCGCGGAATTCGGCATGGGTGCCGAAATCGGAATTAGTACGGATAAGCTGCATGCCCGGGGCCCGATGGGACTTGAAGAACTGACGACCTATAAATATATCATTAGCGGTGACGGTCAGATTCGCGAATAGGGTGCGTTTACCGTTCTGGATGCCGGATGCAGGTTCGGCCAGTTACCCGCTCGAACTGGCGCATGATGACGGCACGCACTTCCTGTATGGTGGGACAGGCGGGGCCCAGGATCGCCTTGAGGGATGTAACCTTTTCGCCCTGTAAGCCACAGGGGATGATGGTATTGAATCCAGCCAGATCAACATCCACATTGAAGCTCATGCCGTGCGAGGAAACCCATTTTTTGAAACGAACGCCGATGGCCGCCAGCTTTCCTGACTCGGTCCAGACCCCTGTTTTCCCTTTTCGTCGGAAGGCGGGGACTTGGAAAGCACCGGCCGTGAGTATGGCGATCTCCTCCAGCTTATTGACGAACGCGTGCGCATCAGCCTCTGCCCCGGTGAGTTTCATGATGGGGTAGAGGATCAGCTGGCCCGGCGCGTGGTAAGTCACATCACCACCCCGGGGCGTTTCATACAGTTCGATGCCCCGGTGGCGCAGGGCCTCAGGAGAGAGTAGAAGATTCTCGGGCTTGGTCCGGACACCCATGGTGATCACCGGGCTGTGCTCCAGAATGAGGAGTGTGTCCGGGATTTCGTCCGCTTGCCTTTTCGTGACGAGTTTGTCTTGAAGCGTTAGGGCATCCGGGTAGGGGACGGGATTGGGGAAAACCATGACCCGCATATTCAT
Organism: uncultured Verrucomicrobiota bacterium; assembly: GCA_964584205.1. Lineage (GTDB taxonomy): Bacteria > Verrucomicrobiota > Kiritimatiellia > CAIKKV01 > CAITUY01 > JAABPW01. The sequence continues at coordinate 5,878 of CAZOZF010000023.1, forward strand.
GAGAGGCGCTTGATGGTGTATTCCGCGAGGGCGATCAGGGGCTGCGGGTCGCCCGGGAGAGTTCGGATAGCGGACACCGCTTCACGAATCAGGGCGTCCGCTTTGTTCCGGCTGGTCTGCAATCCGTGGACCGCGACATAGGTCAGCTTTTTCAGCTGTTCATCATTGCCCACGGGTTTCCCGAGTTGTTCCGGGGTAGATGTCACATTCAGGATGTCATCTGCAATCTGAAACGCAAGCCCGGCAGAGTCACCATAATGAGTCAGGGCGTCCAGAGAGGCGGGTGAAGCACCGCCGCAAATCCCGCCCATGCGCACTGCCGCCCGGATCAAGGCGGCCGTTTTGTGGCGGTGAATGTAATCCAGAAGTCCGGCATCCGGATCCGAACCTTCTGAGGAAAGATCCTCGACCTGCCCGCCGATTACGCCCTGACTTCCCGCTGCGGCCGCCAGCTCCAGGGAAAGCTGGTTAGGGGAATAGGGCGGGGGTGTCTGGATTCCGGCGAGCCATTCGAAGGCGAGTGTCAGAAGGGCGTCGCCCGCCAGAAGGGCATTGGCCTCGCCGAACATGATATGGGAGGTGGGGCGACCGCGGCGGAGTTCGTCGTCGTCCATGCAGGGGAGATCATCATGGATCAGGGTGTAGGTGTGGAGGATCTCCGTGGCGAGGCCCGCCATGAGGGCCGATTCCGGCTTTCCGCCCACGGATTCGCAGGCCGCCAGGCACAGGATCGGGCGCAGGCGTTTCCCGCCCGCCATGACGGAATAGCGCATGGCCCGGTGCAGGATGGCGGGACGGGTCGTTTCGGGGGGCATCGTTCTTTCGAGACCCTCCTCAACAATTCTTTTCCGCGCTTCAAGATAGGCATTCAAATCAAACATGATGATTTCTATATCACACTCCCCATCATAATCGTAATCGGAATCTTCATAAAACTTGACCGTTTCCAGGATCGCGGATATTGGATGAGCTGAGAAAAGGATGCCACTCATGAAAATTATTTGCGCCACGAATATGCCGTTTGCTCTGGAGGCCTTCAGCACCCTGGGGGAGGCGCGTATCCTGGAGGGGCGCGATATCTCTGCCGCAGATGTCCGGGATGCGGGGATTCTGGCTCTGCGGTCTACCACCCAGGTCAATCGGGCGCTTCTGGCGGGGAGTCAGGTTCGTTTTGTGGGGACGGCGACGATCGGGACGGATCACCTCGATCTGGCGTATTTCCAGGAGGCGGGCATTCACTGGTGTTTCGCCCCGGGCTGCAATGCCAACAGCGTGTCGGAATACGTCACGGCCGCGTTGCTTACCCTCGGGGAACGGCATGGAATCACCCTGGACGGTAAGACGATCGGGGTCATCGGCGTCGGAAATGTCGGAAGTCGCGTGGTTAAAAAAGCCCGGGCGCTGGGGATGCGGGTGCTGATGAATGATCCGCCAAGAGAGAGAATCCCGAATCCCGAATCCAGAATCCAGAATGAGGAGGGGAATTCTTTTGTCAGTTTGGACCGGATTCTGGCGGAGTCGGATATTATTACGGTGCATGTGCCGTTGACTAAGGAGGGGCCTGACAAGACGTTTCACCTGGCGGATGCTGACTTTTTCGGTCGGGCACGAAAGGGGCTGATTTTTTTGAATGCGGCGCGCGGGGCGGTGGTCGATACGCCAGCCCTCCTGAAGGCGGTGGACTCGGGACAGGTGGGGCATGTGGTTCTGGATACTTGGGAGGGGGAGCCGAACTACCGCGCCGATATGCTGGCCCGGGTGGACATCGGCACTCCGCACATTGCCGGACATTCCTTTGAGGGGAAGGTGATGGGGACGGTCATGGTGTACCGGGAGGCCTGTCGGTTTCTGGGGGTTCCAGCCACCTGGTCGCATGAACCCTTGATGCCCCCTGCCTTGGTTCCTCAAGTGGAAGTCGATGCCGCCGGGCGAACCGACGAAGCGGTGCTCCGGGAGGTTGTTCGGAAACTTTATGACATTGAGGCGGATGATCGTCGCCTGCGCGACACGGCGGTGACGGATGATGTCCTGCGCGCCAAGGCATTTGACCGGCTTCGAAAGGATTATCCCGAGCGGCGGGAATTTCAATATACGACCGTTCTCCTGAAACAGGCTTCTTCCGGTCTGAGGGCGAAATTCGACGGGCTTGGATTCCTGTAACGATGAGAGATTAGGCTTGATGCAGGAAAGCCTCGCCGTTAGCTTCTGGGCATGTCTTTTATTGCATCCATAGGACAAGGCTCGATCAACCTGTATCACCGGATCCGATGGATTGTCTCCATCAGTACGGCGATTGTGCAGCTGGCGTTTCGTCCCTCCTCCTGGACCAAGCCGGTTAGGATGGTATTGACCCGGCAAATTGTCTTCACCGGATATGATGCCATCGGATTTGTGGCGGTTGTGGCGTTGTTGACCGGTATCTCGGTTGTGGTGCAGGCACAGGTCTGGATGGGGCGACTTGGTCAGTCGGAACTGCTTGGGCCGCTCCTGGTTACGGTCATTGTCCGGGAAGTGGGGCCGCTCCTCGTGAACTTCATTGTGATCGGGCGAAGCGCCACGGCGATGGCGGCTGAACTGGCCGGGATGAAAGTGCGACACGAAGTCGAGGTGCTGGACTCCCAGGGATTGGATCCGCTGGTTTTCCTGGTCATGCCGCGCGCGATTTCCATGGCGCTTTCGGTGTTTGGTCTGGCGATGCTTTTCGTGGTGTTCTCGTTCGGGAGCGGGTACCTCTGCGGGGCGTTCCTGGGAACGGGCCCTGGTGATCCGGGAATTTTTGCCCGGAGCGTGGTGCGGGGCGTGTCCTCATATGATTTTTACAATATCCTGGCCAAGACCCTGATTCCGGGCCTTCTGACGGGTGTGATTGCGGCCAATGAAGGGTTGTCGGTGGAAGGCGTGGCGACGGATATTCCCCAGGCGGTGACCCGGACCGTGGTGCGGGCGACGCTGGCGGTTCTGGTGGTGTCGGTCATTGTGTCAGTGTTGACCTATATTTGAAATAAGGTATGCAGGAACAAACGGTCATTTTGGAGTTCAAGGGGGTAACGGTTCGCCCTGTATCCTCCCAGATCAGTGGAATTTCCAAGATGGATTTTTCGCTGGAACGGGGCGAGATCGCTTTGGTGGGGTTGGAAGAGGGGCGTGAACACATTCCTCTGGCATCCCTTGCTCAGGGGCTTCTGGTTCCGGATTCCGGTTGTGTTTTATTTCAAGGCGTGGACTGGGCGGAGATGAAGGCCTCCCGGCAATCGATCGAACGAGGCCGGATCCGGCGGGTGTATGAGCATTACGGTTGGGTAACGAATCTGGATGTGATGGAAAATCTTTGCCTGGCGGAGTGTCACCATACCCGGAGGGCGCGGGGTGAGGTGATGCAGGAAGTCAGGGGATTGGCCCGTCGATTTGGCTTGAATGATGTTCCCGAAGCCCGCCCGACCCGCGTACATGGCATGGTGCTCCGGAAGCTGGAGTGGGTTCGCGCGTTGGTTGGAACCCCGAGCCTGATTATTCTGGAGCGCCCCCTTTTTGGGGCGCCCAAGGCTGATGCGCCCAAATTGATGGAGGCCGTTTGCGAGGCGTCCCGGCAGGGAGTGGCGGTGCTTTGGTTGACAGAAGATGAGCGTCTAACGGAATGCCGGAGCCTGGGGGCGGTGCGCCGGTTCCGGATGGATGGTGAAAAACTGGTGGCCGTCTCAAACGGCCGGGAGAGTGACGGATGATTCAATCATACAGGTTTCGCTATGCGAATGAAATTGCCGGCGGGTTTGTCCTGCTCGGTCTGGGGCTGCTGATCGTGGGGATTTATGCCGCCGGACATGCCCAGGGCTGGTTCGATAAGAATCTGGTGTTGAAGACAAAATTCGACATGGATAAAGGAACCTATGGTTTGCAGGAGGGCGCCGAGGTCAGGATCCTCAGCACCCTCGCCGGCCGGGTGGGTGAAATCAAACCGTCCGATGACGGCGGTATTGAGACGACCCTGATCCTGCAGGGCAAGTTCGGGAAATTTGTGCGCGGCGACTCGATCGCCAAGGTGAGTAAAAAGTTCGAGGTGGCGGGCGACTCGTTTGTCAATATCACCCTCGGCGTCTCATCCCAGCCGGTATTGCAGTCCGGTGATTACATCAAGTGCGTGCAGGATGTGGAATTAATCGAGACGGCCAAGCGGATCATTGATGATTTGCGCCAGGCGGCTGTACCCATGCTGGATGAGGTCAGCGGGATTCTCTCCAATGTCAATTCCGTGACCCGGCAGCTGGAGCGCCGGGAGGGAACGGCGGGCCGTCTGATCGGCGATCCGGAATGGGCTCGCGACGTGGACGGAATCGTTAAGGATGTCCGGCAGACGGCGGCGCAGCTTCCTCTGATCGCTCTGAAAATTGACGGGGTGGTGACGAACATTCAGGACTTGTCGAAATCGCTGAAAGATACGGCCGCCAGCTTTCCGAAAATCGCCGAGGGCACGGCCGGGGTGGTGCAGGATGTGCGGGGTGTGACCGGTGGGCTCACTGGCCAGGTAGCGAATATCCAGGCCGTTTTGCTGCAGACGGAATCCATGTTCCGGGAAACCCAGGTTTTAGTGGAGGGGCTCCAGAAGAGTTGGTTGTTCGGGGCGGGCGACAAGGCCGCTGATACCACGCCTCTGCAACTGCCTTTGCCTGCAACAGGCGAAAGGAGGCAGCCGTGAAGAGAGGAATCAGGGGGCAGGGGGCAGTCGTTGGATTGATGGCTGTTCTTGTGATTGTTGCCGGGTGCTCCACCCCGAAGCCGTCTACGCTGGATCCCGAGATTAAGGGGCTTGCCGAGGGAGCCAATGCCGCTTATCTCAGAGGTGAGGTTGAGCGGGCGGATGCGCTTTATGGGAAGGCATTGCAGCGGGCCCGTTTGAGTGATAACCGTGTGGAGATTTCACGGAACGCCTATAATCTGGCCCTGTGCAGGATGGGGGCTGGAAAACTGGAGGAGGCGCGCGGGTTGTTGAGCCAGGCTTCTGAACTGGCCGGCACGAAAGGCCAGGAGGCCGCACGAATACGGTTGGCTGAATCGGAGGCGGCGCGGTTGTCCGGAAAGGCCGACGAGAGCGGGCAGTTGGCCCGGCAGGCGGTGCAGGCGGGCGCGGACCGCGAGGGACGGGTTCATGCTTTGCTTCTGCAGAGTGAGGCGGCGATGGTGTCAGGACAGGGTCAGGGCGCGCTGGAACTTCACCGGGCTGCAAAATCAGCGGTGTCGGGGAAGACTCCTGCCATCATTCAAGCCCGGCTCGAAGCGGTTGCGGTGGGGTTGGTTCAGGCCGGGGTCTTGGTTGGCGATGTCGGGGCACTCCAGCTGAGCCGGGCCGATTGGCTGAAGAAGGCGGGGCAGTTCACGGACATGGTGTCGGCCTTGAATGGTGCTGCGCAACATTTCGAGAAGATGGAAAAATGGGCGGAGGCGTTTGATTGCCGGATCCGTTCGGCACAAAGCCTCCTCGCGGCCGGGAACCGGGAGGCGGCGATGGGCTCGGCTCGACAGGCCTTGAATTTGGCGGAGCGAAGTGGTTTAGCCGGCCAGAAGGCTCTGGCGGCTGCGGTGATGAAGGAGTTGAACTAGATTCGGCATAGGGAGGGAATGCATGAATTCGCAGGAAACGGTATTGGCAGGAATGGAACAGCGTGTGAAGCGTCTGGAACGTGAGACGCGATTTTTCAGGTGGGCCACGGGACTTTTAGCCGTGGTGGCGGGGGTCAGTATTGTCATGGGCTCGAGTCAGGGTGATGACAATTCCATTGGCCGGTTCCGGCAGGTTGACGCCGGCCATATTGTGCTTCGGGATCCGGATGGACAGATGCGGGCCTGGCTCGGGATTGCCGAGGGCGGGCCGCGCCTGATCTTTTTTGATCAACAGGGACAGCAGCGGATGGGGGTGGGAATGACCCGGCGGAGCGAGCCTGCCCTCGCGATTTTTGATGGAGGACAGAACGAACGTGCGGTGCTGGGGATGATGGAAGGCTGGCCGGGCCTGGTGCTGCGTGATCCGCAGGGAAAGAAACGCGCCGCCTTGTTCTCCCGGGATGACTGGGCAAGCCTGTTTTTCTACGACCGGCGCGAGATGAAGCGCGCGGGCATCGGATTGTATGGGGAGGCGGCAACCGTTAATTTCAGTGATGATAGCGGGAAGGACAGGGCAGCCCTGGCCACCGACCGGAAGGGATCCAGCCTGTGCTTCTTCGACCGGGGCGGACAGAAACGGATCGGGCTCGGGATTACGAAGGAGGATGACCCTGCGCTCGGATTCTTCAAGCATGAGGGGAATAATCAAATAGCCTTGTCCGTGCTGAATAACGAGCCGTCCTTCAATCTGTATGGAACCAACCGGGTGGAAGTGGCGATCATGGTCCCGTTGACCAATGCCCCGAGCGTGGAAGTGTTTGGCGGCGGCCGCAAGAGTGTGTGGAAGGCGCCGTAAGAAGGAGTGACTGATGAAGGAATCGGTATCGTTAAAGGGTCGCAGTTTATTACGGTTGGATGATCTGTCCGACGTTGAGCTGTTTCATCTGCTGAATCTGGCGGAAGATTTCAAGCGCAAGAAGCACCTCGGGATCCGCGGTGACTCGCTGCGCCGGAAAAATATTGCGCTGATCTTCGAAAAGTCGTCAACGCGAACACGCTGCGCTTTTACCGTCGCCGCCCGTGATGAAGGCGGGGGGGCGGAGTATCTGGGCACCCACGATATTCATTTCGGAAAGAAGGAATCCATCATCGACACGGCGCGTGTGCTGGGGCGTATGTTTGACGGCATCGCTTTCCGCGGCTTCAAGCAGGAGACGGTTGAGCAACTGGCGAAGTATTCCGGGGTTCCTGTGTGGAATGCGCTGACGGATGACTGGCATCCCACCCAGGTCCTGGCCGATCTGCTGACGATTCGCGAGCATTTCGGGACATTCAATGGGCTCAAGGTGGTCTATATCGGCGATGGCCGGAACAATGTGGCGAATACCCTCATGATCGGGTGTGCCCGCACCGGGATGCACTTTGTGGACTGCGCCCCGGCGGAATTGGCACCCCCGGCGGATCTTTGCCGGGAAGCGGCCGATATGGCCGCCGCGCGAGGCGGCAGTGTGACCGTCAGCACCAATCCCCTCCAGGCCGTGGAGGACGCCAATGTGGTGTATACCGATGTCTGGGTCTCGATGGGTGAGGAGAAGAAATTTGACGAGCGGTTGAAGCTGCTTCGTCCTTACCAAATCAACATGGACTTGATGAAGCGCACGGGACACCTGGAGGACGGGCAGGTGATTTTTCTGCACTGTCTGCCCGCGTTTCATGATTACCAGACTGAATTGACCCGGAAAATCGGGCCTCTGGAGGTGACGGATGATGTGTTTGAGGCGCCGTTCTCCCGGGTGTTTGACGAGGCCGAAAACCGGGTCCACACCATCAAGGCGGTTATGGTTGCATCCCTGAGTGCATAAGGAGAGATCACGATGACGGTACAGTTGAGTGACATCACGTGGGATTCGTTTCGAGATCTGGAACTGGGCGAAAAAGGCCGCTATCTGGCGAATGACGGACGTGAGTACCATGTTCTTGTAGCCCAGCAGTTCAATCGGAAACGGCTGGAGGAGTTGGGAGCCTTGGCTACTCATATCCGGCGGATTTCCAAGAAGGAGTCCGGGATGACCTTCCTGCGCAGCCTCCTGCCCAATCAGCGTGCGATGCTTTATTTCAGCCAGCCGAGCAGTCGTACTTTCCTGTCCTTCTGTTCGGCCTGCGAGATCCTGGGCATGAACATCGGGGAGGTTCGTGATACTGCCACCTCCAGTGAGTTCAAGGGGGAAACGCAGGAGGATTCGGTGCGCACCTTCAGTTCGTACTTTGATCTCATTGTCATGCGTTCACAGATCGGCGGCCTGGCGGAACGTATGGCCTGGCTGCTCTCGAATACGGAACGGCCGGTTCCGATCATCAACGCGGGATCGGGAAAGGATCAGCATCCCACACAGGCTCTGCTGGATATCTATACGCTTCAGCGGAGCTTTGAAAAACGGGGAAGCATCGACGGCAAAACCATTGTCTTTGTCGGCGATCTGGCGCGCGGAAGAACCGTCCGCTCTCTGGCGTGGCTGCTCACCAATTACCGGGATGTTAAAATGCTGTTCGTCGCCCCTGCAGAACTTCAGATCGGGGAGGACATCTTAGGGCTGCTGCGGAGCGCCGGGGTGAAGCATGAGGTGATGAGTAATTTTGACAAGGCGATCCCGATGGGGGATGCGATTTACATGACGCGCATCCAGGACGAATGGGACGCAGCCGGCGAAAGCCGGAAGATTGATATCAGCCGGTACTGCTTTACCCGGGACAAGCTGGCGTTCTTGAAGCCCGATGCCGTGATTATGCATCCATTCCCACGCCGGCAGGAGATATCGGTGGATGTGGATGATGATCCCCGTGCTGTCTATTGGCGGCAGATGCGCAATGGCATGTGGATTCGCGCCGCACTGATCGCCGCGATCTTCGGGAAAGAAAAGGCCATCAATGAGTATTTTGCCGTTCAGGCATGATGGAGTGACGATTTTTTCATCGTGAAACAACTACCTTTTATATTTCTGGCGGGTTTTATCATGGCCTGGGGTGGCTGGATTCACGCCGCGCCCCTTCTGGAATGGAGGGAGCAAGGTGATCTGAAGCCGGCCGTGAAGGCGGTCCGGCCGTTTTTTACCTATGAGCATGACGCGCTGACCGGCAAGGAGAGCCTCGATATTCTGTGGCCTGTGGCGCATATCCGGCATTGGAAAGGGGAAACCGATTGGCGGTTCCTGACCGCGTTTTATATGGGGCCGCGTCCGACGGAACCCGATACCCAATATGCCTTCTGGTTTCTGCCCCTGCTCGCCGTTGGCCGAAACAAGGCGGGCGAGGATTATGGGGCCGTGTTCCCGCTGGGCGGGCGGGTGGATAACTGGTTCGGGCGGGACCGCATGGAGTTTGTGCTTTTTCCCCTGTATGCCCACAGCGAACTGAATGATCTCAGGACGGATCACTGGTTGTGGCCTTTTGTGTCGCGAACGACAGGCGATGATCTCTACCGGTTCCGGGTTTTTCCTTTTTACGGCCGGTCTGAAAAAAAGGGCGAAGGCGAAAGCAAATTCATTCTCTGGCCCTTCTGGACCTCGGTTCGTCGCGACCACCCCGGCAACCGCGGTGAGGGATACATGCTGTTTCCTTTCTATGGGCACTCCAAAACGGATCGTGAAGAAACCTGGATGTTCCTGCCTCCGTTTTTCCGGCATACCGTGGGAAAGAATGTCGCCCAGAATGTTTACTTCTGGCCTTTCATCCAGACGGAAAAGTCAAAAAACCAGGATAAGTTATATGTTTGGCCTCTTTATGGGCGTCGGACCACGGCCCAGGATGATCGGCGGTTCTGGCTTTGGCCGCTTGTCTGGAATCGGCATGAAACCTGCCCGCCCGTGACCTTTAACCGCTTCCGTGTATTTCCGCTTTTCACATCCGAGTCTACACGCTCCCTGGCTGCTCCTGCGAATGTGGTCAGCCGGTATGTCAGTGTCTGGCCCCTGGTTTCCTATGAGCGGTCGGAGTCGAATCTGAAGCGGGTGCGCGTTCTGGATCTCTGGCCGTTTCATGACACTGCGGCGATTGAGCGGAATCTGTCGCCCTTGTGGACGCTCTACCAGCGGGAACGCAGTCCGGCGGGTGTTGAAAGCGAAGTGCTTTGGGGGTTGGCCCGGTGGGGCAGTCAGACGAATGGGCCGGCGCACGGCTCGGTGTTTCCCCTGGCGTCATGGTCGCATGATCGGGCAGGTGACACACAACGGGGATGGGAATTTTTGAACGGTCTGGTAGGATACGAGCGGAATGAGACGGGAAAAAGTTGGCGTGCGCTGTACTTTTTCCGGTGGAGGACACAGCCATAATAACGCGTGAACCAAGATATTTTCCGCCGCC